>DATJWN010000374.1:0-40739 GCA_035501235.1 Reyranella sp.
CCGGAACGCTTTTTGCTGTCTCGCGCCTGCGTTGAAAGCAGGAGGAGCGAAGACGGTGGCAAAGGAAATTCTCTGTGGCTTCGGCATCGATGTGGATGCGGTGGCCGGTTGGCTGGGCAGCTATGGCGGCGAAGATTCGCCTGACGATATCTCGCGCGGCCTGTTCGCGGGCGAGGTCGGCAGTCCCCGCCTGCTCAGGATGTTCGAGCGGCTCGGCATCAAGACGACCTGGTTCATTCCCGGTCATTCGATCGAGACCTTCCCCAAGGAGATGAAAGCGGTGGCCGATGCCGGCCACGAGATCGGCATCCACGGCTACAGTCACGAGAACCCGATCGCCATGACGCGCGAGCAGGAGATCGAGATCCTCGACAAGTGCATCGATCTCGTGACCAAGCTCTCGGGCAAGCGGCCCACGGGCTATGTCGCGCCCTGGTGGGAATTCTCGACCGTCACCAACGAGCTGCTGCTCGAGCGCGGCATCAAGTACGACCATTCGCTGATGCACAACGACCACACGCCCTACTATGTGCGCGTGGGCGACAGCTGGACCAAGATCGACTATGCCCAGAAACCGCGCGAGTGGATGGTGCCGCTGAAGCGCGGCCATGAAACCGACCTGATCGAGATTCCGGCAAGCTGGTATCTCGACGACCTGCCGCCGATGATGTTCATCAAGAAGTCGCCGAACAGCCACGGCTTCGTCAATCCGCGCGACATCGAGCAGATGTGGCGCGACCAGTTCGACTGGGTCTATCGCGAGTACGACTACGCGGTGTTCCCCATGACCATCCATCCCGACGTCTCGGGCCGGCCGCACGTGCTGATGATGCTGGAGCGGCTCTACGATTACATGAAGGGCCATCCCGGCGTGAAGTTCGTCACCATGAACGAGATGGCCGACGACTTCGCGCGCCGCTTCCCGCGCAAGAAGTAGCGATGTGCGCCCTGTGTGGCGTGCTGGGCGGCGGCGGCGACTGGACCGACGCCGCCGCGCGGCCCGGCATCTACACGCCCAATGTCGATTCGCTCCAGCGCCGGCGCGAGCGCATCAACCGCGTCGCCTGCGCCCAGCGCGTGCTGGGCTTCTATGGCCTCACCTTGTCGGACTGGCAAAGCACGTCCTTCGTGCTCTCGACCATGACCGGCAAGACCGAGCTGGTGGAGAACCTGACGCATCTCTGGAGTGCGGCCGAGAAACTGCTCGGCCGGCCGTGCGATCCTCTCGATCCGGCGCTGGTGGCGCGGCTGGAGGCGGACGGTGGTTGAGTTCACGCCCGTCAACCTGATCACCGGCTTTCTGGGCTCGGGCAAGACCACGCTCCTGCAACGGCTGCTGGCCGATCCTGCGCTTGCCGACACGGCCGTGCTGATCAATGAGTTGGGCGAGGTCGGGCTCGACCATCATTTGCTGGGCCGCATCGACGAAACCATGGTGCTGCTGCAGTCCGGTTGTCTCTGCTGCACCATCCGCGGCGAGCTCTCTGCCGCGATCAAGGAGCTTCACTCGCGGCGCGAGCGCGGGGAGGTGCCGGCCTTCCGCCGCCTGGTGGTCGAGAGCACAGGGCTTGCGGATCCGTTTCCCATCCTGTCGACGGTGCAGGCCGACCCGGTGCTCCGCCATCACTTCCGGCTCGGCAATGTGGTCACCACGATCGATGCGGCGAACGGTCTTGGCCGGCCCGAGAGCCTGAAGCAGGTCGCCGTCGCGGATCGGCTGGTGCTGACCAAGACCGATCTCGTGCCGGATACCGACGCCCTGCTCGACGAGGTGCGCCGCCTCAATCCCGATGCACCGCTGTGGCGCGTGCCCGAACAGACGGTGGGCGCGGCGATGTTGTTCGACGACAGGACGCGGTCGGCCTTGCAGGCCGTCCCGGCCGTCGCGGAGAGCAGGCACGGCTCCGTCCAGGCCTTCGCGCTCACTTTCGAGGGCGTGCTCGATTGGACGCGATTCGGCGTCTGGCTGACCATGCTGCTCAATCGCCACGGCAAGAAGGTGTTGCGCGTGAAGGGCATCCTGAATGTGGGAGGGAGCGCGACGCCGGTCGCGGTGCACGGCGTGCAGCACCTGGTCCATCCGCCGATCCACATGACGGCCTGGCCGGACGCGGACCGACGCTCGCGGCTGGTGTTCATCGTCGACGGCCTCGAACGGGCCGCCATCGAGCGCTCGCTGGGCGCTTTCCTCAGCCCACCGAAACGTGCCAAGGCGGCGGCTGTGGCCTGATCCGGCCTTGTGTTAGCTTCCGGGCCGCAAAACACGAGGAACACGTCCATGAGCGTCACCGTCACCAAGATCCCGCGCGCGCTGGGAGCGAGCGGCCTGCGCGTCTTCCCGATCGGTCTCGGCTGCATGTCGCTCTCCGGCGCCTACGGCAAGAGCGAGGATGCCGACGGCATCAAGGTCGTGCGGCATGCCATCGATCGCGGCGTCACCTTCATCGACAGCTCGGACATGTACGGCTGGGGTCACAACGAGACCCTGCTCGGCAAGGCACTCGCCGACGGCTATCGCGGCAAGGTCGTGCTGGCAACCAAGTTCGGCCAGACGCAGCAGCCGGGCGGCGCGAACGGCGTCAACGGCCGGCCGGAATATGTGAAGCAGGCCTGCGAGGCGAGCCTCAAGCGGCTGGGCGTCGACGTGATCGATCTCTACTTCCAGCACCGCGTCGATCCCTCGGTGCCGATCGAGGAGACGGTCGGCGCCATGGGCGAACTCGTGAAGGCGGGCAAGGTGAAGGCGCTGGGGCTCAGCGAAGCCAAGCCCGAGACCATCAAGCGCGCCCACAAGACCCATCCGATCGCCGCCGTCCAGAGCGAGTATTCGCTGCTCTACCGCAAGGAGGCCGAGGAGACGCTCGCCACCACGCGGCCGCTCGGCATCTCCTACATCGCCTATTCGCCGCTCGGCCGCAGCCTGTTGACCGGCTCGGTGCGCCAGGCTTCCGACATCCCCTCGGGCGACGGCCGTGGCCGCCATCCGCGCTTCGCCGCCGAGAACTTAGAGCGCAATCTCAAGCTCGCCTCCAAGGTCGAGGCGCTCGCCAAGGCTCGCGGCTGCACGCCGGGCCAGGTGGCGCTCGCCTGGGTGTTGGCGCAGGGTATCGACATCGTGCCGATCCCGGGCACCAAGCAGGTCGCGCGCGTCGACGAGAATCTCGGCGCACTCGATGTCGTCCTGACCTCGGCGGAAGTGGCGCAGCTTTCCTCGGCCATGCCGCCGGGCGCTGCCGCCGGCACGCGTTATGCCGAGGCGCAGATGAAGGCCGTCTACCTCTAGGCTGACGGCTTCGAGCGCATGCGGTCCAGCATGCGCTCGGCGATCTCGCGCTCGCCCGACACCACCAGGCTGGCGCCGAGCCCGGTGAGATGCTCGATGGCGGCGTCCGAATGGGCGCGCGCCAGGATATCGAGCGCGGGATTGGCCTTGCGCGCCTGGTCGACCACTTGACCCGCCTCGAAGGGCTCGGGAAGGGTGACGAAAAGGCGCCGGGCGCCGGCAAGGTCGGCGTTCGCCAGCACGTCGGGATCGGCGGCATTGCCCGGGACCGTCTCGGCACCCGCGCGCCGCGCCTCGTCGAGGCGCTCGTCGTCGACTTCGAACACGATCAGCCGGTTGCCGGCGGCCACGAGCGCCGCGCCGATCACGGAGCCGACGCGGCCGTAGCCCACCAGCACGTCATGGCCGCGCGGCTGGCTGGCGCGGCCCGATGCGCTCTCGTCGGCCGTGGGCTTGCGCACGAGGGCAGCGAAGACCAGCGGATTGAGCAGGATGGAGAGGATCGCGCCCGCCAGCACGAGGTCGCGCGCGGCGGCCGGCACCAGCTCGAGCTCGCTGGCGAGCCCGATCAGGATGAAGGAGAACTCGCCGATCTGGCCCAGGCTGGCCGCGACCGTGAGCGCATCGCCATTGGGGCGGCGGAAGACGCGCATGATGGCCCAGGCGACAGCAGCCTTGCCGACGATGATGATGGCGACGGTCGCGAGCAGCGCCAGCGGCGCGTCGACGAACACCGCCGGATTGAGCAGCATGCCGACCGAGACGAAGAACAGCACGGCGAAGGCGTCGCGCAGCGGGATGGCCTCCTCGGTCGCCTGCTGGCTGAGCTCGCTCTCGCCCATCACCATGCCGGCGAAGAAGGCGCCCAGCGCGAACGAGACGTCGAACAGCTTGGCCGCCCCGAAGGCGACGCCGATGGCGATGGCGTAGACGGCGAGCCGGAACAGCTCGCGCGATCCCGTGCGCGCTGTGTGATGCATCAGCCAGGGGATGACGCGCCGGCCGACCAGCAGCATGACGGCGACGAAGATCGATACCTTGGCGAGCGTCACCAGCAGGGAGAAGACCATGCGGGAGAGCGGCACATTGCCGTTCGACGTGATCAGCGCCGCGGCCGGCAGCAGAACCAGCGCCAGCACCATCACCAGGTCCTCGACGACCAGCCAGCCGACGGCTACGCGGCCGCGTTCGGTGTCGAGCACGTGGCGCTCCTGCAGGGCGCGGATCATGACCACGGTGCTGGCAACGGACAGCGCGAGGCCAAACACGAAGCCCGCCTGCCACGACCAGCCGAGGAAATGGCCAAGGCCCGCACCCATCAACGTGGCGAGCGCGATCTGCACGACGGCGCCCGGTACCGCGATCCTGGCCACGGACATCAGGTCCTTCAGCGAGAAATGCAGCCCGACGCCGAACATCAGCAGGATCACGCCGATTTCCGCGAGCTCGCCCGCAAGAGCGGAATCGGCGGTGAAGCCGGGCGTGAACGGCCCGACCAGGACGCCGGCGCAGATATAGCCGACCAGGGGCTGGACGCGCAGGCGCTGGGCCAGCAGGCCCAGCAGATAGGCCAGCATCAGGCCCGCGGCGATGGTCGCGATCAGCGGTGTTTGATGTTCAGGCATGGTGCATTCGATCGTTGACGGGCTTTTTTGTCGTTGTCGATACTCAAAGCAAGCGTTCAGGGAGGGCGAACTTGCAAAGACGGAAATTCCTCGGTGCCGGCGCGCTGGCGCTCGGAGCGGCGCGGTTCGACACCGCCCGTGCCGACACCTTTCCCTCCAAGCCGATCCGCTGGGTCGTGCCCTTCGCGCCGGCCGGCAACTACGATGTCACGGCGCGGCTGGTCGGCGAGCCGATGGGCCGCGCGCTCGGCCAGTCGATCATCGTAGACAATCGTCCGGGCGCGGGCGGCGTGGTGGGCCTCGAAGCCACGGTCAATGCGCCGGCCGACGGCTACACCATCGTGATGGCGAGCTTCAGCGTCAGCTATGTAGCGCCGATCCTGGCGGGCAAGGAGCCCATGCTGGGTGCGCTGGCGCCCGTCAGCATCCTGACGACCGTCCCGACCTTGATCGTGGCGCGGGCGGAAAGCCGCTTCAAGGACATCCAGTCGCTGCTCGCCGAGGCGAAGGCCAAGCCGGGCGCGGTCAGCATCGGCCATTCCGGCAACGGCACGACCAACCACGTCGCCATCCTCCGCCTGCAGCTGAACCAGGGACTGAAATTCAACATCATCCCCTATCGCGGCTCAGGACCCGGCATCAACGACCTGCTGGCGGGCACGATCGACTGCATCGCCGACCAGATCACCAGCTCCATGCCGCACATCAAGTCCGGCAAGCTCCGGCCCCTGATGAGCTTCACCTTCGGGCGCATTCCCGAGCTGCCACACGTACCGGCGCTCGCCGATGCCGGCTGCACGGCCTTCGATGGCGGCACGACCGCGGGCGTCTTCGTCCGCAAGGAGACGCCGCCGGCGATCGTCCAGCGCCTGAACCAGGGTGTGGTGGCGGGGCTGAACGACGAGAACGCCAATCGCCGCCTGCGGGAGCTGGGGGCCACGGTCCGGCCCTCGACGCCGGATGAGTTCACGGCGGCGCTCAAATCCGATGAAACCAACGTCTCGGAGCTGCTGCAAAAGAAGCTTTTGAGGGCGGAATAGCGGCGTCCGGCCAAGGTGCGGCAATCTGCATCGTGGCTTGAGTTATTGCAGGTGAATTGAAGATTGCTCTAAATTCCGGCCGGGCAAGGTTTGGGGTCAAGCGAGGGGCAGATGGGCTTCGTCAGTCGCATCCTGGGATTCTGCGTGGTGTCGGCCGTACTGGCCCTCCACGGTACACCGGCCTCGGCGCAGGCCACGTTGGCGGCCGTCAAGAAACGCGGCCAGCTCGCCTGCGGCGTGAACGGCAGTCTGCCGCCGTTCTCGTTCGTCAACGACAAGAAGGAGCGCGTCGGCTTCGACGTCGACTATTGCAAGGCGATCGCCGCAGCGACGCTCGGCGACGCGACCAAGGTTCACTACATCACCCTGCCCTTCGCCAAGCGCTTCGACGTGCTGAAGTCGGGCGAGATCGATGTGCTGTCGCGGCATTCGATCGTCACCATGGATCGCACGGCCGGCACGGGTGTGCGTGCCGCGGCCGTCACCTATATCGACGGCCAGGCCTTCGTGGTCGCCCGATCGGCGAACGTCGCGGCGCTGGCCGGCCTCGACAAGCAGACGATCTGCTTCACCAAGAACACGCCGCACCAGGCCAATGTCGAGAACTGGTTCACCCTGCGCGGCCTCACCCTGAAGACGCAGGGCTTTGAGGACCAGGACGAGATGTACAAGGCCTTCTTCGACGGCAAGTGCGTGGCGGTGACTCACGAGGCGACCATTCTCGCCTCGACCATCATCGCAAGCGGCAAGGCCGCCAACTACATCATGCTGCCGGAAATCATCTCCAGCGAGCCGCTCGGTCCCTATGTGAAGGCGGGCGACGACCAGTGGTGGGACATCGTCCACTGGACGCAGAACGCCATGATCGCGGCCGAGGAGCGCGGCATCTCGCAGGTCACCGTCGACGACCAGCGCAACTCGAAGGATCCGGAAGTCCGCCGCCTGCTCGGCACCGACCCGGGCGACGGCAAGCTGCTCGGGCTCGACGATGCCTGGGCCTACAACGTGATCAAGCAGGTCGGCAACTATTCCGACGTCTACGAGCGCAATCTCGGCGTCGGTTCGCCGCTCAAGTTCGGCCGCGGCATCAATGCGCTGTGGGGCAAGGGCGGCGTGATGTACTCGGTGCCCACGCACTGATCGGAAGCCGCCTCAGGCCAGCTCCTTCATCACGGCCCACAGGTCGGCCTTGCGCTCGAAGCCGATGCCCGGCGCGTCGGGCATCGTGACCCGGCCGTCAACCACGGGGCAGTCGTCGGCGAAGCCGCCGAAGGGCGCGAAGACCTGCGGATAGGATTCGTTGCCGCCGCATTGCAGGCCGACGGCGATGTTGAGCGCGAACTGGTGCCCGCCATGGGGCACGCAACGCCGGGGCGACCAGCCGTTCTGCTTCAGCATGTCGATCGTGCGCAGATACTCGACCAACCCGTAGGACAGGGCCGGATCGAATTGCAGGATGTCGCGATCGGGACGGAGCCCACCGTGGCGGATCAGGTTCCGCGCGTCCTGCATGGAGAAGAGGTTCTCGCCGGTGGCGAGCGGCGGGGCGTACTGCGTGGCGAGTGCGGCGTGCGCCAGATAGTCGAGCGGATCGAGCGGCTCCTCGTACCAGCGCAAGCCCATGGACTGGATCGCCTTGCCGAACGCGATGGCCGTCGGCAGGTCGAACTTGCCGTTCACGTCGACGGCCAGCCGATCGCCCGCGCCCACGATCTTCAACACCGCCTCGATTCGTTTCAGGTCCTCGGCGAGCGGCACGCCGCCGACCTTCATCTTCACGCAGGAATAGCCCAGGCCGAGATAGTGCTTCATCTCGTCCTGCAGCCCGTCGAGGTCCTTGCCGGGATAGTAGTAGCCGCCGGCGGCATAGACCCACGCCTTGTCGTCGTGCTGGCCCCCGTTGTAGCGGTCGGCCAGCAGCTTCCAGAGCGGCACCCTCTTGGCCTTGGCGACGGCGTCCCACAGCGCCATGTCGAGCACGCCCACGGCGACCGAGCGCTCGCCGTGGCCGCCGGGCTTCTCGTTGGCCATCATCGCCGCCCAGCATTTCGCCGGATCGAGCAGGCCTTCGCCGTCGAGCAGCGAGTCGGATTTCGCTTCCGACAGGCGCTTGATGAAGCGCTCGTTCAGGAGCCCGTGCTGGGCGTAGCGGCCGTTGGAGTTGAAGCCGTAGCCGACCACCGGCTTGCCCTCGATCCTGAGGTCGGTGACGACGGCCACGACCGAGGCGGTCATCTGGCTGAAGTCGATATAGGCGTTCGCGATGCTGGATCGGATCGGTGAGACGATGTCGCGGATGGCGGTGATACGCATGGAACCCCTCAGGCCGTGGCGGGCCGACGTGTCTGGCGGCTGAGCAGCCACCAGGCGATCGCGGCGTTCAGCACGTTCCAGCCGATACCATTGATGAAGGCGGCGCGATAGGAGCCGGTGATGTCGAACAGCTCGCCGCCCATCCAGCCGCCCAACGCCATGCCGACGATGGTCGCGGACACGGCGAGCCCGACGCGCGTGGCGGCCTCCTTGGCCGGGAAGTACTCGCGCACGATGATGGCGTAGGAGGGCACGATGCCGCCCTGGAACAGGCCGAACAGCGCCGAGGCGAGGTAGAGCGAGGTGAGCGAGTCGGCCACCAGGTAGAAGACCAGCGCGATCGCCTGCAGGGTCGAGCCGAGCAGGAGTGTCATCGCGCCGCCGACCTTGTCGGCGAGCCAGCCCGAGCCGACGCGGCTCACGATGCCGAAACCCAGCATCAGCGACAGCATCTCCGCGCCGCGCGCCACGCCGTAGCCCAGATCGGCGCAATAGGCGACGATGTGGACCTGCGGCATCGACATGGCGACGCAGCAGGAGACGCCCGCCAGGCAGATCAGCGCCTGCAGCGCGTTGGGCGAGATCCCGAGCGTCTCGCGCGAGAGATGGGCGATGGCCGCCGTTTGTCCCGCCTCATGGTCGGGCGCGCGACGTCTCAGCGTGAAGGCGAGCGGGATCATGACGATCAGGCAGGCGATGGCGGCCGAGAAATAAGTGGTGCGCCAGCCGTACGCGCCGATCATGAGCTGCACGATCGGCGGCCAGACGGCGCCCGCGATATAGTTGCCGGAGGCCGCGATGGCGACCGCGGCGCCGCGGCGCTTCTCGAACCAGTGCGAGATGTCGGCGACCAGCGGCGCGAAGGTCGCCGCCGCACTGAAGCCGATCAGCACCTGCGCCGCCGCGAACAGGGTAAGCGAGGAGGTCGTGGGGGCGAGCGCGAAGCCGGCGCCGAGACCGAGGGCGCTCACCAGCGTCGCCAGGACGACGCCGCGCCGGTCGACCAGCCGTCCGATCACGACGCCGCCCGCGAAGAAGCCCGCCATGTTCATGGAATAGGCGAAGGAGATGTCGGCGCGGCTGACGCCGAGATCGGTCTGGACGGCCGGCAGCGCCACGGTCAGGCACCACATGCCGATGCCGCCCATGGTGCTGAGGGCAACGCTCGCCGCGAGCCGCCGCCAGGCATAGGCGGAGTCGATGAGCGACGGGGCGTTCACGCGTAGACCAGCCGGCGGTTCTGCCGCATCAGCAGCCACCAGATGATGGCGCCGTTCAGCGCATTCCAGACGATGCCGTTGATGAAGGCGGCGTGATAGGAGCCGGTCAGATCGAACAGCTTGCCGCCCATCCAGCCGCCGCCCGCCATGCCGAAGATGGTGGCGAAGATGGTGAGGCCCATGCGCAGGCCCGCCTCCTTGGGCGGAAAGTACTCGCGCACGATCACGCCGTAGCTCGGGATGATGCCGCCCTGGACCAGGCCGAACAGCGCCGAGACGAGATAGAGCGAGACCAGCCGGTCGGAGACGAGATAGCCGAGCAGCGAGATGGCCTGCAGGGTCGTGCCGAGCAGGAGTGTCTTGATGCCGCCGATACGGTCGGCGATCGCGCCCGAGACGATGCGGCTCACGATGCCGCAGGCCGTCATGATCGACAGGATCTCCGCGCCGCGCGACGTGCCGTAGCCCAGGTCGACGCAGTAGGCGACGATATGGACCTGTGGCATCGCCATGGCGACGCAACAGCCGATGCCGGCGATGGCGAGCCAGACTTGCAGTGCCGCGGGCGAGAGGCCGAGCGCGCGCGCCGAGTGGGGGGCCGTCGCACCGCCGGCTCCTGCGTGCACCGGCGAGGGCGCGCGCAGGAACAGGCAGCAGGGCAGCATGCCGACGAGACAGATCGCGGCGACGGCGAAGTAGGCGGTGCGCCAGTCATAAGCCGCCGTCACCGCGTCGATGATCTTGGGCCACAGCGCGCCGCCCAGATAGTTGCCGGCGCCGCAGATCGCCATGGCCAATGCGCGGCGCTTGTGGAACCAGTGGGAGATGTCGGCCATCAGCGGGATGAAGGCGGCAGCCGAGCCGAAGCCGATCAGCACGCCCTGCACGACTACCAGGAACCAGAGCGACGGCGCCAGCGCGCCGGCAACGCAGCCAGCGATCAACAGGAGCGAGGAGAGCACCATGGTCGCGAAGGCGCCCCTGGTGTCGATCATGCGGCCGAGCAGCATGGCGCCCAGGCCGAACCCCAGCATGGTCGTGGAGTAGGCGATGGAGACATCGGCGCGCGACACGCCGAACTCGGCCTGCAGGGCGGGGAAGATCACCACCACGCCCCACATGCCGAAGCTGCCGAGCATGCTGAGCGCCGCGCTGGCGGCGAGCCGCCACCAGGCGTAGCGCGAATCGACGCCGGACATGGATCAGCCGCCGGCGACGCCCTGCGTATTCACGTAGAGGGCGTAGAGCGAGTGGCTCGCCGCCATGAAAATCCGGTTACGATAGCGCCCGCCGAAACAGACGTTGGCGCAGCGCTCGGGCAGGTCGATATGGCCGATCGGCTTGCCGTCCTTGTTGAACACGCGCACGCCGTCCAGCTCGGCATTGCCCATGCCCCAGCCGCACCACAGGTTGCCGTCGATGTCGACGCGGAAGCCGTCGGGCGAGCCGCCGGGCCCGGCGTCGATCAGCACCTTGCCCGACCCGAGCCTGGTGCCGTCGTTCTGGACGTCGAAGGCGAGGATGGTGCGGTGCGGCTCGGCACGCGAGGCCACGACGTAGAGCAGCTTCTCGTCGGGCGAGAAAGCGAGGCCGTTGGGACCGTCCACCGTGTCGACCATCATGGTGAGCTTGCCGTCGCGCGGATCGAAGCGGTAGACGGCGGGCTTGTTCTCGCTCTCTTCCTTGTGGCCCTCGTAGTAGCCCAGGATGCCGAAGGTCGGATCGGTGAACCACACCGTGCCGTCGGACTTCACGACGACGTCGTTGGGCGAATTGAGCGGCTTGCCGTTGTACCTGTCGGCCAGCACCGTGATCGAGCCATCATATTCGGTGCGCACGACGCGGCGCGCGTCGTGCTCGCAGCCGACCAGCCGGCCCTGGCGGTCACGCGTATGGCCGTTGGCGTTGTTCGACGGCTTGCGGAACACCGAGACGACGCCGGTCTCCTCGTCCCAGCGCAGGATGCGGTTGTTGGGGATGTCGCTCCACAGCAGATACCGGCCGTCGCCGAAATAGACCGGGCCCTCGGACCAGCGGCAACCGGTGTAGAGCTGCTCGACGGAAGCAAGCGGCAGGCGATACTTGGCGAACGACGGATCGAGGATGCGCACCGCCGGATCGGGGTAGCGCAGGTTCGGTTGCCACATCTTGTTTCACTCCCATTTTTATCATTGCATATGGCGCTTGAAGAACTCCAGCGTGCGTATCCAGGCGTCCGCTGCCGCGGCCTGGTTGCCGGGCTGGCTGAAGTCGCGTTCGAAGATGTGACCGGCATAGGGGTAGATCTTGAGCTCATGGGGCGCGCCGGCCTCGGTCATCGCCTGGTCGATGTTCTGTACGGCTTGCACGGGAATGTGATCGACCGTGCCATGGAAGATCAGCACCGGCGCGCTTTCCCGGGAAAAGCTGTGCTCCAGCCGCACCTCTCGCGGCGTGTGGCTCACTTTGCCCAGCGCCGGATAGTAGGAGACGGCAGCCATCGTGGCGTGTCGCGAGGCCAGGCCGAGCGCAAAGAAGCCGCCGGCCGAGAAACCGATCGTGCCGATGCCGCCGGGCCGCACCTTCGGCAAAGTCTTGATCTGCTGCTCGACGTGAATGAGGTCGGGGTAGATCTCCGCCCGGTTGTTTAAGAGCGGCTCACGACCGTCGTAACCACCGATGACGTAGGTGCGGATGAAATCGTGGGCGAGGCAGACATATCCCGCTTCTGCCAGCTTGCGGCAGTAGTTCTCGTCAGCCACGTTCATGCCATCGGCGGTGGGCAGCAACATGATGCCGGGGAAAGGCCCGGGCCCTTGCGGCGTGAACAGCACCGCGTTGATGTTGTGGCGCAGGCCGACGATCATCTCGGTGCGGGTGGGCTCGGCCTGGGCCGGCATCGCGGCAAAGAGCGCTGTTGCCGAGACTGCCGCCACGAGACGGCACATCGTCTGCTGCATCACGGTACCCCTCCCGAAAATCCCCGATCGGCGGATCAATCCGCGTCGATCTTGATATTACCCTTGGCGATCACGTTGCCCCAGACCTCGGAATCGCGGCGGATGAAGGCCTCATAGTCCGCGCGCGACAGTGTCGCCACCGGCAGCCCGTTGTCATCGTACTTCTGTTTGACCGTTGGATCGGCCAGGATTTTGCGGATCGCGGCGGCGAGGAAATCGACGATCCGGTCAGGTGTGCCCGGCGGCGCGTCGATGCCGTACCAGTTCCAGGCCTCGTAGCCCGGCACGGCCTCGGCCAGCGCCGGCGCGTCGGGCAGCACCGACCAGCGCTGGGGCGAGCTCACGCCCATGGCGCGTGCCTTTCCGCCCTTGATGACGCCCAGGGTCGCGGGATCGCCGAAATAGGCGTCGACGATGCCGGCCGCGAGATCGGCCAGCGCCGGCCCGGTGCCGCGGTAAGGCACGTGCAGCATCCTGAGCCCCGACATCTGCACGAACAGTTCGCCGCCCAGATGCTGGCTGGTGCCGATGCCGCCCGATGCCCAGCGCAGTTCGCCCGTCTTCGCCAACGCCATGAACTCGGGCAGCGTCTTCGCCGGCAGATCGTTGCGCACGGCCAGGATCAGCGGCATGCGCACCAGCCGCGTGATGTGGGCGAAGGCCGTGGGATCGAAGGGCAGCTTGCCTGGCCTGAGGTGCGGGCCCGCGCTCATGCTGCTGACGCCGACGAGGCAGAGCGTGTAGCCGTCGGGCGCGGCATGTGACATGGCCTCGACGCCGATCAGGCCGCCGGCGCCGCCCTTGTTCTCGATCACGATCGTCTGGCCGAGCTCCTTGGCCAGCGGTTCCATCAGGAGCCGCGCCGTCAGGTCGACACCGCCGCCGGGTGGATAGGGCACGATGATGCGGATCGGCCGCTCGGGATATTTGCCCTGGGCCCTGGCCACGGAAGAAAGAGCCAGCGGTGCGCCCGCCAGCAGGGATCGGCGCGACAGCACGGTTAGAAGGCCACTTTGCGGAAGACCTCGACGAAGCGCTCGACATCCTGCTCGTCATTGTAGACGTGCGGGCTGAGGCGCAGGCGGCCGAGGCGCGGCGCGGCATGCACGTTCTCGGCGGCGAGCTTCCTGGGCAGGTCCGGCGCCATGCCCTTGGGGAAGGCGACGCTCAGGATATGTGGCGCGCGCAGCTTGGGATCGGGAATGCCGAGCCCGAGATTGCCCAGGCCCTCGGCGAGCTTGCCGGTCAGCATGCTGAGCCGCTGCACGATGGGCTCGCTGCCCCACTTGGCCATCATCTCCATGCCGATCGCCGCCATCTCGAGCGAGATGAAGTGGTCGCGCTCGCCCATGTCGTAGCGCCGCGCATCGTCGCGATAGGAGGCGTCGCGGAAATAGATCGTGTCCTCGGCCGAGACCTGCTTGCGCGCCGAGGCGGTCTGCTCCAATGGCACGCCCCTCTGCCAGCGCTTGGCGACATACAGGAAGGCGCGTCCATAGGGTCCTAGAACCCACTTGTAGGTCGGGAAGATCAGGAAGTCGGGATCGAGCGTCTTCACGTCGATCTTGCGCACGCCCGCGTCATGCGTGGCATCGATCAGCAGCGCCGCGCCGACGGCCTTCAGCGCGGCCGCGATGCGCGGCATGTCGAGCGCTCCGCCGTCGGACCAGTGCACCGAGGAGATCGAGGCAAGCGCCACGGGGGCCGCGCCCTTCTTCGCGATGGTCGCGAGCACGGCCGAGGTCCAGTCGCCGTCGGCCGGCTGTGCCACCGTGTCGATCGTGAAACCGCCTTGTTCGCTGCGGCCGATCCATTCCAGCCGCGGCGAGGTGTGGTCGTCCTGCAGCACGATGACGCGGCTGCCGCGCGCGACCGGCAGCACCTTGCCCGCCGTCGACACGCCGTAACCGACCGAGGAGATCAGCGCCACGTCGTCCGGCGAGGCGCCGATCAATGCCGCCGCCGCCTTGCGCGCGCGCTCGTACTGGCTGTTGAAGAAGGCGCCATCGAGCTTCCACGGCTGCCCCTTGCGTCCGACCGCGGCGCGGCCCGCTTCCTGCGAAGCGAGCGGCAGCGGCCCCCAGGTCGCGGCATTGAAGAAGCAGACGTCGCGCGGCATGTCGAACAGCGCGCGTTGGCAGGGCAGCATGGGCGGTACTCCTCGATCTCGCGGACCTTAGCATGCCCCGGAAACGAATTAGTTTTTCGGGGTGCGGCATGAGCATGTCTCGTGTCCGATTACCTGCGGTGTAATTGAGGGCCTGCCTCCTCGGGACCATCTTCGGGACGACCGCCCGGAGGAGGAGAAAATGAGCTTCCAGTCCCGCCATCCATTCGCCGACCAGCCGGATCTGTTCGTCACGCCCGCCGGCCAGGTTCGTCCGTCACTCCTTCAGCGGCTCGCCTTCACCTGGGCCCTGTGGCGACAGCGCATCGAGGCACGGCGTTGCCTGGCCCATATCGATGCCCGCACCTTGCGCGACTGCGGCATTTCGTCGGCGGCTGCGGCCTACGAGTCGGGCCAGCCGTTCTGGCGGAAGATGGGTTCGCTGCGCTGAGCCTGAGAAAATCGGTCCGCCGCCACTTTTTGGCCGCAACCTTTCTGCACCTTGAAGCGTTTTCAGTGCGCGCAGGCGCAGCCGTTGGGTGAGGACGGCCGCGGGCGGCGTATTCGTGTCCGAGTCCCCGTCGCACCCGGACGTCTGATCACGGCGAGAGGGGCTCCGAGGTGACACCGCCGCAACTCGAACGGACATCGGCCTTGTTTCTCGACTTCGACGGGACCCTGGTCGAGATCGCAGCGGCGCCGGATCTGGTCGTGGTGCCGGACAGCCTTCCCGATCTGCTCTTCCAGCTTCATCGCCAGCTCGACGGCGCCGTCGCCATCGTGAGCGGCCGGCCCATCGTCGAGACCGATCGCCTGCTGGCGCCTTATCGGGCGAGCTCGGCCGGCGAGCATGGCGTGTCGCTGCGCTACGATGACGGCACCCTCGAGGAGCTGCCCATCGGCATCGCCGTGCCCGAAGACTGGCGCCTCGCGCTCGACGAGGCGATCCAGCACTGGCCGGGCGTGCGGCTCGAACCCAAGCCGCACGGCGTGACCCTGCATTATCGACTGGCGCCCGAGCACGGCGAGGCCGTGTGGCGTCTCGCCCGCGCGCTGGTGGCGGCCGACCATCCCTGGTTCCGCCTGATCCCGGCGCGTGAGGCGGTCGAGATCGGCCTGCGTTCGGTCTCGAAGGGTCATGCCGTCGAGCGGCTGATGGCGCACGCGCCCTTTCACGGCCGTCGGCCGATCTTCGTCGGCGACGATTTCACCGACGAGGCAGGCATGAGCATGGCGCGCTCCTTCGGCGGTCTTGGCCTGCGCGTTGCCGACGTCTTCGGCGGCGACCCCGCCCAGGTGCGTGCCTGGCTGGCGCAGGGATCGGAGCGCCTGGAAGGCCGCGTGCCCCGATCGGCTCCGACGGGGATCTCGCCATGAGCACGCTCGACCTCGGCGTGATCGGCAATTGCGCCATCGCAAGCCTCATCGACCTGAACGGCCGGCATGTGTGGCATGGGCTCGGCCGCCTCGACGGCGATCCGGTGTTCAACGCACTGCTGGGCGGCACGGAGCCCGCCCGCGGCTTCATGGAAGCGGCCGTCGCGGGCGCGCGGGACCGCCAGCAGCGCTATCTGCCCAACACGGCGGTGCTCGAGACGACCATCGAAGGCGCCGGCGGCGTGATGCGCATCATCGACTTCGCGCCGCGCTTCCGGCGCTTCGGCCGGATGTTCCGTCCGCCGATGATGGTGCGCCGCCTGGAGCCGGTGTCGGGCCGTCCACGCGTGACGCTGCGCGTGCGCCCGACCTTCAACTACGGCGCGCTGAAGCCGCAGCTCACCAGCGGCAGCAACCACGTGCGCTTTTTCGCCGATACCGCCGTGCTGCGCCTCACGACCGACGGCTCGGTGACGTCCATCCTGCACGAAACCGAGTTCGGGCTCGACCGGCCGATCACCCTGTTCGTCGGCGCCGACGAGAACATTCCCGAGGCGCCCGACACGCTCGGCCGCTCCTTTCTCGCCGAGACGGTCGCCTACTGGCAGACCTGGGTGCGCGATCTCAACATCCCGTTCGACTGGCAGGCGGCGGTCATCCGCGCCGCCATCACGCTGAAGCTCTGCAGCTTCGAGGACACGGGCGCCGTTCTGGCGGCGCTCACGACGTCGGTGCCGGAGGCGGCCGACACGCCGCGCAACTGGGACTATCGCTACTCGTGGCTGCGCGACGCCTTCTTCACCGTCAACGCGCTCAACCGCCTGTCCGCGACCAAGACGATGGAAGGCTTCGTGCGCTTCATCGTCAACGTGGTCGAGGCCGGCAGCTCGCGCGGCGAGGTCGACCAGATCGCGCCGCTCTTCCCGATCGCGCCGGGCAATGACACCGTCGAGCGCGTCGTCGACACGCTGCCCGGTTATCGCGGCTACGGTCCCGTGCGCATCGGCAATGCCGCCGTGAACCAGACGCAGAACGACACCTACGGCTCGATGGTGATGACGGCGGCGCAGATGTTCTGGGACGAGCGCCTGCCGCGACATGGCGACGTGGAGCTCTATCGCCAGCTCTGCGTGGTGGGGAACGAAGCCAACAGGGCGGCGTTGACTCCCGATGCCGGACTCTGGGAGTACCGTGAGCGCGCCGAGATCCACACCTTTTCAGCGGCGATGTGTTGGGCGGCCCAGCACCGGCTGGGCATGATCGCCCGCCGCGTGGGGATCGACGCCGAATCCAGGGAATGGCTGGCCCGCGCCGGCGTCTTGCGGCAGGAACTGCTGCAGCGGGCGACCACGCAGGAGGGCTGGCTGTCGGGCGTGCTCGACCGCGACATGATCGATGCCTCGAGCCTCGTGCTTCCGGAGATCGGCCTGTTGCGCTCCGACGATCCGCGCTTCGCCGCCACGCTCGATGTGGTAAGCAAGCGGCTGATGAAGAACGGCTTCGTGATGCGCTATGTCGAGACCGACGATTTCGGCACGCCATCGAATGCCTTCCTGCTCTGCACTTTCTGGTACATCGACGCGCTCGTGAGCGTGGGCCGCCGCGAGGAGGCGCTCGAGCTGTTCAACAACGTCCTGGGCCGGCGCAATCACGTCGGCCTTCTGTCCGAGGACATCGATCCCAGGACCGGCGAGCTGTGGGGCAACTTCCCGCAGACCTACAGCCAGGTCGGGCTGATCCTGTCCGCCATGCGCCTGTCGCGCAGTTGGGAGGAAGGCCTGTGGCACGCCTCGTAGTCGTCTCCAACCGGGTGCCCATCCCGAAGGCGCGCGGCGCGAGCGCGGGCGGCCTTGCCGTCGCGCTGCGCGATCTCATGACGGCCGGCTCGATGTGGTTCGGCTGGAGCGGACGGCTGGCGGGCGATCCCTCCTCGCAGCCGGCGATCGTCGAATCGCGCGGCGTGACCTACGCCACCATCGATCTCGCGCCCGACGCCTATCGCGGCTTCTACGTCGGCTTCGCCAACGGCGTGCTGTGGCCGCTGCTGCATTTCCGGCTCGGCCTGATGCAATTCCGCCGCGAGGACTACGAGAACTATCTCGCGGTCAACCGCAGCTATGCCGCGTCGCTGGCGCCGCTGCTGCAGGCCGGCGATACGGTCTGGGCGCACGACTATCACCTGATCCCGCTCGGCCGCATGCTGCGCCGGCGGGACTTCCGCGGCCCGCTCGGCTTCTTCCTGCATATCCCCTTCGCGCCGCCCTCGATGCTGGAGGCCATGCCGATGGCCCGCGAGATGGTGGCCGACCTTTGCGCCTACGATCTCGTGGGCTTCCAGACCGAGGAGCATGTGCGCGATTTCCGAGACTGCGCGCAGCGCCTGCTCGGGGCGGCGGTCGACGGCGAATGGATCCGCCTCAACGGCCGCTCGATACGAGCCTTCGCCGATCCGATCGGCATCGACGCCGCCTCGTTCGCCCAGGAAGCGGAGCGCGCGGTGGGCGACAAGGTGGTGCAGCGTCTCGCGAGCAGCCTGGCCGGGCGCGCGCTCGCGATCGGCGTCGATCGCATGGACTATTCCAAAGGGCTGCCGCATCGCTTCGAGGCCTACGCCCGCCTGCTCGAGCGCCATCCCGAGCATCGCCGCAAGGTCCACTTCCTGCAGATCTGCCCGCGCTCGCGCGAGGAGGTCGACGAGTACCGCCGCCTGCGCGCCGAGCTCGACCGACTCACGGGCCGCATCAACGGCCGCTTCTCGGAGTTCGACTGGACGCCGCTGCGCTATTCCACGCGCGCGGCGCCTCGAACGACGCTGGCCGGCCTCTATCGCATCGGCCGCATCGGCGTCGTGACGCCGCTGCGCGACGGCATGAACCTCGTCGCCAAGGAATTCGTCGCGGCCCAGGCCGACGACGATCCGGGCGTGCTGATCCTCTCGCAGTTCGCGGGGGCGGCGCAGGATCTTGCCGAGGCGCTGATCGTCAATCCGTTCGATCCCGATGCCATCGCCGATGCCATGCACCAGGCGCTGGAGATGCCGTCCGACGAGCGCCGTGAGCGGCATGCGGTGCTGAAGGAGCGGGTCTTCCGGACGACGGCCAGCGTCTATTGCCAGCGCTTCATGGATGCCCTGTCGGAGACGAAGGCGCAGACCGTGCCGCGGGTCGTGGCGGCTTAGCCGACGAGATCGAAGGCGGGCGGATAGACGACGCGTCCAGCTTTGCCGTCGAGCGCGCCACTCTGCAGGGCGAGCGCCATGAAGGCATCGCCCGCGAACGGCGCTCTCAGATGACGCGTCAAAGCCGCCGAAAAGCCGAAGCGCGGATAGTAGGCCGGATCGCCGAGCACGATCGCGGCAGCCCATGCCTCCGTTCGCGCGACCTCCAGACCGCGCCGGATGAGCCCGCCGCCGATGCCACGCTGTTGGCAGTCCGGCCGGACCGCGACCGGTGCCAGCGCCAGCGTCCTCACGGGCCGCCCGTCGACCGTGACATCGAGCGGGCTGAACAGGATGTGACCGGTGAGGGTGTCTGCCTGGGCCACGAGCTCGATCGTGGCGAGGCCAACGTCACGCAGCGCCTGGATCA
This sequence comes from Reyranella sp., assembly GCA_035501235.1. GTDB lineage: Bacteria > Pseudomonadota > Alphaproteobacteria > Reyranellales > Reyranellaceae > Reyranella. Next base: position 19,492 of record DATJWN010000374.1, read on the forward strand.
ATCTGGACTCAGCCGGCCCGCCGAAGGCCGCGTCGACGAGACGCGCAATCGCCGCATCGTCGGCCGGCGTGCGCGGACGGATCACCACATCGTCTTGGCCGCGCGGCCGGCCCATTCGCGGTCGTAGGTCTCGCCGCCGACCCGGTCCTGGCTCAGTGCCGCCAGGATCTGGCCCGCACTGGGCAGGCTCCTGGGATCGACATGACGCGAGGGATTCCACAGCTCCGAGCGCACCAGCGCGCGGGCACACTGGAAGTAAATCGTCTCGACCGTCATCACGATCACCGAACGCGGCGCCTTCTCCTCGACGGCGAAGGACTCGAGCAAGGCCGGCTCGACGCTGAGATGGGCGCGACCGTTGACCCGCAGCGTGTTGCCGAGGCCCGGGATCAGGAACAGCAGCGCCACCCGTGGGTCGCGCACGATGTTGCGCAGCGAATCGACGCGGTTGTTGCCGCGGCGGTCGGGCATCAGCAGCGTCTTGTCGTCGTGAATGCGCACGAAACCGGGCTTGTCGCCGCGCGGCGAGCAATCGAGGCCCTCGGGTCCCGACGTCGCCAGCGCGCAGAAGGGCGAGGCCTCGATATAGGCGCGATAATGGGGCGTGATGTAATCGACCTCTTTCACGGTCGACGCCTCGCCCGGCTGGCCATACAGCGCCTCGAGCTCGGCGACATTGCGAATGATCGAGGATGAGAGGCTATCGGGCATCGAGGTCCTCCATGATCGCGGCTGCTTGTCTCATGTCGCCATGATCTTGGCCAGCAGGCTCATCAGCACATCGGGGCAGGTGATGTGCGGATTATGGCTGGCGTCGATCTCGTGATAGGTCCAGCCGGCCTCGCTCTTGGCGCGGTCGCCGAACTGGCGGAACACGTCGCCGGGGCCGTTCTTCTTCGCATAGATGTAGTGACGCGGCGGTGGCGCTTCCGTCGACTCGAGCTTGATCTTCTGCTCGAAGGTCCTGATCGGCTGCGGTCTGCGCCGCGGCACGGCCCAGGCGGCATCGGCCGGCGCGGTGTCGGGCGGCATGGGATTGAGCGGCAGCTTCCAGCCATCGCCGTCTTTGGCCGCGCCCGCGCGCATATGGGCCTCGCCCTTGGGCCCGAGCAGGTCGAACAGGCTCTGCCCGTCCTTGGGCGCGAAGGCGTCGATATAGACGACGCGCTTCAAGCGAGCGCGCGCCTTGTCGGCGACGCCGGTCGCGACCATGCCACCATAGGAATGGCCGAGCAGGGTGACGTCGCTCAGGTCCTCGAATTCGAGGACGTTCGCGACGTCTTGCACATGGGTCGAAAGGTCAATGTCGGGCCGTGCCAGGTGGGCGCGTTCGCCGAGGCCGGTATAGGTGGGCGCGAAGAATTGGTGCCCGGCCTGCGCAAAGAGCGGCCGCATCTTTCTCCAGGCCCAAGCCGCCGACCAGGCGCCGTGCGCGAGAACAATTGAAGCCATGCCCCTTCCTCCCCTGCTGGCGATGCCTCCTTTCCGGTGCTATTAGGAAGCGTTCGCAAATGGCTGACAGTTCTACTTTAGCATTGGGCACGGCGCGGGTGGGGTTTCGCGGCCGCATTCTTGCACTCGATATGACCCGTGCGCATGGCGCCGGCTTGCCCGCGTCTGAGCTGGAGCGCCGGCTGCTGGAGCTGGGCTTCGTCGAAGGAGCCGAGGTCGAGTTGCTGCATCAAGGCCTGTTCAGGGGCGATCCGATCGCGGTTCGGGTGGCGGCGGCGACGATCGCTCTGCGCCGCCGCGAGGCGATGGCGATCATGGTGTCGCCGCGATGAATGCCTCCGTCGATCTCGCGCCGATCGTGGCCCTCGTCGGCAATCCCAATTGCGGAAAGACGGCGCTCTTCAACGCGCTTACCGGCAGCCGCCAGAAGGTCGCCAACTATCCCGGCGTCACTGTCGAGAAGAAGCTCGGGCGTCTGTCGACTCCGGGCGGCCGTGCGATCCAGCTGCTCGACCTGCCGGGCACCTACTCGCTTCGGGCACGCTCGCCGGACGAGGAAGTCACGCGAGATGCGGTGCTGGGCAAGCTCGCGAACGAGACGCCGCCGGACCTCATCGTCTGTGTCGGCGACAGCACGAACCTCAGGCTGGCGCTCAGGCTGGTGCTGGAGCTGAAGCATGTCGGGCGACCGGTCATGCTCGCGCTCAACATGATGGACATCGCGAAAAAGCGCGGCATCGAGATCGACCTCGAAAGACTTGCCGGCGAGCTCGGCGTGCCGGTCGTGAGCTCGGTCGCCGTGCGGCGTGGCGGCACGGAGCAGCTGCTGGCCGAGCTCGACCGGCGGCTGGCCGATCTGCCCGAGGCAACGGCCGCCGACTGGACGGCGCCCGACGCCAGCGCCCTGCGTGGCGCCCAGCGTGAGGCCGACCGCGTGCTCAAGGCCGCCGTGCGCATGCCGGCGGCGCCCGATGTCGCCACGTCACGCGCCGACAGGATCCTGCTGCATCCCGTGGCCGGTCTCGTGATCCTGCTCGCCCTCCTGTTCGTGATGTTCCAGGCGGTGTTCGCCTGGGCGAAGCCGGCCATGGATGCGATCCAGTTCTGTTTCGACTGGCTCGGCGACTTTGTCGGCTCTCTGCCCATGCCGGACCTGATGCAGAGCTTCCTGAAGGACGGCGTCATCGCAGGCGTCGGCAGCGTGATCGTCTTCCTGCCGCAGATCCTGATCCTGTTCTTCTTCATTCTCGTGCTCGAAGACCTGGGCTACATGGCCCGCGCGGCCTTCCTGATGGACAAGATCATGGGCGGGGCGGGCCTGCATGGCCGCGCCTTCATCCCGCTGCTCTCCTCCTTCGCCTGCGCCATTCCCGGCATCATGGCCACGCGCGTGATCGACGACCGGCGCGACCGACTGACCACGATCCTCGTGGCGCCGCTGATGACCTGTTCGGCGCGCATCCCGGTCTACACGCTGATCATCTCCGCCTTCATTCCCGATCGCGAGGTCTGGGGTTTCGTGGGCTTGCAGGGGTTGGTGATGTTCGGCCTCTACGCCACGGGCATCGTCGGCGCGCTCGCCGTGTCGTTCGTCATCAAGCGGCTGTTCTGGCGCTCGGCGATCGGCGAGCCGTTCATGCTCGAATTGCCCGACTACAAGTTGCCGCAGGCCAAGAGCCTGGCCGTGGGCCTGTGGACGCGCGCGATGATCTTCCTCAAGCGCGCGGGCACCACGATCCTCAGTATGATGATCCTGATCTGGGCGCTCGCCTCCTTCCCGCTGCCGCCGGAGGGCGCGACGGGACCCGCGATCAACTACAGCATCGCCGCCATGCTCGGTCACGCGCTGCAGCCAGTCATGGCGCCGCTGGGCTTCAACTGGCAGATCAATGTCGCGCTGATTCCCGGCATGGCCGCGCGCGAGGTCGCGGTCGGCTCGCTGGGGACCATCTATTCGATCAGCGGCGGCAAGGAGGCGGCCGAGCAGATCGGCCACGCCCTGGCCGGCCAATGGAGCCTCGCCACCGCGCTGGCCCTGCTTGCCTGGTACGTCTTCGCGCCGCAATGCGCGTCCACCTTGGCCGTCATCCGGCGCGAGACCGGCGGCTGGAAGTTCATGTGGATCACCTTCGGCTACATGCTGGCGCTGGCCTATGTCGCCGCGCTGATCGTCTACCAAACGGCGGCCGCGCTGGGCGCGGGCTAGCCCGGCTTGAGTTCGTAGAGTTCGATCAGACGCCGCGGATCGGGCGGTGTCGACAGCCAGAGCGCGGGATCGACCTTCGTGCCGTGCGCGCGCACCCAGGCGGCGAACGCGTCGGTCTGCTGGCGTCCGCGATTGCCGAGCAGCGCGTAGCGGATTTCGCCGCGCGCGACGAGCGCCGCCAACGCCTCGGGCGTCAGGATCGGATCGTTGCCGGAGAAGCCGCCGGCCGCGAGCGCGGGCTGGCCGGTGCGGATGATGAGCGGCGCGATCAGGCGCGTGTTGGGTGCCGCGACCAGGAAGCGTGCCTCGCCGCGATTGCGCGTCAGGAACTCGAGTAGCTTGGGATCGTCGCTCACCGTCGCGAAGTTGCGCGACAGAAGGGGCCCGCGCCCGTCGTTCAGGCAGAGCCAGCGCGCAAGGCTGGCCGATGGCAGCATCAGGTTGCCCGGCATGAAGACGGCGCTCAGCGCCCAGGCCGCGGGCAGGATCAGCAGCGCAAGGCCGCCGATCGCGGCGGGCGGCCGCTTGCCGCGCCACAGCGTGCCGATCGCGGCCAGCAGGGCGACCGCCGGGAAGCCGATCCAGGTCGAGGTCCAGCCCAGCGCTTCGCCGGCGATATAGGCTTGCCAGAGCGCGGCGAGGGCGAGACCGATCGCCAGCCAACCGGGGCCGTGTCGCCAGAGCAGCACGCAGCCGATCGCGGCCAACGCGGCGAAGGGCGGCGCCAGGGTCGAAAGATAGTAGACATGGAAGATGCCGCCCGCGGCGCTGAAGACGATGCCGTAGGCGAGCGCCCACATGCCCCAGAGCGCGAGCGAGGCCTGTGTACGGTCGCGGCCGCGCGCCTGGCTGAGGCCGAGCGCGAGGCCGAGGGCCGCCAAGGGGAACAGCCATGCGAACTGGCCGGCAAGCGTCGGAGCGGCGAGTCGCAACGGTCCCACGGGCACCGAGTCGAAGGCCTCGTAGCGCGCACGATTCTGCGGCGCCTGAGTCTGGATCTGCGCCGGTTGCGGACGGATGCGCACGAAGCGCTCCAGCCCGTTGTGCACCACGATCAGCTCGAGCATCGAATTGCCCGTGGTGCTGCCGGCATAGGGCCGCATGTCGTTGGGCGTGAGGTCGAAGACCACGGCCCAGGAGAGGCTGACGACCGCGAGCGTCGCTCCGCCTGCGACCATCCAACCAAGGCGCCGCCGCCAGTCGAGCGGACCCGAGAGCAGCCAGGCTGCGAGCAGGGCGGGCCCCGCGATCAGGGCAGCCAGCATCTTCACATTGAACGCGACGCCCAGCAGCGCCATCGACAGCACCAGTGCGAGGCCGCGTCCGCGCAAGGCCGCCCAGGCGGCGAGCAGCAGGAAGAAGACCAGCCAGGAGTCGGTGTTGTTGGAGCGGTCGATGGCGACGGCGATGGGGGTGATTGCCATCAGGAACGCTGCAATCAGGCCGGCCGCGGCGCCGAACGGCCTGCGCACCAGATGATGCATGAGCGCGACCGAGCCCACGCCCGCGAGGGCTTGCGGCAGGTGGATGGCGAAGCCGCTGAAACCCAGCACCCAGGCGAAGGCCGCCTGGATCCAGAACGCCACCGGCGGCTTGTCGAGGGAGACGAAGCCTGCCGGGTCGAAGGCATTGAAGAAAAAGAGGCGGCCACTTTGCAGGAGGCTGCGCACGCCAGCGGCGTAGTATTCCGTGCCGAAGCCATTGGCCTCGATGCGCCACAGGCGCAGCCAGGCTGCGATCAGCAGCACTGCTGCAAGGCAGGCGGTTTCGATCCGCTGGCGTGTCCAGAAGGATGTCATCGGCCCAAAGTCTGCTCCCCGCCAGTCTTACGCAGCGGGACGGCCGATCATCCCGTCATTCATCCCAGGGGTGCCTTGAAGACAAAGAAGGCGCCGAGGGCGATGAAGGCGAAGCCGACGCCGATGCTGAGGGTGACCTTCTCGCCGAGATAGAACACGGAGAAGGCCACGAACACGGTGAGGGTGATCACCTCCTGCATGGTCTTGAGCTCGGCGGTCGAATAGGCCGTATGGCCCCAGCGGTTGGCCGGGACGGCCAGGCAATATTCGAAGAAGGCGATGCCCCAGCTTACGACGATCACCAGCCAGAGCGGCCGGTCGGTGAATTTGAGATGCCCGTACCAGGCGAACGTCATGAACACGTTGGAACAGAGCAGCAGGACGATCGGCGCGATCGGCGGGGGCAGCCAAGACATGCGGTCTCTACTCCGATTTGATGCCGAGCTTCTTGATCAGGGGCACCGCGGTCTTGTCTTCGTGATCGAACATCGCCGCAAGCTCCTCCGGCGTGGACGGCCTGGCCGTCGCCGTGAGATCGGCGAAGCGCTTGATCGTCGCGGGATCTCTGAGCACCTTCACCATCGCCTCGTTCAGCTTCTTGAGCACCTCGGGCGGCATCCTGGCCGGTCCGAACAGGCCCGTGATCGTGTTGTAGGTGAAGTCCTTCAGTTCCGGCACGCCGGACTCCTTAACGGTGGGCACGTCGGGCAGTTCCGGGACGCGCGCGTCCGATGTGACGGCCAAGGCACGCAGCTTGCCGGCCCGGATATGGCCGATGGAGGCGTTGAGCTGGTCGACCTGGCCCGTCACCTGGCCCGCGATCACGTCGATCGAGGCCTGCCCGCCGCCCTTGTAGTGGACGATGGTGAACTTGGCCTTGGTGGCGTCGCTCAGCATCTCGAGCACGATGTGGTTGGTCGTGCCGACGCCCGAATCCCCGATCGTGACCTTGCCCGGCGTGTCGCGCCCGGCCTTGATCAGCTCGGCCAGCGTGTGGATCGGCGAGTTGGGGTTGACGACGATCACGCCCGGCACGGACTGGATGGCGCTGATGGGCTGGAAGGCGGTGTGCCAGTCGTAGGGCGCGTTGCCGTAGATCACCGGCACATCGACCATCGAATTGGCCGAAACCAGCAGCGTGTAGCCGTCGGGCGCCGAACGGGCGACGGAGGCCGAGCCGATCATGCCCGAGGCGCCGGCCCGGTTGTCGACCAGCACGGTGATGCCCAGCACGTCCTTCAGCTTGTCGGCGATGATGCGCGCGGTGACGTCGATATTGCCGCCCGGCGCATAGGGCGCCTGGATGGTGATCGGCCGGTCGGGGAATTCGGCCCAGGCGGACATGCTGAGGGCGGGGAGGGCGAGGGCGGCCCCCAGAAGCCCGAGGACAAACGCGCGGATGTTCATGGCGGAGAACACTAGTGGATCGCCGCCATGGCGTCTTGGGCGATGGCAATTGAGTTCCGCTATCCGCTGCGCTACGCCACAAGCGATGTTCACGTTTCCCGTTCTTGCGGGCCTTGCCGTTCTGGCCGTGGTCACTTCCTTCATCTCCGGCATTTTCGGCATGGCGGGCGGGATGATCCTGATCGGCTTCCTGCTGCTGATGCTGCCGGTGCCGGTCGCCATGGTGTTCCACGGCGTGATCCAGATCGCGGCCAACGGCTGGCGCTCCTGGCTGTGGCGCCATCACATCAACTGGCGGGTCGTGGCCGAATTCGGCCTGGGCTCGCTCTTCTCGCTGGTCGTGTTCTCCTCTTTCGCGTTCGTGCCGCCCAAATGGGTCGTGCTGATGGCGGTGGGACTGACGCCCTTCGTGGCGCTCTCCGTGCCGCAAAGCGTCGCGCCCAACATAGAGCGACACGGCCAAGCCTTCCTGGCGGGCGCGATCGGCGGCGCCCTGCAGCTCGTGTCGGGCGTCACCGGCCCGATCCTCGACATCTTCTATGTGCGCTCCGGCATGACCCGGCAGAGCAACGTCTCGACCAAGGCCTGCGCGCAGGTCATGGGGCATCTGACCAAGGTGATCTATTTCGGCGCGCTGGTCGCCAATCCCGGCGGCCGCGACCTCGAGCAGTGGCTGGTCATGGCCTTCGCCGCGGTCTTCGCCATGATCGGCACGACCCTGTCGCGCAGCGTGCTCGACCGGCTCTCCGACAAGCAGTTCTACTACTGGACGCGGCGCGTCATCCTGGGGATCGGCGCGGTCTATGTCGCGCAGGGCGTCTGGCAGATGGCGGCGCGATGACCGGGAAGAGCGACAAGGAGCAGGTGAGGGCGCTGCTCGACAGCCTGCCCGACGAGGCGAGCTTCGCCGATATCCAGCGCGCCATTGCCGTGCTGATGTGGCCCAAGACGAATGACGGCAAGCTCAAGCCGCCCGAGCGGCTGTCGCCGGACGAGGTGAAGCGCCGCCTGCGCGAATGGCTGAAAGCGGAGAAGGACAAATGAAGGACAGGATTTCCATCGAGCTCAAGGACGGCGTCGCCGACGTCCGCCTGATCCGCGCCGACAAGATGAACGCGCTCGACAAGGCGATGTTCGAGGGCATCATCGAGGCGGGCGAGAAGCTTCGCACCATGAAGGGGGTGCGCTGCGTCGTGCTCTCGGGCGAGGGCCGCGCCTTCTGCGCCGGCCTCGACATGCAGAGCTTCGCCGCCATGGGCGACGGTGTGCCGGGTGAGCGCGACCTCGCCAAGCGCACGCACGGCATCGCCAACGATCCGCAGCAATGCGCGTGGGCGTGGCGCACGCTCCCGGTGCCGGTGATCGCGGCCGTCCATGGCGTGGCCTTCGGCGGCGGCTTCCAGATCGCGCTGGGCGCGGACATGCGCTACGCAACGGCCGATACGCGCTTCTCGGTGATGGAGATCAAGTGGGGCCTGGTGCCCGACCTCGCCGGCACCCAGCTCATGCGCCATCTCGCGCGCGAGGATGTCGTGCGCGAGCTCACCTACACCGGCCGCATCTTCAACGGCACCGAGGCGCTGGAGTACGGCTTCGTGACCAGGCTCGTCGCCGATCCGCGCGCGGCGGCGCTGGAGACGGCCAAGGAAATCGCCAACAAGAGCCCCGACGCCGTCCGCGCCGCCAAGCGGCTCCTGAACGACGCCGTGGTCGTCGATGCCGCGACCGGCCTGATGGCCGAATCGGTCGAGCAGGCCAAGCTGATCCGCTCGCCCAACCAGGTCGAGGCAGTGATGTCGAACCTGCAGAAGCGGGCAGCGAGTTACAAGGATTGAGGCAGGCTCTTCGATACGCGTTCGATCATCTCATCCACTCGTGACAGGAAGCGCTTGAGCAGAGGCGAGGTATTGGTGCGGCTGTAGCCCAGTGCCAGCTCGATCGTCGGTGCCTCGCCCTGCAGCGGGCGGATGACCACATCGGGCGGCAGCAGGTTCTGCGCATAGAGCGGCAGCAGCGTGACGCCGCCGGTCGAGGCGACCAGTGACGTCGCCATCGCGAGATTGTCGGCCACGTAGTCGGAGGACAGGGCGATCCGCAGCCGCGCGGCGTAGCGGTCGATCACGACCTTGAGCGCGGGGGCCGTCCTCGTGGGATTGATGAAGGTCTCGGCCAGCAGTTCCTGAGGCTTCACCGTCTTGCTCCGCGCGAGGCGATGATCGCTGCGCAACACGGCAACCAGCGGCTCGCGGGCGACCGTCCTGAACACCAGGCCCGGCGCATGGTCGTCGCGTCTCAGGAAGGCCAGGTCCACTTGCCCGCGCATCAACGCGCCCGCCAGCTCGGGCGAGGTCTGGCTTGCGAGGGTGACTTCGATGCTGGGCAGTTCGTCCCGCATGACCTGCAGTGCCGGCGGAAGCCATGTCACTTCCTGGCCGGTGAGGAAGCCCAGCACGAAGACGGGCTTCGCCGGTTGCGCCGCCCGGCGTGCGGCCTCGCCCGCCTGCTCGACCTGCAGCAATGCCATTCGGGCATGGTCAAGGAAGACCCGGCCGGCCTCGGTGAGCTCGGTCCCACGCGCCTGTCGGATCAGCAGGGGCGCACCCACTTCCCGCTCGAGATCACGGATCTGGCGGCTGAGAGAGGGCTGCGCCGTGTGCAGCCGGCGCTCGGCGGCGAGCGTCAGGCTGCCCTCCTCGGCGATCGCGACGAAGTAGCGAAGGTGACGGAGTTCCATGGATATCCATGCCTAAAAGGTATGGCTTAAGCATACGAAGTCTTGGTCGCGGAGCCAACGGGTCTCGATATTCGGCGCATCGGAACTTCAGGAGACTTCCATGACCAACCTCACCAGCAAGATCGCTCTCGTCACCGGCGGCTCGCGCGGCATCGGCCGCGCCTCCGCCCTCGCTCTCGCGGCCGAAGGCGCGCGGGTGATCGTCCACTACGGACGGGCGGCCGCCGAGGCCGACGCCGTCGTGGCCGAGATCCGCGCCAAGGGCGGCCAGGCCGATGCGGTCGGCGCCGATCTCGAATCGCCGGATGGCGCTCATCTGCTGGCGGCGCAAGTGCGCAACCTGATCGGCGGTCGCCTCGACATCCTCGTCGCCAATGCGGGCGTGGCGAAGGCGGCCACCCTCGAAGCCGCGACCGTGGCGGACTTCGACAGGCTGTTCGCCGTCAATGTCCGTGCGCCATACTTCCTGGTGCAGCAGCTCCTGCCCGTGCTGGGCGAGAGCAGCAGCGTCATCTTTACCGGCTCGCTTGCTGCGCGCACGGCCGTGCCGGGCCTCTCGGCCTACGCCGCGACCAAGGGCGCGCTTGCGACCCTGGTCACGCATCTCGCTGCCGAGCTCGGCGGACGGGGCATCCGCGTCAACGCCGTGGCGCCCGGCGTGATCGATACCGACATGTCGAACTTCACGCGCACCGAGGAGGGCCGCGCCACGATCTTTTCGATGCAGGTCATGAAGCGTATTGGCCAGCCCGCCGACGTGGCCTCGGTTGTGGCGTTTCTCGCCTCGGATCAGTCGCGCTGGATCACCGGCGACACGGTGCACGTCGACGGTGGCTCCAAGCTCTAGCGACCGGTGAACACCGGCTTCCGCTTTTCGACGAAGGCCGCGACCGCCTCCTTGTGGTCGGCTGTACGCGAGGACCGAACCAGGCGTTCGGCCTCGCGATGCAGCGCGGTCGGGTAGTCGATGTCGAGCGCGTCGTCGAGATTGTCCTTGATGTTGGCGAGGGCCGCGCGCGGCCCCTCGGCCAGCGACTTGGCGAAGGCGAAGGCCTCGTCCTTGAGCTTGGCGTCGTCGACCACGCGATTGAACAGGCCGATGCGCTCGGCGCGCTCGGAGTCCACGCGTTCGCCGGTGAACATCAGCTCGCGGGCGCGGGCCGAGCCGATCGTGCGGGTGAGCAGCCAGGCGATGCCGTAGTCGCCCGACAGGCCCACGCGGACATAGCCCGTGCTGACGAAGGCCGATTTCGCGCCGAAGCGGATGTCGCAGGCGAGCGCGATCGCGAGGCCCGCGCCGGCCGCGGCGCCGGGCAACGCGGCGATGGTGGGCTTGCGCAATCCGACCAGCGCGCCGGTGAGGCCCATCTGGCGGAAGCGCAGGTCGGCGAGGCGCGCCTCGAAGGAGAGCTGCGTGCGGGCGCTGCGGCCGCCCATGCCCTTGACGTCGCCGCCCGAGCAGAAGGCGGAGCCCGCGCCGGTGATCAGGATCGCGCCGACCGAATCGTCCTCACCGCGCTCCTTGATCTGGGTGCGCAATGCAGGCGTCAAATTCTCCGAAAGCGCGTTGCGCGCCTCGGGCCGGTTGAGCGTGATCACTGCCACGCCGTCCTTCACGGCGCACAAAAGTTCATTTGTGCCGGTGTCGATTTCCATGGAACCCTCGTGGCCTCTCACAGGATGGACCATGACATTCCCGGTCACAGAACACACCGTCAAGACCGCCCGTCACACGACGGGCTATCTCGCCTGCGGGGCGGAAGAGGCGCCGCTGCTGGTCTTCATCCATGGTTGGCCCGAGCTGTCGCGCTCCTGGCGGCATCAGCTGCCGGTCTTCGCCGACCTCGGCTTCCGCGCGGTGGCGCCCGACATGCGCGGCTACGGCCGGTCGAGCACCTACACGCGGCATGAGGACTTCGCGCAGGAAGAGATCGTGCAGGACATGGTCGAACTGCTCGCCTCGCTCGGCCGGGACAAGGCCGTGTGGATCGGCCATGACTGGGGCAGCCCTGTCGTGTGGAACATGGCCGCGCACCATCCGGAGAAGACCGTCGGCGTGGTGAGCCTGTGCGTGCCCTATATCAAGGGCTTCACCCTCGACGAGCGACTCCCGCTGATCGATCGGACGATCTATCCCGAGGCCGAATATCCGGTGGGCCAGTGGGACTACCAGTATTTCTACGCCGAGAACTTCGAGAAGGCGCACACGGACTTCGAGAAGGACATCCGCCGCACGGTGAAGACGCTGTTCCGGCGCGGCAATCCGGAGGGCGTCGGCAAGCCCGCCTTCACGGCAACGGTGCGCCGGAACAAGGGCTGGTTCGGCGGCAACTTTCCCGACCTGCCGCGCGATGAGGCCGTGCTCACCGGGCAGGATCTCGAAGCCTACGTCGCGGCGCTGACAAGGAACGGCTTCTTCGGCCCCGACGCCTGGTACATGAACAACGAGCGTAACGCCTCTTATGCCGCGAGGGCGAAGAACGGCGGCAGGCTCGCGATGCCGGTGTTGTTCCTGCACGGCGCCTATGACACGACCTGCGAGACGATGACGTCACGCCTGCCCGAGCCGATGCGGCGGGACTGCTCGGACCTCAGCGAGGTCGTGGTCAAGTCCGGCCACTGGATGGCGCAGGAGAAACCTGTCGACGTGAACGTCGCCATCGCGCGCTGGCTGGCGGCCAAGCTGCCGGACTATTGGAAGAAGCCCTAGCGCCCCCGCATACGGCGCCATTGCGCGAAGGCCGCCTTGGCGCGCTCGCCGCTCGGGATGTGCAGGCCATAGACGCCGCCGCCCTGGTTGACCTGCTCGGCGGTGAATTCCTCGAAGGCGATCGCCTCGGCCGCCTCCTCGGCGACTTGATCGGCAAGGGGCGCGGGGATGACGACCATCGTGTCTCGATCGCGCAGGATCGCGTCGCCCGCGGCGACCGGCACGCTGCCGAGCTCGCGCCGCGCCACGATGCCCGCGATGCCGCGTTTCGCAAGCCGTTCGCGATGAAGCGCCGAAGGGCCGTCGGCCACCAGCACGCTGCCGGCGCGGCAGCTCTCGAGCGCGAGGGCGGCGTCGCCGGCGAAAGGATCGGTAGCCGGCAGCCGGCCCGTCGCGCGATGGCGCACGCCATGCCGCGCCAATGCGGCGACGATCGCCTTGGCGCCGACCCTCAGCAGCTTGTCGCGCGTCTCCGGCGTCATTTTCCCTTGAGCGCGGCGAAGCGGGCCTGGCTTTCCAGCGGCCATCTTTCCTTGGGCTTGTAGTACTCGGCCATGACCGGAGGACCATTCTCGGGGAGCACGACCCAGGGCTGCCTGGTGCCGGTGAAGATGTGGATGTCGGGCGGCACTTTGCCCGGTTCGTCGAGCGTGCCCACGCGCAGGAAGCGGATCTTGTCGCCCGCGCCGGAATAGTTGCTCCACACCGCGACCTTGCAGGTCGGGCAGCGCCAGATCCTCTGGCCCTTGCCGCTGGCCGAGGGCGTGTCGATCATCTCGGGCTTGCCTGCCGTCAGCTCGACGCGATCGGCCTCGATCATGGCGTTGACGGCGAAGGCGCTGCCGGTCTCGCGCTGGCACCAGCTGCAATGGCAGCAATGCACGAACATCGGCTTGCTCGTCATGCGATAGCGCACGTGGCGGCAGGTGCAGCCGCCTTCGAAGGTCTCCATAGTACGAACCCTGACCGTTGCGGGGAGGAAACGATATGACGGATCGGCTGAAAGGCAAGGTCGCCGTGGTGACCGGCGCGGCGCCGCGCGGCGAGGGCGTGGGCAACGGCATGGCGACGGCGATCCTGTTCGCCCGCGAGGGGGCGAAGGTCGTGCTGGTCAACCGCAGCGCCGAGCGCGCGGAGAAGCTCGCCCAGCAGATCAGGAAGGAGGGCGGCGAGGCGAGCGTGTTCGCGGGCGACGTCGCCAAGGCCGATGTCTGCGAGGCCATGGCGGAATTCGCGGTGAAGACCTACGGCCGCCTCGACATCCTGCACAACAATGTCGGCATCGGCGCGCCGGGCACGCCCGAGACGGTGACGCTCGAGGATTGGCACAAGGTGATCGAGGCCAACCTCACCACGACCATGCTCTGCACCAAGTACTGCCTGCCGAAGATGAAGGTGGGCGGCGGCGGCTCGATCATCATGGTGTCGTCGATCGCGGGCGCGCTCGGCCTGATGGGCAGCGCGGGAGCCGTCGCCTATTCGACGGTGAAGGCGGGCCTGCACGGCTTCACCCATTCGGTGGCGGCGGATTATGCGACGGAGAACATCCGCGCGAACTGCATCGTCGTGGGCTCGGTGCACACGCCCATGGTCGCCCATCTCGGCGCCGAGGCGCGCGAGCGGCGCCGCAACATGGTGCCGATGAAGACCGAAGGCACCGCCTGGGACATCGCCCACGGCGCGGTCTATCTCGCGTCCGACGAATCGCGCTGGGTGACGGGCATCCTGCTGCCAATCGACGGCGGGCTGGTGGCGCTCAGGCAGTGGCCGAGGTAGCGGCCTTGCGATCGCTCCACCAGCTGTAGAAGCCGCTGCCGACGATGATCGTCGCGCCCAAGAGCGTGTGGCGGTCGGGCCAGTCGCCGAAGATCAGGATGCCCAGGATCGTGACCCAGACGAGCAGCGTGTAGCTGTAAGGCTGGATGGCGCTCGCCTCGGCATAGTCCAGCGCGCGGATCAGCGCGTAGTTGGCGAGCGCGTTCAGCACGGCCGTGGCCAGCACCATCGTCCAGCCCGCCGTGTCGAGCCACAGCCACTGCCAGGGTCCGACGAAGCTGGTGGCGATGAAGGCGACCGATGCCGACCAGACGAGGGTCGTGTCGGGTGAGTCGGTGCGGGCGCAGACCCGGAGCAGGATCTGGTAGCCCGCCCACAGGAAGGCGCCGGTCAACGGCAGCATCGACGGCCAGTCGAAGGCGCGAAGGCCCGGCCGCACGACCAGGATCATGCCGACGAAGCCCGCGAGAACGGCGAGCCAGCGCCCGAGGCCTGCTTTCTCGTTCAGCAGCAGCACGCCCAGCGCGATCACGATCAGCGGCGAGGTCGCGGCGACGGCGTGCGTGTTGGTGAGCGAGAGATAGCGGAAGGCCAGCACGAAGACCGCGCTCTCGACCACGGCCAGCAGGGCGCGGAAGATCTGCACGGCCGGCTGCTTGGTCGCGAAGGAGGCGCGCAGCCCCCGCCGGCGCACGATCAGCCAGGCGAAGACACAGAACACGCCGTACCGCACCCACAAGAGCTGGCCGACCGAATAGTTGACGACCAGCAGCTTGCTGATGGCATCCATGCTGGCGAAGCCCAGCATGGCGAGCACGGTGAAGAGCGCGCCCAAAGACGCGTTGCGGCTCATGGAAGAGGCGTCATTCCGCGGCGGCGGCGCGCCGTGCCGGCGGCCGGAAGGCCGGCATCACCCGCTCGGCGAAGAGCTTGAGGCTCTGCATCGTCTTGGTCCGGCCGTAGTAGGGCGGGTAGTGCAGCAGCAGCGACGTCATGCCGGTGCGCGCCTGCATCTCGCGCAGCCTCGCGATCACCGTATCCGCCGAGCCGTGCAGCAAGGTGGTGGCAAGCAGATCGTCATAGTTGATCGCGTTGCCTTTCTCCGACACCGAACCGAGATAGCCGCTCGTGCCGGAGCCGCCGAAATGCGAGATGTGCTTCACGATCGCCTCTTCGGTGTCGGCCCGCGCCTGGGCATCCGTGTCGGCGATGTAGACCCAGCGCGCGATGTCGATGTTGCCGGCGGCGGGATTGCGGCGGCGCTCCTCGCTCGCCTTCGCGAGCTCACGCTTGTAGAGCGCGGTCTGCGCCGCCAGCGTCTCGACGCCGGGAAGGGTCGAGAGCATCAGGCCGAAGCCGTTGCGGCCGCTATAACCAATGGATCGATCAGTTCCACCGGCCATGTAGAGCGGCGGATGCGGCATCTGCACGGGATGCGGCAGCATCTCGTAGTCGCCTTGCACCGTGCCGCTGAAATACTTGCCCTTATGGTCCCAGCGACGGCGATGCCAGGCGTCGAACATCAGGCCGATCGCCTCCTCGACGATGTCGCGGCGGCCGTCGAAATCCTTGCCCAGGCCTTCGAACTCGTAGGGCCGGTAGCCCGAGCCGACGCCGAGCCGGATGCGGCCGTTCGATAGGATGTCGACGAACGAAGTGTTCTCGACCACACGGATCGGATCGTAGAGCGGAAGGGTGATGACGGCGGCGCCGATGTTGATGCGGGCCGTCTTGGCCGCGAGATAGGCCATGTAGGCGAAGCAGTCCGGCATGATGCCGTAGCTGGTGGCGAAGTGGTGCTCGGCGATCCAGGCCGTGTCGTAACCCAGCCGCTCGGCTTCCAGCACCTCTTCCGTGGTGCGGGCGTGCACGTCGCGGTGCGGATAGGGCTCTTCCTGCGGGTTCGGATGGGACGTGAAAAGAACGCCGAATTCCATGTTTCCTCACCTTTATTGGGCGTATCCTACGGACCTCATCGGAGGACCGCCAATGGCATTCGATCTCATCGTCAGGAACGGCATGATCGTCGATGGTTCCGGGCTCCCGCGTTTTCAGGCCGACGTCGGCGTCAAGGACGGCAAGATCGTCGAGATCGGGCGCCTCAATGGCGCGGCGGCGAAGGAGACGTTCGATGCGGAAGGCCGCGTCGTGTCGCCGGGCTTCGTCGACGGCCATACGCACATGGATGCGCAGATCTTCTGGGATCCGATCGGCACCAGCTCCTGCTTCCAGGGCGTGACCTCCGTCGTGATGGGCAATTGCGGCTTCACGCTTGCGCCCTGCCGTGAAGAAGACGCTGACCTCGTGATGCGCAATCTCGAGCGCGCCGAGGATATCAGCCGCGCCGCCATGAAGGCCGGCATCAAGTGGCGCTGGGAGACCTTCCCGCAATTCCTCGACGTGCTCGGCGCGTTGCCCAAGGGCATCAACTACGCGGGCTATGTCGGCCACTGCGCGATCCGCACCCACGTCATGGGCCAGCGCGCTTTCACTGACGAGGCGACCGAGGACGATCTCAAGGCGATGGTGCACCACACGCAGGAAGCGATCGCCGCCGGCGCGCACGGCTTCTCGACCACGCGCTCGGTCGCGCACCGCACGTCGGACGACAAGCCCGTCGCGAGCCGGCTCGCCACCTGGCATGAGTTCGAGACCCTGGTGAAGTCGATGGGCGGTGGCATGGTCGAGGTCGCGGGCGAGCCGCGCGGCGCCGAGGGCGCCAAGGCGCGCGCTTACTACGAGGGCCTCGGCAAGCTCGCCATCGAATCGGGCCGGCCGATCACCTTCGGCCTGTTCAGCCGGCGCACCAATCCGGGCGCGTGGCGCACCACCTTCGACATCATGGAGCGCACCGCCGAGAAGGGCGGCCGCATGTTCGCCCAGGTGCACAGCCGGGCGCTCAACGTGCTGCTGTCGTTCGAGACGCAGCTGCCCTTCGACAAGTGGGAGATGTGGCGCGACATGCGCAAGCTGCCGCTTGCCGAGCAAAAGGCGTGGCTGCTCGACGCCGACAAGCGCCGCAAGCTGGTCGAGATCGCCTCGCAGCCGCCGCAGGGCCCGACGGTGACGTCCGGCACCGAGGCACGCGCGGCCGATTGGGACTGGATCTTCGCCATGACCGACATGCGGGGGCCGCACAAGTCGATGGCGGACCTCGCGCGCAACAAGAACACGCACCCGGTCGAACTGATGATCGACATGGCGCTCGAACGCGACATGAAGTTCTTCATGATCCAGCCGATCGCCAACGAGAACCAGACCGAGGCGCTGGAGCTGATGAAGCATCCGCGTTCAGTCGTGACCTTCTCCGACTCCGGCGCGCACGTCTCGCAGATCATGGACAGCTCGCTGCAGACGCATCTCTTGAGCCATTGGGTGCGCGACAAGCAGGCCTTCACGCTCGAGGAGGCGGTGAAGATGATCACCTGCGACACCGCCACCCAGTTCGGCTTCCACGATCGCGGCCTGCTGCGCGAGGGCATGGCGGCCGACATCGTGGTGTTCGATCCCGCGACGATCGGTCCGCGCATGCCCGAGGTCGTGACCGACCTTCCCGCTGGTGCCAAGCGCCTCAAGCAGAAGTGCGAGGGCATGGCCGCGACGATCGTGAACGGCCAGGTCCTGCTGCGCGACAACGAGCCGACCGGCAACTTGCCGGGCCAGCTCTTGCGCCGGAAGCGTCACTAGGAGCGCGATGGCCGCAGCGACCGCTTCCTACGACTCGCTGCTGGCCGAGCTCGCGATCCCGCATCGCGCGAAATACGCTTATCGCGAGCTGCTGAAGCGCCGCCTCGCATCATGGCCAGCGGTGCGGCGTGGTCTGCGTCACGCCAATGCCGATGTGCGTTACTGGTGCTGCCAGTATCTCGACCGTTTCCTCGAGCCGGAGTCGCTCGCCGAGCTGATTTCGATGCTCGACGATCCCGATGCGCGGGTGCGTGTCTCCACTCTGCACACTCTGAGCTGCGATCGTTGCAAGGAAGGCGATTGCCGGCCGGAACAGAAGGATGTCCTGCCGCGGGCGATGTGTCTGCTCGCGCGGGATCCCGATGCTCACGTGCGCGCCCATGCGGTCGGATTGGTCGGCCAATGGGTCCACACGAATGCCGAGGCGCTGGCCGCCATTGCCCGGGCAATAGAGGCCGATTCCAGCCCTGCCGTGCGCAAGAAAGCAAAATGGTATGCACCGGGTGGCGCAAGATACGAGCGAACGCGGCCCGCAGCCTGAGGATGCCTTGACTTTGCCGCAGTGCGGCATCATACACCCGGCGTCCCGCAAGAAGCAGGACGTTCAAGGTTTCTCGCGATTGCGCGACGCGCCGCAAACAGGCGCTTCATCCCGAGACAATCTCCCAGAAGAAGAGCCGCCATCGCCGCGCCGGTGAGTGAGCCAAAGCCGATCCAGCGTGATCGGCGTTAAGGATAATTTTCAAAGTGAGTACAGTGTCTTTTGCGGATCTCGGCCTGGCCGAGCCGTTGCTGCGTGCGCTTTCGGCCGCGAACTACGTCGAGCCGACTCCCATCCAGGCCCGCACTATTCCCCTGTTGCTGCAGGGCCGTGACGTGCTCGGCATCGCCCAGACCGGCACCGGCAAGACGGCGGCGTTCGCGCTGCCCGTGCTGCAGCATCTCGCGGCCGAGAAGCGCCGCCCCGAGCCGCGCAGTCCGCGCGCCCTCGTCCTCGCGCCGACGCGCGAGCTCGCAGTCCAGATCACCAAGAGCTTCGACACCTACGGGCGCAGCCTCGGCCTCAAGCTCGGCATGGTGATCGGCGGCCTGGGCTTCGGCCGGCAGATCGACACCCTGCAGAAGGGCGTCGACATCCTGGTCGCCACGCCGGGCCGCCTGCTCGACCTGATGGGCCAGGGCCATGCCCGGCTCGGCAACGTCACCTTCTTCGTGCTCGACGAAGCCGATCGCATGTTCGACATGGGCTTCATCAAGGACGTGCGGCGCATCAGCCAGTCGGTCAACAAGCAGCGCCAGACGCTGATGTTCTCCGCCACTATGCCGCCGGACGTCGCCAAGCTCGCGGCCGACGTGCTGCACGATCCCGAGCGGGTCGAGATCGCCCCGCAGGGCCGCACAGTCGACAAGATCGAGCAACGCGTGTTCTTCGTGAACGCCGCCAACAAGCGGGCGCTGCTGAGCCATCTCCTGGCCGACAGCGGCCTCGAGAAGGTGATCGTCTTCACCCGCACCAAGCGCGGCGCCAATCGCGTCGCCGAGGCGCTCGACAAGACCGGCGTGCCGTCCGAGGCGATCCACGGCAACAAGAGCCAGAACGCGCGGCAGCGCGCGCTCGAGAGCTTCACCCGTGGCCGTGCCCGCGTGCTGGTCGCCACCGACCTCGCCGCGCGCGGCATCGACGTGCAGGGTGTGACCCACGTCATCAACTACGAGCTGCCGGCCGAGGCCGAGAGCTACGTCCACCGCATCGGCCGCACCGCGCGCGCCGGCGCCTCGGGCGTGGCGATCTCCTTCTGCGACGGCAGCGAGCGCGGACAGCTGAAGAGCATCGAGCGGCTGACCAACCAACGCATCGCCGCGATCCCGCTGCCGGCCAACGAGGACATGGTCGTTCCGGCACCGGCGCCCCGTGAAGAGGCGAGTGAATCGCGCGGCGAGCGCGAGGAGCGCCGCGGCGGGCCTCGCCACGGTCGGCATCGCGGTCCCCATCGTGGCCAGGGCGGTCATCATCACCGTTCCCATGAGGAGCGGCCGCACCGCGAAGGCCATCATCACGGCCATCGCCCCCACAACGATCGCCCCCAGCCGGATCATCGTCAGTGGGCGCAAGGCGACTATCGCGATCAGCCCCAGGGCGAGCATCACCAGGGTGAACATCGCCAGGGCGAGCAGCGCCCGCAGTGGCGTGGCCGTCGCTTTGGCGGCGGTCGCGGCCGGAGCCGCGGTCGCGCCGCTTAGCTAGGTCGTCTCGCCCGCGACGAGTTCGAAGCCAAGATCGGCGCTCTGCGCCACCTCACGGCCCGCCATCTGCTCGATCAGGAGGCGGGCCGCTTCCGCGCCCATGTCGTACTTCGGGATGCGCACCGTGGTGAGGCGCGGGCGGATCGCTTCGGCGATCTCGAGCCCGGCATAGCCCACGATCGCCAAATCCCGGGGGACCGCCAGCCCCAGTTCGCGCGCACGCAGGATCGCGCCCGCCGCCGGGATGTCGTTGGAGAAGACCAGCGTCCAGCCCTTGCCCGTCGTGGCGAGGGCTGCGTCCACGGCGTCGGCGCCCTGCCGGAAACTGAAGGGAATATCGGCGTCGAGCTCGAGGACGCGGAACGCCGCCTTGTTCGCGATCGCCGTGCGCAAGGCGTCGTGTCGCGCCTTCAGCCGGCGATGCGTGAAGCGGGCCGAGCGGACCAGCGCGATGCGGCAATGGCCGCGCTCCAGAAGATGCGCGCCGAGAGCCTTCATCGACCGGGAGCTCGAGAAGCCGACGGCGGTGAAGCCGTCCATCGCCTTGGTGGTCATGACCGAGCAGACGGCCGCGCCGGCGTCGGTCAGGAGCTTGCGGCTCAGGGCGGAGCGCTCGCTGCCGGTGAAGATCATGCCTCGGGCGCGCCAGCCCAGCATGCTGCGGATCTCCGCCTCCTCGCGCGACTGGTCGTAGCGGGTCTCGGCGACGAAGACCTGGTAGCCGGCGGGCTCCAGGCGATCGACGACGCCGCGATAGATCTGGTGATAGGTCGCGTCGAGCAGGTTGGGGATGAAGAGTCCCACGACGCGGCTCGTGCGCGACGACAAGGCGCCCGCCGCCTGGTTGGGAATGAAGCCCAGCGTGCGCGCGGCCTTCAACACCCGGTTGCGCGTCTCCTCCGCGACCTTGCCGGCGTCGCTGAAGGTGCGCGAGACGGTCATGACGCCGACGCCCGCCGCCTCGGCGACGTCGGTCATGCGGATGGTCGTTGCTTGTCTTGCTCGCCCGCGCACGCCCTTGCAGGATGGTATCGATACCAATAACGTGTCAATCGAGTTGGAGCGCCTCGACGAAAAACGATCGGGCGCCGGGAGGAAAATGATGAAGATATTGACGCGTCGCGAATCCATGCGGGGCCTCGTCGGCGGCGCCCTGGCGGCCGGTCTGCCGGTCGCGGCATTCGCCCAGGACAAGAAGCCCGTCGTGGGCTCGCTTGCCTTTCCAAACTGGTG
>DATJWN010000375.1:0-37002 GCA_035501235.1 Reyranella sp.
TAGGCGCGCAGCGCTGCCTCGAAGACGCGCTCGCAGCCGCGACTGAAGCGGCCTTTGGGGTGCAGTCCCTCCTGTCTCAGAAACAGTGAGCACATCACCAGCGTCAGGGTCAGCGATATCACCGCCGACGCGACGACCGCGACCGAGATCGTCACGGCAAACTCGCGGAACAGCCGGCCAATGATGCCGCCCATGAGCAACAGCGGTATGAACACCGCAATCAGCGAAAAGGTGATCGAAATGATCGTGAAGCCGATCTGCCCGGCGCCTTTGAGCGCGGCATCGAACGGCCGCATGCCTTGCTCGATATAGCGCATGATGTTTTCGATCATGACGATCGCATCATCGACGATGAAGCCGACCGAGATCGTCAGGCCCATCAACGAAATGTTGTCGATGCTGTAGCCGCCGACATACATGAAGGCAAAGGTCGCGAGCAGCGACAACGGCACTGCGAGGCTCGGGATCACCGTCGCCCACAGGGTCCGCAAGAACAAGAAGATCACGACGATGACAAGGCCGATCGTCAGCAACATCGTGATTTGCACGTCGCCGATGGCCTCTCGGGTTGTCTGCGAGCGGTCCGACATCAGGTCGACGTGAACCGACGATGGCAGTGATTGCTCGAGCTTGGGCATCAATGCCGTGATCCGGTCCACCACGTCGATGGTGTTGGCACCTGGCTTCTTCTGGATGGCGATGCCCTCGGCTCGCTGATCGCCGAACCATGCGACAAGCCGGGTGTTCTGCACCGAATTGACGACGACGCCAACATCCTTGACGCGTACCACCGCACCGTTCTTATAGGTGACGATGACGTTGCCGTACTGCGCGGCGTCGAACAGCTGGTCGTTGGTATCGAGCGAGATCGATTGCTCTGAGTTCTCGAATGCCCCCTTCGGCCGGTTCACGCTTGCCGCGACGAGCGCGTTGCGGACATCCTCGAGCCCCAGCCCTTTGGCCGCGAGCGACGCCGGGTTGACCTGCACGCGGGCAGCGTAAGGCATCGAGCCGAAAACAGAGACTTGCCCGACCCCGGGCTGGGTCGATAGTTGGTCCGCGATGACGTTGGTGGCATATTCGTCCACCTTGTAAGGCGGCAACTCGGAAGAATGAATGGCGTAGATCAGGATGGGAAAGTCGGCCGGGTTCACCTTGCGGTAGGTCGGCGGGGTCGGCATATCCTTCGGCAAGAGGCCGCTGGCCGCACTGATCGCCTGCTGTACGTCGCCCGCAGCGGCATCGATATTGTGGTTCAGATTGAATTGCAGCGTGATGGAAGTCGAGCCAACGCCGCTCCACGACGTCATCTCGCTCAGATCCGGTATCGAGATGAATTGCTGTTCGAGGGGCGTCGCGATTGCCGAGGCCATCGTGGTGGGATTGGCGCCCGGATATTGAGCGGTGACGGTGATCGTCGGAAAATCGACGTTGGGCACCGCCGCCACCGGCAACAAATTATAGGCCCCGACACCGAATACCGTCAGACCCGCCATCAGCAGCGAGGTCGCGATCGGCCGGCGGATGAAAGGTTCGGAAATGTTCATCGGAAATGGCGATCGATAGGCCCTGATCCGGTCGGCCCGGCGCGCAGCGTGGCTTCCCTAATCCTCCCGCGTGCTGGCATACCCCCTCCTCGGCATCGATATCCGCGTGCGTTTCCCCATGTCGATTGTGGTCGAGCGATAGCGTCCATGTCCAGACGCCCGGCCAACGCGGCTATGCTTCGCCCTGGCGCCACAGATTGCGCACCATGTCTTTCATCATTTTCGACTCGATCCATCGATCGGAGAGCTCGTAGCCGTTGGCGTCGGTCATGGCATATTCGGGCGGACCGAGTTCGCATAGGAAAGTCAGTGTGGCATCGGGTGGTGCTCGTTTGCGCCATGACCGGAAGCCGTACGCCCACCAGCCCATGAACAACTCGACCCAGTCCTTGTGGGTGTCAAAGCTGATCTGGATCTGGATTTGCTCGCGGCTGGCGACGCGCCCGTGGAAGCCCCAGCAATTGTCGATAATCCGCCGCATCAACGCATGGTTCTCTTCGCTGACCGGCCAAGCGAACTCGCGCCCCAGCAGGTAGTGCGAGAGATCGCCGGTGAGGCGCAACTCGGGAAAGCGATCGAGCAGGTGTAGCGTGAAGAGGAGGTCGGTCGTCATGCGGTCGCGATGGGTCTCGATATGCAGGGCGATTCCGGCGTCCGCGGCCAGACGCTGCCAACCCTCGATGTAGGGAACACAGTCCTCGAGCCGGTAGGGGCGGACATCCGCCTGCAGGTTGATGTGGTCGGCGCCGAACTCCTGAACGTGCTCGATGATCGGCTTCAGGTCGTCGACCGTCTTCGGATAGCACTGCGCCTGCCAGCTCATGCCATGGGCACGCAGAAAGCCTGTGACTTCCCGCGCATAGGCCCGGTCAAAGAAGCGCACGCCAGCGCCATCGAAGCCGGCGTCGCGGATCATCGTCATCTTCTCGTCGAGCGACCATTCGGCGCCATCGGGCCGTCGTCGTTCCATTGCCCACAGAGACTGGTAGACCAGAAGTTTCTGCACCACGGTCGAATGATCCTTCGTTGCCTCTGGGCGCGGACTCTAGCGCATGAAAAGAGCAACGTACGGCAGCTCTTCGGCCCTTCCACAGAGGCTATCGAAGAGAGAACGAAACGTTAGTCGAGAACGCTTCCAAAAGAACATCCGTCGACCGCGATGAAATGCCGGCCGGCCTGCATTTCAGGCGAGTGGTGCCCCCGGTCGGACTCGAACCAACACTTCCGTGAGGAAACCTGATTTTGAGTCAGGCGCGTCTACCAATTCCGCCACGGGGGCACGCTCTGGTGCGGCGCGAATAAAGCCGAAGGCCTCGCCGGGGTCAACGATCCTCCTTCAGGCCGGGCGCGGCCCGCGGTACATGCCGCCGCCGAAGCAGGTGTAGATGACCTCGTTCGCATCGTGCGGGCTGGGCGTCGTCGACCAGAGGTGCGCCTGCAGCGGAAAGGCGTCATTCCGCTTCCAGCTGCCCACATCTCCCCAGCTGTCCGAATAGAGCGCTCCGAAATTGCCAGGGCTTTCGGCCGCCATCTGGATCGATTGCAGGCTGTTGAGCTCGCCGGAGAGATAGACGCGCGAGGACTTCGCGTGGGCATCGGATCCGTTCTCGAGCTGGACGTGATAGGCGCCCTGGTGCTGCAGTACGAGCTGCCAGGTGAGATCGTTCTCGTAGGCCCGCCACAGGCCGGTGCCACGGTAGACGCCGAAGGGCGCCTCGATATCCGTCATATAGAGCGCGCGCTTGCCCGGCGCGCCGCGCCAGTCGATCGCGAAGGATGTCGGGTAGCCCAGGAGCTTGTCCTTCCATTGCTGCCGGCCATCGGGCACCTGAACCGACTTGCGCAGCACTTCCCATTTTCCCGTGGTCCTGTTGAGACGATGGATGCCGGTGCTGGCGGCATTCTCGGGAATCAGACTGCCGCCCTTGTCGCCGTGCAGGCTCGCCGACAGCAGCGCATAGACGTCGCGGGTCACGGGATCGAGCGCCAGCTGCGGCACGACGAACGACGGTCCGACGAACCCGTCGTTGATCCAGCGCCAGCCGCCGCCCTTCACCCTGCCGTGCGCTATGCCGAGGCCTTGCGTGCCGACATAGAGCTCGTCCGCCTTGTCGTCGTAGAGGATCGACAGGCATTGGTAATCGAGCGCAAAGCCCTGGGTGTCCACGGGCGCCCACTGGCCGGTCGAGCGATCGAAGACGAAGGCGCCGCCCTTTTTCGTATCGAGGAGCGGCGCATAGTTGCCCCAATGCCCCCAATCGTGCGCGTCGCCCATCGCGCCGAAGAGCCGGCCGGTCGTGGCCGGATCGAGCGCGACGTCATAGACCGTATTGTAGGGACCGCGTCTCACCGTCCAGGTGTCGCCGCCATCGGCCGTCACCAAGGTGTGGTTGTCGCAGCCCACGGCAATGCCGAATTTGAGATCGGCGGGATGAAACCGGACGGAACGGATGCTCGTGACTTCCAGGCCGCGCGAGCGCCAGCGCTGGCCCGCCTTGCGCGCGGTGTTCGGTCCCGATTCGGCATATGCCGTGAACGGCGCCCGCCAATGGTTCCCCGTATCGACGGTCACGTGGAAGAAGTAGTTGCCCGTGCCGCCGGCCAGCTTTGCGTCGTGCTGGGCCACCGCGAAGCCGTGATAGCCGTTGTCGCTCCATCCGATGTCCAGCCCGACGGCACTGTATTCGAGCTTGTCGGCCGGCCATGGCGCATAGGGATTCTGCGACCAATCGTATTGCAGGAATCGCTTGTCGAACTTGGCACCACCGTCTTCCGAAACCCAGACAGTCGTGCCCGTCTCTTTCGGCCAGGCCTCGCCGCCCGTGACATAGATCACCTGCGAGTTGTTGTCGGCCATGCGGACGAAATCGCCGGCCGGCTGCGTCGGGGCCGTGGGCTTGAACGGACCGTCGCCCGTGGCGAGCCACAGGATGGGCGTGGTCCGGGCGGTGGACGGCGGAGCCGGCGCGATCGCCGCGAGAGTCTGGCCGTGCGCGTCGAAGCCGCCCGCGAATCCCGAGAGCGAGGCCTGCCAGACCGGCTTGAAGCTCTTGCCCAGGTCGCCCGAGCGGAACACGCCCGCGTCCGTGGCGTGAAAAAGAACCGGCGTCGGACCGGCCAGGTTGGCGAACGTGCCGACGCTGCGGCCGCTCAGGCCGGCCACGGGTTGCCAGCTCGCGCCATCGTCGCTGCTGCGGAAAAGGCCCTTCTCGCCACCGGCAAACACGATCCCGCCGCCGTTCAGCACGGGATACCAGTAGAGGATCCGGTCCTTCGCGAAGTCGTAGGCGATCCACGAGAAGGTGCCGCCGCCATTGACGCTGCGCCGCGCCAGTCCGGGGAAATTCGGATCGTATATCGAATGCAGGACGATCTGCGGTTTGGTCGCGAAGCCCACGAGCGACGCGCCGACCTGTTGCTGGAACGCGGTCTGGAAGTTGTGGACCGCCTCCCAGGACGCCCCGCTGGTCCGGCTGACAAAGAGCGTTCCCATGTCCGTGCCGACGAACCACAGATTTTCATGCGGGCTGAAGGCCGGGCTGCCCATCGCGCCGCCACCGCCGACTCCCATCGTCCGGTAGCCGCCCGTGCCCTGGACCGCCATGTTCGGCTTGTCGAACGGATATGGGGTCGCCGCTTCGGCTGGCATCGAGAGCGTAAGGCCTGAGGCCCATGCAGCGCCGCCCAGCAGAGTGCCACGGCGCGAATACTTCCCCCTTTGCATGACCCTCTCCCCGTCGGACGCGATGTCTTCGCGGGGAGAATGTGTCATTCGACCGACAGCGACCGCTACTTGAAGTTGTTCACGTGCGACATCGTATACCCGCGGCGAGCACCAGACCGAGAGGCGGAACGGGGCAACGCTTGCGACCGGCGCGGCCGTCCGCTCATATGCCGCCGCCATGCATCCCTCCCTCCACGCGCGCAACACGCCGGACAAGCCCGCCTACATCATGGCGGGCAGCGGCGAGACGGTGACCTACCGCCAGCTCGACGAGCAGTCCAACCGCATCGCGCAGCTCTTCCGTTCGCTGGGGCTCGAGGCCGGCGATCACATCGCGCTCCATCTCGAGAACAACGCACGCTTCTTCGAGATCTGCTGGGGCGCGCAGCGCTCGGGCCTGATCTACACCGCCATCAGCTCGCGCCTCACCGCGGCCGAGGTCGACTACATCGTGGGCGATTGCGGCGCGAAGCTGTTCGTCACCTCGCGTTATCTCTCCGACAAGGCGGCCGAGCTTTCGCCGCTTATGAAGGGCGTCGCCCACCGCTACATGGTCGACGGCACGATCGCGGGCTACCAATCATGGGAAGAAGCCGTCGCTCGACAGCCCGCGACGCCGATCGCCGACGAGACCGCCGGCCAGGACATGCTTTATTCGTCGGGCACGACCGGCCGGCCCAAGGGCGTGCTGCCGATCGTCGAGCCGCGGCCGATCGACTTCACCAGCCCCTCGCTCGCCCTCACCCGCGCGCGCTACGGCATGGATGCGAACACGATCTATCTCTCGCCGGCGCCGCTCTATCACGCAGCGCCGATGCGCTTCAACATGTCGGTCATGAAGCTCGGCGGCACGTCGATCCTGATGGAGAGTTTCGACGCCGAGCAATTCCTGGCGCTCATCGGCAAATACAAGGCCACGCACACGCAGCTCGTCCCGACCATGTTCGTGCGGTTCCTCAAGCTGCCGGACGAGGTGCGGCTGAAATACGACGTCTCCTCGCTGAAATGCGCCATCCACGCCGCCGCGCCCTGTCCCATCCCGACCAAGGAGAAGATGATCGCCTGGTGGGGACCGATCGTGTGGGAGTATTACGGCGGCACCGAAGGCAACGGCCTCACCATGTGCAACTCGGCGGAATGGCTGGCGCACAAGGGCACGGTCGGCCGCTCGGTCGTGGGTCAGGTCAGGATCTGCGACGAGGAAGGCAACGAACTCCCGCAAGGCGAGGCGGGCACGGTCTATTTCGCCGAGGGCCAGCCCTTCGCCTATCACAACGATCCGAAGAAGACGGCGGAGTCCAAGAACGCGCGCGGCTGGACCACGCTCGGCGACGTGGGCTACCTCGACGCCGACGGCTTCCTGCATCTCACCGACCGCAAGGCCTTCATGATCATCTCGGGCGGCGTGAACATCTATCCGCAAGAGGCCGAGAACCTCCTCATCAACCATCCCAAGGTGATGGATTGCGCGGTGTTCGGCGTGCCCAACGCCGAGTTCGGCGAGGAGGTGAAGGCGGTCGTGCAGCCGCGCGACATGGAAGACGCCGGGCCCGCCTTCGCCGAGGAGCTGATCGCCTACTGCAAGCAGAACCTCTCGGCGATCAAATGCCCGCGCTCCGTCGACTTCGAGGCCGAGCTGCCGCGCCATCCGACCGGCAAGCTCTACAAGCGCCTGCTGCGCGACCGCTACTGGCAGGGCCGCGAGAGCAGGATCGTCTAGAGGCACTCAAGCCCTTCTTCCCCATTCATTTGGGGAAGAGAAGCCTCTACGTCGCGGCGGCGAGCGCCGTGCGGATCTCCTCGTGGTACCAACCCAGCGCCTTCTCGAACTTGCCGAAGGTCTGCTCGGTGTTGGCGCCGGTGTGGAAGTTGCGCTGGATGCCCTCGCCGATGGCGAAGTCCTCGCCCAGCGCCTTCTGCAGCATCTGGAACGTGCCGTTCCAGTATTCGTCCGGCTTCTTCGCCCGGTCCTGCGGATCGACCATCAGCGACAGGTGCATGATCGACTCCTCGGCCGACACGGGGAAGGTGGCGAAGACGCTGCAATGGTCCTTGCCGTAGATCAGCACGGTGTTGGGGAAGAGATGATAGAGCACCACGGCATGGTCCAGCAGGCGCCAGGACTCGCGCGGCCGACTCTCGGCCTCGGCGAGATTGCGCTTGGCCGCGACCGCGCAGAGATGGCGGTCCATGCGATCGAAGGCGGCGATATTGTCGAGGAACAGCCCGTAGACGCTGGTGCTGTGGGCGTAGCGGAAGTGGTACTGCTCGAGGAAGGTGTCGACCACCAGCTTCCAGTTCATGTGCGGACGGATGGGCACGGCGCTGTGCACTTCCCATTGGGTCATGTCCCAGCTCGCGAGATCGGTCGCGACGCGGCCGAGATAGGCGTCGATGTCGAGGTTGGCGTCCTGCCCCGCTTCGAGCGCCGTCGGCACCACCCAGACCAGGCCGTATTTCTCCGCGACGCCAAGGCGGCGCAGACCGAAATGCTCGCGATCGACCTCGCCGAAGGCCGCGCCGTCGGAAATGCCGAGCAAACGGCCGGTGAGATCGTAGCTCCAGCCGTGATAGGGGCAGACGAAGGCGCGCTTGCCCGCGCCGCACGGCTTCGGCTCGACGGTCGCCGAGCGGTGGCGGCAGACATTGAGGAAGGCGCGCAGCACTCCGTCGGTGCCGCGCACGACCAGGATCGGCTGTCCGGTGTCGTTGTGGGTGATGAAATCGCCCGGCTGGCGCAGCTGGCCCGAGAAACCCACGACCACGGGGTAGCGGCGGAACAGCAGTCCCACCTCGCGTTCGTAGCGCGCGGGATCGTAGTATCCCTTGACCGAAGCTTTGCTCAGCCCCGGCGCGTCGTCGCGCGTGTTGGCCCGCACCATGCCCAGCAGGCGCTCCATATAGGCCACCTGATCGCCGTGTCGCATGCCCGGTCCCTCCCCTAATCTTCCGGAAGGCTAGAGGGTTCGACCCCGAGGCGACAAGAGCGACCTCCGTAGGACCGCCAAAAAGGAGCGTGCGATTTCAGACCAGCGTGCCGTCCGTCGCCTGATGCTGTTCTTCGCCATCGTCTTCACGGTCGAAGGCGTGGGCCAGGCGCGCGTCGGCGTCATCCTGCAGCCGCTGACGAATTTCCTGAAGACGCACGGCTGGAGCCCGCTCGAGGTCACGGCCTATTTCGGCGCGCTGAACTTCCCCTGGGTCATCAAGCCGGTGTTCGGCCTGGTCTCGGACTTCCTGCCGCTGTTCGGCAGGCGCCGCACGAGCTACCTGATGCTGGCGAGCGCCTGCGCCGTCGTGTCCTACGCCGCCATCGCCTGGCTGAACGAGCCCGCCGCGTTCGCGCTCTTCCTGCTGCTCACCTCCTACGCCATGGCGACGGCGAGCACGCTCTGCGGCGCCCTGTTGGCCGAGAACGGCCGGACCTACGGGCAGAGCAGCCTGTTCGTGGGGCAGCAGTGGCTGTGGTTCTACATCGCGATCATGGCGAGCGCCCTGGTGGGCGGCGAGCTGGTCGAGCATCTGCCGGCTTCCGCGGCGCTCAAGGCGAGCGCGCTGATCGCCGCCATTGCCCCGATCGCAGTCCTGGTGGCGACTCCGCTGCTGCTCCGCGAGCCGAAGAGCACGATCCACCGCGAGGCCTTTCGCCGGACCTTGCAGGGGCTGCTCGCGGCGCTGAAGTCCCGCCGCCTCTACCTCGTGGCGGCCTTCCTGTTCCTCTATTCCTTCGCGCCCGGCTTCGGCACGCCGCTCTACTATCACATGACCGACCGGCTGCATTTCTCGCAGTCCTATATCGGCCTGCTGGGTTCGATCGCCGCCGCGGGATGGATCGCGGGCGCCATCCTGCATCGCCTGCTGCTGCGCCGCATGTCGGCGAAGTCCCTCCTTTATCTCAGCGTCGTGCTGGGCACGGTCTCCGCCGCCTCCTTCCTGCTGCTGGCCGACGAGACCAGCGCCGCGATCGTCAATTTCGGCTTCGGCCTCGCCTCGATGATCGCCACCATCGCCACCCTCACCCTGGCCGCGCGGAACTGCCCCGCCGGCGCCGAGGGGTTCGCCTTCGCGGGCCTCATGTCCGTCTCGAACCTCGCCGACATCTTCTCGATCAATGTCGGCGCCTGGCTCTACGAGCATGTCTTCGACAGCCGGTTGGGACCGCTGATCGTCGTCTCCGCCGCCACCACGGCCATCGCCGCCTTCCTCATCCCCCTGCTGCGCCTCGATGGACAGGACGAATATAACCATCTATATGGTTAGTCGCTGACAGGAGAACCGAAATGACGGCCGAGCTGCGCGCGCTGAATGCGAGGTTCATTCACAACTTCATCACCAACGACGTGCCCGGGCACGATGCGATCCTGCACCAGGGCTTCATCTGCATCGATCCCAACGGCCGCAGGGTCGGGCGCGAGGAGTACCTCAAGCGCTGGGCGAACCAGTTCGATCCCGAGCGCATCCCCTACTACGACTATCGCGACGAGAAGATCGACGTGTTCGGCGACACGGCACTTCTGCGCTCGACCAACAAGAGCGTGCGCGTGATCGACGGCAAGGAGGTCGTCGGCATGACCCTGTACACCGACGTCTATGTGAAGGACGGCGGCGCCTGGAAGTGCGTGCAGGCCCAGCTCACGCGGGTCGAGCCCGACCAGTATCCGCCCGACAGCACCATCGTACGGAAGTACGTCAAAGGGATCTAAAGATCAGAATCGCCGGACCCGCACGTTCCGGCTATAGTGCCTCCACCGTCGGGTCCGGCTCAGGCGGCGGTCTCACAGGAAATCTCATGCATGAGGCGCAAACGGGAGAAAGGTCCCGTTAAATTTCCCGTTTTTTAACGGGAAGTGCCCAAGGCGTGGGCACAGGCCGGATAAAAATTTTGATGCGTGGAGGAATCGCCATGAAGGCAGCCGTCGTCACCGAGCAGGGCGTCCAGTACAAGGACGCGCCCAAGCCCTCGCCCAAGCCGAACGAAATTTTGATTCGCGTGAAGGCGGCGTCGCTCAACCGCGCCGACTTGGCGGTCGCCTCTGGGCACCGCCATGGCACGGTCGGCGGGCCGGGCACGATCGTGGGCCTGGAATGCGCGGGCGAGGTCGAGGCGGTGGGCGGCGAGGTCAAGGGCTTCAAGCCGGGCGACAGGGTCATGAGCTCGGCCGCCGGCGGCTTCGCCGAATATGCCGTGGCCGATGCGGGCCGCGCCCACAAGATCCCGGCCAACAACATGAGCTACGAGCAGGCGGCCTGCATGGCCGTCGCCATCCAGACCATGCACAACGCGCTGGTCGGCGCGGGCCGCCTCAAGAAGGGCGAGAGCGTGCTGATCCAGGGCGCCTCCTCCGGCGTCGGCCTGCTCGGCATGCAGATCGCCAGGCACATGGGCGCGTCGATCGTCATGGGCACCTCGACCAACGAGGGCCGCCGCAACAGGCTCAAGGAGTTCGGCTGCGACCTGGCGCTCGACACCAACGATCCCAAGTGGCCCGAGAAGGTGAAGGAAGCGACTGCAGGCAAGGGCGTCGACCTGATCGTCGATCAGGTCTCGACGGTGATGAACCAGAACATGGAAGCCGCCGCCATCCTGGGCCGTATCGTCAATGTCGGTCGCCTGGGCGGCATGAAGGGCGAGTTCAACTACGACCTGCATGCGCTCAAACGCATCGACTATATCGGCGTCACCTTCCGCACCCGCAGTCCCGAGGAGGTGCGCGCCATCGTCAAGGCGGCCCGCGCCGACCTGTGGCCGGCGATCGAGGCAGGCAAGCTCCACCTGCCGATCGACAAGACCTTCCCCCTGTCCCAGGCCGCCGAAGCGCTTGCGCACATGAAGGCCAATGCCCATTTTGGCAAGATCGTGTTGGTCGTCTGATTCATTCGGACCGCGGGCCTCCAGGCCCGCGGTCCGACAAGAAAGGCATCTCATGGCAAAAGGCATCAACCATCTCGCCACCGCCGACGGCCTGTTCTTCGGCAAGGGTGCCCTCGACCGGCGCAAGACGGAGAAAATGGTCAACGAGGCGCTCCGGGGCTGCGACGATGGCGAGCTGTTCCTGGAGTACGTGCAGAGCGAGAGCCTGGCCTTCGACGACGGCAAGCTGAAGAGCGCCGCCTACGACACCACGCAGGGCTTCGGCCTGCGCGCGGTGTCGGGCGAGGCGGCGGGCTTCGCACACGCCTCGGCGCTCGACGAGCATGCGCTGAAGCGGGCCGTCTCGACGGTGCAGGCCGTACGCTCGGGCAAGTCCGGTAAATCCGACGAGTCGCCGCGCGGCACCAATCGCCTCCTCTACGCCGACGACAATCCGATCGACGGCGAGGGCTTCGAGAAGAAGGTGAAGCTGCTGCAGGAGATCGACGCGTACGTGCGAGGCAAGGAGCCCAAGGCGCGGCAGGTCACGATCTCGCTCGCGGCCTCCTGGCAGGTGGTCGAGATCGTCAAGGCCGATGGCTGGCGCGCGGCCGACGTGCGGCCGCTGGTCCGGCTGAACGTGTCGGTGGTCTGTGCCGACGGCAGCCGGCTCGAGGCCGGCTCGACCGGCAGCGGCCGCCGCGCGCCCTATGGCCAGATCTTCCATCCCGACTATTGGAAGAAGGAAGCCGACGAGGCGATCCGCCAGGCGCTGGTCAACCTGCAGTCGGTCGATGCGCCGGCCGGCGAGATGCCGGTGGTGCTGGGCTCGGGCTGGTCGGGCGTGCTGTGGCACGAGGCGGTCGGCCATGGGCTGGAAGGCGACTTCCATCGCAAGAAGACCTCGATGTTCACCCATCTGATGGGCCAGATGGTCGCCTCGCCCGGCGTCACTGTCGTCGACGACGGCACGCTCAACGACCGCCGCGGCTCGCTCACCATCGACGACGAAGGCACGCCGACGCAGAGGAACGTGCTGATCGACAACGGCAAGCTGGTCGGCCTGATGCAGGACCGCCAGAACGCCCGCCTGATGGGCGTGGCGCCGACCGGCAACGGCCGGCGGCAGAGCCACGCCTATGCGCCGATGCCGCGCATGACCAACACCTTCATGCTGGGCGGGACCGCCGATCCCAAGGAGATCATCGGCTCGGTGAAGAAGGGCCTCTATGCCGCGAACTTCGGCGGCGGCCAGGTCGACATCGTGTCGGGCAAGTTCGTGTTCAGCGTGACCGAGGGCTACCTGATCGAGAACGGCAAGCTCGGCAAACCGGTGAAGGGCGCGACCCTGATCGGCTCGGGCTCCGAGGCGCTGACCAAGGTCGGCATGATCGGCAATGACATGAGCCTCGATCCCGGCATCGGCACCTGCGGCAAGGACGGGCAAGGCGTGCCGGTCGGCGTCGGCCAGCCGACGCTCCGCATCGACGCGCTCACGGTCGGCGGAACGGCGACCTGAGCTAAAGCGCCTGCTGCTGCGCCGGTCTCCAGCGCAGCAGGTAGTTCTGCAGGCGGCGGACCAGGGCGGCCAGGATCACGCCCACGATCATCAGCATGAAGATCGCGACCATCATGCCGGCCGCCTCGCCGCGCGCTTCCGATTCGACGATGAGGCGGCCGATCCCGTGCTCGGCGCCGATGAACTCGCCCACGATCACGCCGATCAGGGCGAAGGATACGGCGGGCGACAGGGAGGCGAACACCCAGGCCATGGTCGAGGGGATGGTCACCGTCTTGGTGATCTGCCATTCGCTGGCGCCGAGCAGGCGCGCGGCGTTGATGTGATCGCGATCGACCGAGCGCGCGCCCTCGAAGGTGTTGAAGAAGACCAGGAAGACCACGACCAGCCAGGCCGTCACGACCTTGGACAGCGCGCCGAGGCCGAAGGCCAGCATGATCACCGGCGCCAGCGCGATGCGCGGGATAGAGTTCGCCGCCACGATATAGGGCAGGAAGATCTCGCTGAGCCGGTCCGAGCGGCCGAGCGCCAGGCCGAAGATCACGCCGCTCGTGACGCCCGTCAGGAAACCGAAGAAGGTGTTCTGGAGCGTGACGGCCAGGGCGACCCAGAGATTGTTCTGCATCTTGGCGAGGCAGCGCGGGAAGGAGCCGTCATTGAGTCCGATCCAGTCCGTGCCGTTGGGCTTGAGACAGCCCAGCCGCAGGAACTCGTCCCAGATCAGCGACGGCTTGGAGACGAAGTACGGATCGAGGATCGACGGCACCAGCCAGGGCAGGCGCTTCTGGAAGTCGTAGCCCCATTGCCAGATGGCGAGCAGCACCAGCGCGATCGCGATCTGCAAGGCCAGTGTCGTGGCATGCCGGCTCACGGCGAGACCGCCTTGGCGAATTCCTCGCCGAGCGAATGCCAGATCCTGGAGAAGAGTGCGGCGTATTCCGCCGTCTCGCGCAAGGTCACCGGATTGCGCGGCCGGGCGAAGGGCACGACGAAGTCCTCCTTGAGGCGGCCCGGTCGCGCAGACAGGAGGATGATGCGATCGGCGAGCGTCAGCGCCTCACCGAGATCGTGCGTCACGAACAGCACCGTCTGCTTCTCGCGCTCCCAGAGCTTCAGCAGCACCTCATGCATCTCGAGCTTGGTATGCGTGTCGAGCGCGCCGAACGGCTCGTCCATCAGCAGGATCTCCGGCCGCATGATCAGGGTACGCATCAGCGCCACCCTCTGGCGCATGCCGCCCGACAGCGACGTCGGATAGAAGGTGCCGAAGCCCTTGAGCCCGGCCGCATTGATGGCGGCCTCGACCCGTTCGTTGCGCTCCGCGGGAGGCACGCCCGCGAGTTCCAGCGCATAGCCGATGTTGCCGGCCACCGTGCGCCAGGGGAACAGCGTGTCCTTCTGGAAGACGTAGCCCACGTTGCGTCGCGGGCGATTGAGCACGACCGGCTGGCCGTCGATCGCGATGCCGCCGCCGCTCTTGGGCAGGAGCGTCGCGATCATGTTCAGGATCGTGCTCTTGCCCGAACCAGAGGGACCGAGCAGCGCCACGAACTCGCCCTCGCGGATGCGGAACGAGACGTCGTCGACGACCTTGAGCGCGCGGGCGCCCAGGTCGAACGACTTGTCGAGCTTGTCGACCTCGATGCGGACGCGGCCGGCGGACACCTTCGGTCAGCCGGGATACTTGGCGTGCGCCTTGGCGAGGAAGGTGCCGTCGAAGGCGTCCTCGAGCTTGACCGGCTTGATGCCGCTCACCTCGCGGAACCACATCTTGCCGCCGCGCTCGAAGGCCGCCGGATCGATGATGCCGCTGTAGTCGGTGACGTCCTTCACCGCCTGGATCTCGAGCAGGTTGGACTCGCGCGAGGTGCTGCCGACATAGAGCTCGATCGCGGCCAGGATCTGCTCGGCCGAGCTCTTCTTGATCCACTGCACCGCGCGATAGCAGGCGGTGGTGTAGGCCTGCACCTTGGCCGGATCCTTCTCGATGGTGCTTTGCTGGCACATGTTGGCGTTCACAGGCACCGGCCCACCGACATACTTGTTCCAGTTCTCCTCGTTGCCCGCGTCGAAGAAGTCCTTGCCCCAGCCGTTCTTCACGGAGTCGGCGACCAGCGACACGGTGGTGCCGAGCATGTCGATCTGCTTGCTCTTCAGCGCGCCCAGCATGGTGTCGACGTTGCCGACCGGCAGCCAGGTGACGTCGTCGGCGAGGCCGAACCGCTCCATGAAGTAGTTGGCCCAGAGGTGCGCGGTGCCGCCGAGCGAGGAGATGCCGAAGATCGGCTTGGCTCCCCCCGGCCGCTTCCAGGCGGCGAACTTCTGGATCGTGTCGATGCCCTGGTCGGCGAGGTCCTTGCGGATCACCCAGCGCGACGACGGCGAGCGCAGGTCGACGGCGTTGATCGCCTTGGTCGGCCGGCTGCGGTTGTTGAGCTGCAGGCAGTGCAGGATGTCGGCAATGAGGAAGTCCGCCTCGCCCGCCGCCATGATGGCGCGCGCCTTGGTGCCCGAACCGCCCTGGATCAGCTTGAAGTCGAAGCCTTCGTCCTTGATGAAGCCCTGCGCCTGGGCGACGTACATCACCTGATAGCCCGGCACGGCGACCGGATAGACGCCCGCGCCCGTCTTGCCCTCGGCGCGCGCGATGCCGCTCGCGGCGAACGGCGCCGCGCCCAGGGCGCAGACGATGCTGCGCCGGCTGATGATCGATACCATGTGTTTCCCCCGATTGATGCCTAGGCCGATTGGTAGAGCCACGGAAAGCGCTGCCGGTCGCCTTGCTCGAAAGCGGCGATCTCCTTCTCGCGGCCGCGCGTCTGCTCGATCTGATCCTGTCCCGACAGCAACGCCTCGCGCCGGAGCGGATCGATCTTGAACGAGGTCACCTTGCCGGACGGCGAGGTGACCGTGCAGGCCTCGAGGTCGATCGAGACCTTGCCCGTGCCCTGGCTCGCCTCGACCTCGGCCACCAGCTCCTCGATGACCTCGAGCGGCAGCGCCACAGGCAGCAGCCCGTTCTGGAAGCAGTTGTTGTAGAAGATCGGCCCGAAGCTGGGCGCGATCACGCAGCGGATGCCGAAGGCGAACAACGACCACACCGCCGCTTCGCGAGAGGAGCCGCAGCCGAAATTGTCGGCGGCGAGGATGACCTTGGCGTCGCGGTAGGGCGGCCGGTTCAGCACGAACTCCGGCGCCTCGCTGCCGTCGGGTTTGTAGCGCCAGGACTCGAACGCATAAGGGCCGAGCTTCTCCGGCGGCAGGTCGCGCAGGCGCTCGACCCTGATCACCATGTCGGTGTCGATGTTCTGCCGCATGATCGGCGCGGCGATGGCCGCGAGCTTGGTGAACTTTTCCATCAGAGCGACCTCACGTCGGAGATGGTGCCGGTGAGCGCCGCCGCCGCGGCCATGGCGGGGCTCGCGAGATGGGTGCGCGCACCCGGTCCCTGGCGGCCGACGAAGTTGCGGTTCGACGTCGAGACCGAGCGCTTGCCCGGCGGCACGCGATCGCCGTTGAAGGCGAGGCACATCGAGCAGCCCGGCTCGCGCCACTGGAAGCCCGCCTCCGTAAGGACCCGGTCGAGCCCTTCGGCCTCGGCCTGCCGCTTGATGGTCTCGGAACCCGGCACGACCCAGGCCGTGACGCCCGCCGCGACCTTGCGGCCCTTGGCGAGCGCGGCGGCTTCCTGGATGTCGGACAGGCGGCTGTTGGTGCAGGAGCCGATGAACACCCAGTCGACCGGCGTGCCGGCGATCGGCGCGCCGGCTTTGAGGCCCATATAGTCGAGCGCGGCCTGCATGGCGCGCTGCTTGTCGGGATCGGCGACCGACTTCGGATCGGGGATGCGCTCGGTCACCGCGACCACATGCTCGGGGCTGGTGCCCCAGGTGATCTGCGGCGCGATCCTGGCCACATCGATCTTCACCTCGCGATCGAAGACCGCGTCGGGATCGGAGGGAAGGGTGCGCCAATCGGCGACGGCCTTGTCCCACATCTCGCCCTTGGGCGCGAAGGGACGCCCCTTGAGGAAAGCGTAGGTCGTCTCATCAGGTGCCACGAAGCCGATCTTGGCGCCGGCCTCGATCGAGAGATTGCACAGCGTGAGCCGACCTTCGACCGGCAGCGAGCGGATGGCGCTGCCGGCGTACTCGAGCGCATAGCCCGTGCCGCCCGCCGTTCCGATCTGGCCGATGAGATAGAGGATCAGGTCCTTCGCCCGCACGCCCGGCGCCAACGTCCCGTCAAACGTGGCGCGCATGGTCTGCGGCCGGCGCTGGACCAGCGACTGCGTGGCGAGCACGTGACTCACCTCGCTCGAGCCGATGCCGAAGGCGATGCAGCCCATGCCGCCATGGGTGCAGGTATGGCTGTCGCCGCACACCAGGAACGTGCCGGGCAAGGTGGCGCCGAGCTCCGGCCCGATGACATGGATGATGCCCTGCCCCGGTTCGCCGATGTCGAACAGCCGCACGCCCGCGAGCTTGCACTCTTCCCGCATCGAATCGAGCCGCGCCACGAACTGCGAGCGCGTCGCCGCCGTGCGGCCGGGCTCGGTGCTGACCGCGTGATCCATCGTGGCGAAGGTGAGCGCGGTGTCGCGCACCTTGTAGCCCTTCTTGCGGTTGCGCTCGAGCGCCGCCGCGCCTCCGTCGTGCATGAGATGACGGCTGACATGCATCAGCGCGTAGCCGCCGCCCAGCTCCTGGATGACGTGACGATCCCAGATCTTGTCGAACAGCGTGCGGCCGGCCATGTGCGTGTCCTCAGTCCTTGGCCGGAGCCTTGGTGTAGTCCGCGTCGCTCACCGGCTCGAGCCACGTCGTGGCGCGGCCTTCAGCATCGGTCTCCGACATGGCGAGATGGCACATCATCGTATCAGGGGCCGAGCCGTGCCAATGCCGCGTGTTGGGCGGGATCACCACCGTGTCGCCCGGACGGATCTCCTGCACCTGCTGGCCTTCGAGCTGGTAGCGGCCGACGCCCGACAGCACGTAGAGGATCTGGCCGACGGCGTGGCTGTGCCAGTTGGTGCGGCCGCCCGGCATGAAGGACACGCGCGAGGCGCGAAGCTTCGAGGGTCCTTCCGGCGCCCCCACCGGATCGGACATCACGCTGCCCACGAAGTTGGCCGCTTCCGCTTTCGACGTCGGACGGGTCGACGCCCGCATGATCCTGGGCTTCATGGTGTTTCCTCTCTTTGGTTTGGAGGAACCTTATCAAGCACAGGCTAGGGTGTGTAGAGCCCCTTCGTCGCCGCGAGCGTGGTTGCGAAAGCTTCTATCGCATCGAGAGTGGGCGTTTCGATTCTGGCACTGCGCGCGAAAGCGACCGGAGAGCGAACGATGGATTCGATCTCCATCGGCCGGCCGAGATCGTAGTCCTGTAAAATCGACGGGCGATGGTCGAAGTAGACGCGCTTGGGCCCGTACCGAACGTCCGGACTGTCGTCGAGCACAATCCCGTGAGCTTTGGCGACGGCCAGCGCCTCGGCATGCGCGCGGCGGCAGATCACGTTGACCATCGGCGTCTTCTGGATCGTCGAGGGCTGGCCCAGGATCAGCGCGACCGCCGAGCCGGTGAGGTTCGCCATCAGCTTGTGCCAGATGTCGTAGCGGATGTCGGTCGTGTCGGGCGAGCCGATGCCCGCGCCCTTGAGCGCTGCCCTGAGCGCGCCGACCCGCTGGCTCTGCCGGTCGTCGATCTCGGCGACCCAGAGCGTGTTGCGGTCGGGCTGCTCGTTGATGATCACGCCGGGTTCTGCCACGTGATTGGGCGAGGTGATCGCGCCACCCAAGGTGCGATGCAGGCCGACGGCTTTCTCCAGCGCGCCGCCGGGATCGAGCCGCGACAGATCGGGCGCGGCAGGCCGCGACTTGGACAGCCCGTGGCCATACCACCAGGGAATGCCGTTCTGCGCGAAGACCACGGGCGTGTCAGGACCGAGCAGCGGGCCGACGCTCTCCGCCAGTGCGGGCAGACCCGTGGCCTTCAAGGTCGAGATCACCGCATCCTGAGGCCCCAGGTCGGCCGGATTGTCGCTCGCCGTCACCTTGGCGACGATCTTCTTGTCGCCCGCGATCAGCGTCAGCCCTTTGGCGCGGATCGCCTCGAGATGCGGCCCGCGCACCACGACCGACACATCGTTACCCGAATCGGCCAGCCGCGCCGCG
Source organism: Reyranella sp. (assembly GCA_035501235.1). Taxonomy (GTDB): domain Bacteria; phylum Pseudomonadota; class Alphaproteobacteria; order Reyranellales; family Reyranellaceae; genus Reyranella. Next base: position 18,815 of record DATJWN010000375.1, read on the forward strand.
AAGTTGCCGCCGATCGCGCCCGCGCCGAATACGCAAATACGCATGAACCTGTCTCCCTCCCGGCCATGTTAGAGCAAAGCGCGGGAGGGAGGAAAGTTCAGCGCAAGCCTCAGCGGTCCAGCCAGACGTCCTCGAAGCGCCAGTTGTTGTAGATGCTGTTGGAGTGGATGGTGAGGTTCTTGACATGGGCCTGCGCGCAGGTCGCGGCGAAGCCGTTGCGGATGATCGGCCGTGCGATGTCCTCCTGCAGCAGCCGGTCGATCTCCCACACCATCTGGTGACGCTTCTTCTGGTCGAGCTCCTGCGACTGCTGCTCGAACAGTTTCGTCATCTTCGGGTTGCAGTAGCCGTTGTAGTTGCGCAGCGAGCCGCAGGCATAGCCCTCGAACAGCGTGACGTCGGGATCGTCGACGGCGCTGCCGGTGAGGTTGAGCGCCACGGCGTAGTCCTTCTTGAAGACACGATTGTAGTAGACCGCGGTGTCGATGATCTCGAGCTCGGCGTCTATCCAGATGGGCTTCAGCTGGTCGATCAGGATCACCGCCGGATCGCGGAAGGTTGCGATGTTGCGCGTGCTGACCTTGATCTTCATGTGCTTGTCGGGGCCGTAGCCCAGCTCCTTCATCAGCCCACGCGCCTCCTCGCGCGCCTTGGCGACGTCGCCGTAGCCGATGATCGACTTCAGCATCTCGGGTGTCAGCCCCCACACGCCGTCGGGCGGCGGCAGGAGCGCGCCGCTCATCCAGCCCTGGCCCTCCTCGAGGATGTCCATGAAGGACTGGCGGTCGATCGTGAGCGCCATGGCGCGGCGCAGCCGGGGATCGTCGAAGGGCGGCCTCTCGCGATTGACGATCAGGTTCGTGCTGACGCCGGTCGAACGCAGCACGCATTGCGCCTTGGGCGCATCCTTCTTGACGGTCTTCAGGAGCGGCACCGAGACATCGGCCACGAAGGTCATGTCGAACTTGCCGGCGACGAAGGACAGCATGCGCGTCGAGCGGTCGGGAATGATCGTGAAGTCGATGCCGTCGAGATAGGGATGCCCCGGCTTCCAGTAGGCCGGATTGCGGACGAGCTTGACGCCCTCGTTCATCTTGAACTCGACGAACTTGAACGGTCCGGTGCCGACCGGCTTGCGCCGCATGTCGGCCGTCGGGATGTGGCAGGGATAGATCGGCGTGTAGCCCGCCGCGAGCAGCGCCAGGAACGCGGGTTGACGCTGCTTGAGATGGAAGGTGACGTCGGTGTCGCTCTCCACCGTCACCTTCTCGAGGTTCCACCACCAGGCCGCACGCGGGCTGCGCCGCAGCTTCTCGGGATCGGTCACGAAGTCGAAGGTGCAGGCGACGTCCTTGGCAGTGAACGGCTTGCCGTCATGCCACTTCACACCCTGGTGCAGCCTGAAGGCAAGCTGGCGGCCGTCCTCGCTCCACTTCCAGCTGGTCGCGAGATCGGGAACGATCGACTCCATGCTATTGCGCGCGACGTTCTGGTCGAACAGCACGAGGTTGTTGAACAGCGCCATGAAGGGAACGACCGCCGACACGGTGCCTTCCTCGTGGATCGAGGCGCTGGGCGGCGTGTCCATGAGCTGCATCTTCAGGATGCCGCCGGGCTTCTGTGCGAGCACGCCGGTCGCCATGACGAGCGTCGCCGCCCCGGCGACAAAGCCGAGGCTGAGCGTTCGGAACACCATCGGGTTCCTCCCTGAGCTTTTGGTTGAACGCTGAAGCGCTACCACGCACGGCAACAGGGACAGGGACGGCACTGTGCTGCCGCCCGCGGCGCTTGGCAATATGGAACGGCTACTGCCGCGTCTCGGCGAGCTTCAGCGAGTCGACGAAGCGCGCGGCGGCGCTCTTGCTCTTCATGTCGGGCTTGGCGGTGACGAGCATGCGGTAGAGCCGGTCCCGCACGATATAAGTCCGCATCATCACGATGCCGCCGTCCCCGCTCTCGATGTCGAGGGCGTAGCCGTCCCAGCCCTGCAGCGTCACCGGCTCGTCGCGCAGGAACTTGTACTTGTCCTTGGGGAAGGCTTTCTCCGCCTCGCCGCGCCCGAGATCCTTCGCCATCGCCTTGGTGTCGTGGCCGCTGAACCAATGCGGATCGTAGTCGACATAGTCGAAGTCGTAGATGTTGCCGTCGCGCTTGGACTCCCAGGCGAGCCGCGCGCCGGCCTGGCCCTTCTCCTTCTCTTCCGGCTCCGACTTGCTGACCGGCGCGGGCATCTCCAGGCGACAGCGCAGGTCGGGTGCCACGACGGTCTGCCACTCGTCGCTCTGCGCCTCGGCCGCAAAGGGCAGCGCGAAGAACGCGAGCAGCAGAAGCAGGCGCTTCATCAGTAGGCGTGCTCGCGGAACAACGGCGCGAAGGAGCCTTTCCATTCGTCGCGCCAGTGGGCGAGCAGCTCGTCGGCCGGCGACAGCCCGCTCGCCACCGCTCGATCGAGCGGCGCAAGATAGATCGTCTCGTCGTTGCCCTCCGCATCGAGCCGCTTGCGCGCCCTCAAACCCGCGTGGGCGATCTCGACAACCTCGCGGCCGAGCTCCGACAGCGGCCGGCCCTTGAAGCGCGTAGCGAGGCCGGTCTTGGGCGTCTCGGCGCGCAGGAAGTCATGATCGGCGACCGTCCAGCCCTTGACGATATCCCACGCCGCATCGAGCGCGGTTGCATCGTAGAGCAGCCCGACCCAGAAGGCCGGCAGCGCGTTCAGCGAGGCGAGCGGTCCTGAGTCCGCGCCGCGCATCTCGAGATAGCGCTTCAGCCGTACCTCGGGGAACGCGGTCGTCACGTGATCGGACCAGTCGTTGATGGTCGGCAGCTCGCCCGGACGCGCCGGCAGCTTGCCCTTCATGTAGTCCTTGAAGCTCTGGCCGGAGGCATCGATGTACTTGCCGTCGCGATAGACGAAGTACATGGGCACGTCGAGCATGTAGTCGGCGTAGCGCTCGAAGCCGAAACCGTCCTCGAACACGAAGGGCAGCATGCCGCAACGGTCGGGGTCGGTGTCGGTCCAGATGTGGCTGCGGTAGCTCTTGAAGCCCGAGTCACGGCCCTCGTAGAACGGCGAGGTCGCGAACAGCGCGGTCGCCAGCGGCTGCAACGCCAGCGACACACGGAACTTCTTCACCATGTCGGCTTCCGACTCGAAGTCGAGGTTGGTCTGCACGGTACAGGTGCGCAGCATCATGTCGATGCCGAGCTTGCCTTTCTTGGGCATGTACTCGCGCATGATCTTGTAGCGGCCCTTCGGCATCCAGTCGAAGTCCTCGCGCTTCCATTCCGGCGCGAAGCCGAGACCGATGAAGCCCGCGCCGATCTCGCCCGCGACCTGCTTCACCTCGTCGAGATGCTGCGCGTTCTCGTCAGCCGTCTCGTGCACGGTTTCCAGAGGCGCGCCGGAAAGCTCGAGCTGGCCGCCCGGCTCGAGCGTCACGTTCGCCTTGCCGCGCAGCAGCGCGATCGGGTTGTTGCCCTCGGTGACCGGCTCCCAGCCGAAGCGCGTCATGCCCTCCAGCATGGCGCGGATGCCGGCCGGCCCGTCATAGGGCAGCGGCTTCAGCGTCTTCTTGTTGAAGCCGAACTTCTCGTGCTCGGTGCCCATGCGCCAGGCCGAGCGCGGCTTGTTGCCGGCAGCGAAATACTCGATCAGCTGCCGCCGATTCTCGATCGGCGCGCCGCCGCCCGAAGGTGGTGCGGACATGCGTTGAAGACTCCCGTTCTCGCTCCCGACGCATCGCGCAGAGGCGGTGCAGGTCGCATGAGTTTGTCTCACGCGAGCCTACGGCTGGTTCATGATGTTCGACTCCCCCTGTCCCACAGGCCGAGGGGCGAACGCAAGCGCTCAGACGATGGCCTTTGATGTGCGGTAATCGACGGCAAGCCGAGGCGTCGGCTGGCGCCCATCGCCGACGATGGCCTGCCATACGGCCAATGCCGCGAGGGCGGCTGTGTCGGCGCGCAAGATGCGTGGGCCGAGGCCGACCGATGTCACGTTCTTGAGACGGCGCACGGCCGAAAGCTCCGTCTCCGCGAAGCCGCCCTCCGGGCCGATCAGGATCGCCCACGGCGCTCGTCGCGCCGCCGCATCGAGACCGCCCAGCGCCTCGGCGATCGGCGGGCCGCCGCCTGTTTCGTCGCACATCAATAGCCGCCGGTCGGCAGGCCAGGTCGACAGCATCGTCATGAGATCGACCGGCGCGCGCACCTCGGGCACGGACAGGCGCTCGGTCTGCTCGGCCGCTTCCATGGCATTGGCGCGCAGGCGCTCGACGTTTACGCGCTCGACGATGGTGTGCTGCGTCATCACGGGCTGGAGCACGCTGGCGCCGAGCTCCGTCGCCTTCTCGGCCACGAGGTCGATGCGCTGGCGCTTGATGGGCGCGAAGCAGAGCCAGAGATCGGGCTCGGCCGCTTGCGCCCGCGTGCGCTCGCCGACGGTCGCGGCCGCTGTCTTCTTGCCGGGCAGCGCGAGGGTCGCCCGCCATTCGCCGTCGCGGCCGTTGAACAGCAACAACGGCGCGCCGTCGCCCAGCCGCAACACATGGCGCAGATAGTGCGCCTGCGGCTCGTCCAGCGGCGCCTCAATGCCCGCTGCGAGATCGGCCTCGACGAATAGACGCGTCACGCTCATGCCGCCATGATGCCGCCATGGCCGCCGAGCGCACAACCGGCTTCACCGACATCGACCTCACACACTGGTCGTTGCGCTATCTCCCTTTGTGGGCGCGGCCCTATGGCCGCCTGGCGCGCTGGGACCGGCCGATCGGGATCTATCTCCTGGTGCTGCCCTGCTGGTGGTCGCTGGCGCTCGCCCATCCCGCGACCTGGATGGCGCTGGTCGGCTGGCTGGCACTGTTCGCCCTGGGCGCCTTGGCCATGCGCGGCGCGGGCTGCACCTGGAACGACATCGTCGACCGCAAGATCGATGCGCAGGTCGAGCGCACGCGCTACCGGCCGCTGCCCGCGGGCGAGGTGAACCTCGTGGAGGCGCTGGCGTGGATGGGCCTGCAGCTCGCCGTCGGCGCGGCGGTCCTGTTCAAGCTCAACCAGTTCGCAGGAGGCGTGGCGCTCTGCTCGCTGGTGCTGGTCGGCATCTATCCCGCGATGAAGCGCTATACCTCGTGGCCGCAGCTCGTGCTGGGCCTCGCCTTCAACTGGGGTGCCCTGGTGGGCTACGCCGAGGTGACGCACACGCTCGCCTGGTCGGCGGCCGCGCTCTATGTCGGAGGCGTCGCCTGGACCCTGGTCTACGACACGATCTACGCCATGCAGGACCAGCGCGACGACGCGATCATCGGCGTGCGCTCGACGGCGCGCCGCTTCGCCAACGCGCCGCGCCGCTGGCTCACGCTGTTCGCCGCGATCGCCGTCCTCGCCTGGGCGCTGGCCGGCTACCTGGCCGGCCTCAACCTCGTCTACTTCGCGCTCCTGGCCGTCGTCGCCTTGCACTTCGTCTGGCAGATCGTCTGGCTGAAGCCGCAGAACCAGGCCGACTGCCTAACGCGCTTCAAGTCGAACGGACCGCTCGGCCTGCTGCTGACGGTGGCGATCATCCTCGGCCATCTCGGCTTCTGATGGCGCGTCTGCCGGCCGATCCCGAAGGCTTCATCCGCGCCAATACCGCGCTCGAGGCACCGGCCATGGTGCCGGAGTTCAAGCTGTGGCTCGCCACAGAGTACGTGCCGATCTGGCAGGCGACCGAGGCCTGGCTGGAGGAGCAGAATGTCGATCCGCCCTACTGGGCCTTCTGCTGGCCGGGCGGCCAGGCCATCGCGCGCTACCTGCTCGACCATCCAACCGAGGTGGCGGGCAAGCGCGTGATCGATTTCGCGGCAGGCTCGGGCGTTTCGGCGATGGCGGCAGCAAAGGCCGGCGCCCGCGCGGTGATCGCCAACGATATCGACGCCCTCTCGCTGGTCGCCGCGCGCCTCAATGCCGAGGCCAACGGGCTCGCGATCGACATCAGCAGCGAGGATTGGCTGGCCGGCGGCGAGGCCCAGCCCGCGACCGATGTCGTGATCGCGGGCGATGTCTGCTACGAGCGCGAGATGTCGGCCCGTGCCCTCGCCTGGCTGCGCGGCCATGCCCGTGCGGGCCGCCTGGTGTTGCTGGGCGACCCCGGCCGCAACTACTTCAGCGCGCAGGGCCTGCACGAACTGGCACGTTACGAAATTCCTACATCGCTGCAGCTCGAGAATCGCGGCATGCGGGAAACCGTCGTGTGGCGGGTGCTGCCGCATCCGTGATACACGAACGCCCGCATGCCCAAATCCACGATCAAGCCCAAGGACTTCGCCACGCTCTACGAAGGCTTCACGGCACCCGTGTCGCGCTTCGACTGCGGCAAGAAGTGCGCGCCGCTGAACGGTGGATCGCCGGTCTGCTGCTCGACCGAGAACGCCGTGCCGGTGGTCCACAAGGTCGAGTTCGAGCTGCTGAAGAGCCGTACCGACCTGTGGTCCAAGTTCAAGCCCTACGACTACGCCACGCGCCAGATCGTCGAGGAGCTCACCTCCGACTGCATGGCCATCCACTGCAAGGGTGCGCGCTTCTGCGAGCGCGACAACCGCACCATCGCCTGCCGCGGCTTTCCCTTCTATCCTTACCTGACGCGCCAGAAGCAGTTCGTCGGCATCGGCACCTACTGGGTGTTCGAGGACCGCTGCTGGATGATGTCCAACCTCGAGATCGTCGACAGGAAGTTCGTCGAGGAGTTCGTCGCCACCTACGAGGCGCTGTTCGTCAAGGACCGGAGCGAGTTCGACACCTATGTCGAGTTCTCGGCCTCCGCCCGCCGCGTCTATTCGCGCTGGAAGCGCGAGATCCCGCTGCTCGGCCGCAAGGGCGAGTTGCTGATCGTGGCGCCCTCGACCGGCGAGATCCGCCCCGGCAAGAAGAAGGACTTCCCCAAGGTCGCCCCCTTCGACTCGGAAAAGGCGTATCGTGCGGCGATCAAGGAGGCCGGCGGCGAGGCTCCCAAGGAGGGCCTGCGCGCGGTCTGAACCTCTCCCTGAAGGAGATTGTCATGCGCCGCCTGCTCTTCGCCGTTTTGCTCGGCCTGATCGCGCTGCCCGCGTGCGCCGAGGAGATCGGCTCGGTCGGCTATCGCTTCAAGTGGATCGGCCCCAACGACAAGATCGTGGTCGAGGCCTTCGACGATCCCGACGTGCCGGGCGTGACCTGCTACATGAGCCATGCCCGTACCGGCGGGCTGAAGGGCGCCGTGGGCCTCGCCGAGGATCCGGGCGAGGCCTCGATCGCCTGCCGCAAGGTGGGCGAGATCGATGCCGGCAAGCTCGAGAAGATCAGGAGCCCGCACGAGGTCTTCAGCGAGCGCGCCTCGCTGATCTTCAAGAGCACCCAGGTCGTGCGCTTCTGGGACGCCAAGCGAAAGGCGCTGGTCTATCTCGTCTACACCGACCGCATCATCGACGGATCGCCGCGCAACTCGATCAGCGTCGTGCCGGTCGGCGTGAGCGACAAGTAGCGCTCACGATCCCGGATACTTGTTGCCGCTCGCGATGTTGGTGATCGCGACCACGAGCGGCGGATTGCACTCCGAGCAGGGATTGGCCGAGAGCGTGCGGCTGGCGCCCGGCTGCACCAGGATGTCGATGTCGCAGTTGGTGTAGCTCACCTTGGTCCAGGTCGAGCCGACGTGGAACCAGGTGTCGAAGCCGACCTGGCAATCGGTGGCGCTGCAGCCCGAGTAGGTGACACTGTAGGCGCCGACGATACGGAACTCCGGCCGCGGATCGGGCGCCCAGCCGAAGCCGGTGCCGTATCCCACGGCCGGGTTCTTGTTGCCCTTCGCATCGACCACGACCACGTTCTTGGCTTGGCAGTCGGTGAAGCTGATGCCCCAGCCCCAGACGCTGAAGCCCGTGCCCTGCAGGTCCTGCGGGTTGATCGCCTTGATGTCCTGCACCGAGCAGTCCGAGATCGCGACCAGCGCGCCATAGACTTCGAGCCCGGTCGCCTTGGCGCCCGTCTGCTCGGGGCACACGCCGTCAGTCACGCCCTGCGCCTTGAAGTTCGTCACCTTGATGCCGAGGTCGAGGAACACCGACATGCCGTGACAATCGTCGCAGCAGCCCGTCATGCCGATCGCCGTGCAGTGCGAGTAGCTGAGGTCTACGCAGAAGATCGGGCAGAAGCCCAGCACCGTATGGCCGAGCGTCATGACGTTGCCGTTGAAATGCGTCCGCAGGTTCTCGGCCGTGCAGTTCGTCGTCGTGAGGCCCGCCGAGGCGATGGTGCTGTAGCCCTGCACCGAGCCGTCGTTGTTCACCAGGTTGCTCACCGTGCAGCCGCTCACGGTGCCGCCGATGGTGTTCAGGATCTGGATGCCGGCACTCGAATCGGACGTCACGTTCATGTCCTGCACGACGCAGCCGGTCAGGGTCGGCTGCGAGGCATGATCGATATGGATGCCCGCGGGGCAGGCGTTGCGGACGAAGAGGTTGTCGAAGCCCACGCCCGACACGGTGACCCGATCGAGCGTGAGGTTGCTCACCACATCGGCGCCAATGCCGAGATAGCCCATGTTGGCGAGCGTGCCGTTCCTGATCGTGACGTTCGAGGAGCCGAACACGTAGATGCCCGAGACGATCTGGGCCAGGTCCGACACCGAGGCGGTCAGTGCGAAGCCCATCATGTCCAGCACGATGCCGTTGCCGACGATGGTGATGGCCGCACCCGGCGCCGCGGGCGGCGTCCAGTTGAGGGGACCGGCGAAGGTGTAGGTTCCCGGGGTGGTGAGCAGGATGCCCTGCGGCGGGATGCTGGAGATGACGAAGCCCTGCTGCGGCTGTCCCAGCTTCGCGCGCAAGGGCGTGCTGATGGCATGCAGGGCCTGGGTGACGTCGTAGCGTGCGACCAACGCCGCCTTGTCGAGCTTGCTCAGCCCCTCGTGCGCAAACACCTTGTCGATGACGTCGCTCATCTCCGCCCCCTGCGCTGATCGGCGGCGAGCCTACAACCCGTGATTGCTCAGCGATAGAGGAACGTTCCCAGCATCACCCAGCGCGCTGCGTCCTTCGTGCCCACCAGCGGCGTCGTGTAGTGCCAGAACGGCAGGCGATAGGCGGTGATGGTCGCCGCACCGGCGACGGAGACCATTTCACTGAAATGACCGGCGCGGCTATAGACCAGCCACTGGTGCCGGATGCCGGGCGTGCACAGGCTGAGATGCAGGTCGATATAGCCACGCCTGGCGCGCGCGTTCTCGGGATGATGATCGTTGTGCGGGCCGGCATAGTCGCCCGGTCCGTAGCGCAGCACCTGCTGGCCCCAGGCTGACGCAAGCTTCGCGCCCGCCAGTGCTTCGGCGAAGGCGCGGAAGGACTGCGAACGCATCATCCTGGCGAGCCCGATGCGCTCGGCCGCCTTCACGCCCGCCTCGCGGCGGCTGTCGAAGAAGATCGTGCGGGCGCGGCTGGTCTTGGGCAGCAGCTCGCCATAGTCGCGGCGCATGTCCCAGATGCTTTCGGGCGGGATCGGCTTTTCGAGCGGCTCGAGCGTGCCCGCGATGCTCTCGAGCGCTTGACGCACACGGGCGGCCTTCGCCCGGTCGATCAGATCGTCGGCCATCAGGAAGCGCTGCTTGGGGTCGGCAAGCGCGCCGCACAAAGGGTGCGTACCTGCGAGCACGCGTCTGCCCGCGCGGCTCAGCAGATCCTCGAACTCGGCGGGAACAGAAGAGCGTGACATGCCGCGCACTCTACCGCGTAATGAAGCGATGTCTGACTGGACGATCGACTGGCCCCTCTACGCACCCGCTCTCGCTCCCTGGCGGCCGACCGTCGAGGCCGAGATCGAGGCGACGCGGCAGGCCGTCGCCCGGCTGGTGCCGCCGCCGCGCCTGACCGTCGAGGTCAGGCTGGAACCGATCAAGGTCATCCCCGAGCTCGGCATGGTCGGCTACAGCCATGGGCCGGATCGCTTCTCGCTGTCGCTGGCGCCGCGCAATCCGAACTTCGAGCCCGCGGTCGCGCAAGGCGCGCTGCACCGTCAGATCGCGCACGAGGTCCATCATTGCCTGCGCTTCGCGGGGCCGGGCTACGGCCGCACCCTGGGCGAGGCTTTGGTGAGCGAGGGGTTGGCGGGCCACTTCGTCCATCGCCTCTACGCCACGCCGCCCGAGCTCTGGGAACGCGCGCTGCCGGAGGATGTGGCGCTGGGCCACCTGCCCGATGACGCGGTGCTGAGCGCGACAGGCCACGATCATGCCGGCTGGTTCTTCGGCGCGGGCGGCCGCCATCCGCGCTGGCTGGGGTACACGCTGGGCTATGTGCTCGTCGGCCGCTGGCTCGCACGCATGGGGACCGTCGACGGCCCGACCTTGATCAACGTCCCGGCCCGCGATGTCATCGCCGCCGCCCGGCACGCGGCCTAGGCGAGCTCACGCTCGGCCTGCACGATCCAGTCGCGGTCGGCGCGGTCGAGCTTGTTGAGCCGCCGGCCGTAGGTCTTCACGGCCTCGCGGAAGGCGGCCTCGGCGGCCTGGCGATCGCCCATCGCCTTCATCAAGAGGCCGTAGCGCACCTGCGCCTCGGGCCCGAGCGCATAGCCGATCAGCGAGCGATATTCGTCAGCCGCTTCCTTGGTGCGGCCCAGCATCTCGAGCGAGCGGGCATAGATCATATGGCCCTCGCGCGATTCGTAGCCCGGGTTCGCCTTCTGCAGCGCATCGAGCGCGTCGAGCGATCCCTGGAAGTCGCCGCGGCCGAACAGCGCCTTCGACAGCCCGATCAGCAGCGCCGGATCGTCGGCCAGTGGCCCGACCAGCGCTGAACGATAGAGCTCGATCGCATCGTCCCACTGGCCGCGCTTCATGCGCTCCTCGGCGAGGTAGCGCTTGTTGTCGGCGGTGTCGGCCGTGTCGAGATTCTCCGCATGCCTGCGCATCATGCGGTCGGGATCGAGCGTGTTGGCGACGTGCGTGACGGCCTTGTGCGCGGTGCGGCTGCCGCGCAGCTCGGGCAGCACCTCCATCAGCAGGTAGGCGAGCGCGCCGATGCCCGGCAGCAGGATCAGGATGAACAGCCAGTAGTTGGCGCGGCCGGTCTTGATGGCGTGGAAGATGCAACCGACGTAGAGGATCGTGCCGAGCAAGCCGAGGATGGGCATCGACTTGCCTCTATCATACCGGCCGTCTAAGCAACACCATGCCCTACGCCTCGCTTCGCGATTTCATGGCGCGCCTCGAACAGGCCGGCCGGCTGGTGCGCGTGAAGGCGCCGGTGTCGCCCGTGCTGGAGATGACCGAGATCCAGACACGGCTGCTCGCCGAGCAGGGACCGGCCGTGCTGTTCGAGAATGTCACGGGTTTCGACATGCCGGTGCTGGCGAACCTGTTCGGCACCGTGGAGCGCGTCGCTTGGGGCATGGACCGCGAGCCGCACGAGCTGCGGCAGGTCGGCGAGACCCTCGCCTTCCTGCGCCAGCCCGAGCCGCCCGGCGGCTGGCGCGAAGCGCTCGACATGCTGCCCATGCTGCGCACGGTGATGGCGATGAAGCCGAGGACCGTCGGCACCGCGCCCTGCCAGGAGATCGTGCTGCAGGGCGACGATATCGATCTCGGCAAGCTCCCGGTGCAGACCTGCTGGCCGGGCGAGCCCGCGCCGCTCATCACCTGGCCGCTGATCGTGACGCAAGGCCCCAATCCGCCAAACTCCAAAGGGGGCGACAAGCAGGACAGCTTCAATTTAGGCATCTACCGCCTGCAGGTGACGGGGAAGAACACCACGCTGATGCGCTGGCTGAAGCATCGCGGCGGCGCGCAGCATCACCAGCGCTGGAAGGGCGCGGGCAAGCGCGAGCCGCTGCCGGCCGCCGCCGTGATCGGCGCCGATCCCGGCACGATCCTCGCCGCCGTGACGCCCGTGCCGGACACGCTGTCGGAATACCAGTTCGCGGGACTCCTCAGAGGCAAGAAGGTCGAGCTGGTGGACTGCAAGACCGTGCCGCTCAAGGTGCCGGCCGAGGCCGAGATCGTGCTCGAGGGCCATGTCAGCCTCGACGACTACGGCGACGAGGGCCCCTACGGCGATCACACCGGCTACTACAACAGCGTCGAGAAGTTCCCGGTCTTCACCCTCAGCGCGATCACCATGCGCAAGAAGCCGATCTACCTCACGACCTTCACCGGCCGGCCGCCCGACGAGCCGTCGGTGCTGGGTGAGGCGCTGAACGAGGTGTTCATCCCCCTCTTCCAGCAGCAGTTCCCCGAGATCGTCGACTTCTGGCTGCCGCCCGAAGGCTGCTCCTATCGCATCGCCGTCGTGTCGATGAAGAAGGCCTATGCGGGCCACGCCAAGCGGGTGATGATGGGCGTGTGGAGCTATCTGCGGCAGTTCATGTACACCAAGTGGGTGATCGTGGTGGACGCCGACGTCGATGCCCGCAACTGGAAGGACGTGATGTGGGCGATCTCCACGCGCATGGACCCGGCGCGCGACATCACCGTGATCGAGAACACGCCGATCGACTATCTCGACTTCGCGAGCCCGGTGTCGGGCCTCGGCAGCAAGATCGGCCTCGATGCCACGGACAAGCTCCCCGGCGAAACCAACCGCGACTGGGGCCGCCAGATCCGCATGGACCAGGCCGTGATCGACAAGGTCGACGCGATGTGGAGCGAACTCGGCCTGCCGGGCAGCGGCAAGACGATCTGGCGGTAGGGTCTCAGGGGTGTGAGCCCCGAGTCTCAGCGGCGTGAGACCGATCCGATGCCGATGGCACAGGGCTTTTGGCCCCCGAGTCTCAGAGTCTCACCCACCCCCTGCGCTAAGTGGTTGAAAAACCACAAAAGACGAAAAGCGCCTATCTCTAGTAGCGCATCGTCACCTTGCTGCTGCCGGCGGCCTTCACCGCCTTGAAGCCGAGACGCTCGCAGAGCGCGCGCGACGGGCTGTTGGCCAGCACCTCGACCAGCAGGTCCTTGCGCTTGCGCTCGGCGCGATCCTTCATCCAGGTCAGGAAGCTGGTGCCGAGGTCGTCGTGGCTTGCCGCCTCGGCCACGAAGAACTGCTTCAGCTCCACGGCGCCGACGCTTTCCGTGACCTCGACCCAGCCCTTGTCGGCATTGTCCGAGCGCAGGATGGAGGTGCCGGCATGGCGGACCGCCTGCTCGACGACGCGCTGGTGCTCAGACTCGTTCCAGTTGGCCACGAGCGGCTGCACGGCCTCGCGATAGATCGGCCAGCAAAAGGCGAGATCGGCCTTGCCGGCCGGGCGGAGTTCGAAAGCGAGCGGCATGGGAGCAGAGGGCCACAAGGCGCGTCGTGGCGCAAGCGCGAGACCGGGCGCAAAAGTGGCACGATCAGCCGGCCAGGTTGCCGTCGACCTGGCGCGCGCCCTCGTGCGGACGATGCCAGGGTGGCGCCGATTTCATCCAGATGTCGGCATTGACCTTGAAATCCGAGCGGTCGTCGAGACTGCCGACCTTGATCGCGATCAGGCGAGGGTTGCTGTCGGGCTGCGAGAAGACGTGCACGCCGCAGAGCTCGCAGAAGAACGTGCCTCCGCTGGTCGGCCGCGCCTTGTAGACCCTGAGAGTTCCCTCGAGCATCGCGAAGCCTGCGCGATCGAAGACCATCGACACGTTCTCCGCGCCGCCCGATGCGTACTGGCAGTCGCGGCAGTGACAGGCGATGCCGGCAAGCGGCGCACCCTTAATCTCATAGCGGATGGCGCCACAGCGACAGCCGCCGGTTCTCGATGAAGCGACCATGCTCAGCTCCTCATCGCGGGCAGCACTTCCTTCACCAGCAGCGCGCGGCAGGCCGCGGCATCCTCGGGCGAAGCGCCGCGCGTGCCGCCGCTGATCGAGACCTTGTCCAATCCCAGCCTGGCCAGCGACTTCAGTCGCTCGACACAGCGCTCGGGCGAACCGACAACGGCGAAGCGATCGACGAAATCGTCGGTGAGCGCGCCGGCCTGTCGCGAGTCGGCGCGCGTGTGCTGCTTCATGTCGTAGTTGGTGCGCAGCGTCTCCAGCACCTCGCGGTCCTTGTCCGAGACGGGACCGTTGGCCTTGCCGTGCATCACCGAGAAGCGGGCATAGGTCGTGAGGCCGCCCCTCACCACGCCGCGCGCCGCCTCGATATCGGTGTGGCAGGCGAGATTGATGAAGGCCCCGAACCTGATGGCATCGGGATCGAGGCCGGCCGCTTGCCGCGTCTTGCGCGCGAGATCGATGCCCCAGCGCAGGCGCTCGACATCGGCGCCGACGGTGAACATCACGCGGTCGCCATGCAGGGCCGCCATGGCGATCACCTTGGGGCCGCTCGCCGCGACCTCGACCGGCACCTTCGGCTCGCCCTTGGCCGCGCCCTCGGCGATCCAGCCGATGCGGCTCGCGGGCGGGGCGTCATGCAGGTGCAGGCCGGACAGGGGCGGCGCTGTATCGGCCGGGATATTGAGCTCGTCGAAGGCGACCGATTCGCCGCGCAGATAGGTCTGCAGGTGGCTGAGATAGCGCTCGAACTGCGCGAGCCGCGCCGGCGCGCGGCCGAGATGGGCGAGTGCTGAGTCTCCGCGGCCGATGCCGAGCACGGCGCGGCCGCCCGACACGCGCTGCACCGAGGTGATCGACGAGGCCGTGACGGCCGCCTCGCGCGTCACCGAGTTGGTGACGCCGGTGCCGAGGCCGAGCGTCTTCGTGACGGTCGCCGCGAGCGCCAGCGACACGTAGGGATCGCCCGACAGGTTCTGCGAATCGACGACCAGCATGCCGTCCCAGCCGGCCGCTTCCAGCTCCCGCGCCTGACGCATCGCCCCGCGCGCCGAGGCGACGGTCGTATTCCAGAGTTGCATCACCTTGTCCTTCCGCCCATATGCGCTCCGTGCCCTCTTACAAGAACAGGCTCCTCGAAGGGCCCATCCTCCGCTCCCTGCTCCGCCTCGCGCTCCCCATCGTCGCGACCAACGTGTTGCAGTCAGCTTACCAGATCATCGATGCCTTCTGGGTGGGGCGCCTGGGCGGCGCCGCGGTGGCCGCCGTCTCGATCTCCTTCCCCGTGATGTTCCTGATGTTCGCCGTGGGCGCCGGCCTGTCGATCGCGGGCTCGACCCTGATCGCCCAGTATGTCGGCGCGCGGAACGAGAAGATGGTGAGCCATGTCGCGGGCCAGACCATCCTGATGGTGGTCGCCTCGGCGCTGGTGCTGACGGTGATCGGCTGGTTCTTCTCGCCGCTGCTGCTGCGCCTGATGGGCGTGACGCCCGATGTCTATGACGGCGCGCTGGGCTTCATGCGCGTGCAGTTCCTGGCGCTCGCCTTCAACTTCGTCTTCTTCGTCTTCCAGGCGATCATGCGCTCGATCGGCCGCGCGCACGTGCCGGTCTTCATCGTGCTGGGCACGGTGATCGGCAACTTCGCGCTCAATCCGCTCCTGATCTTCGGCTGGGGGCCGGTGCCGGCCTTCGGCGTGATGGGGGCCGCGATCGTGACGTTCATCACGCAGGCCATGGCCTCGATCGTCGGCCTCATCATCCTGCGCGGCGGCCGCCGCGGCATCCATGTGCACTGGGCCGACTTCGTGCCGGACATGAAGCACATCAAGCGCGCCTTCAGGCTCGGCCTGCCGGCCTCGATCGAGATGTCCTCGCGCGCCTTCGGCTTCATGCTGCTGGCCTTCCTGGTTGCGAGCTTCGGCACGCAGACGCTCGCCTCCTACGGCGTCGGCTCGAACGTCTTCCAGGTCGTGATCATCCAGGCGGTGGGTCTCTCGATGTCGGTGGCGGCGCTGGCCGGCCAGAACATCGGCGCGGGCAACATCGACCGCGCCGCGGCGATCGGACGGCTGGGCTCGATGCTGGGCTTCGGCGTGCTCACCTGCTTCGGCCTGCTGGGCTTCTTCTTCGCCCATCAACTGGTCGCCTTCTTCGTGCCGCGCGATCAAGGCGTGATCGAGGAAGGCGCGCGCTATCTCCGCATCATGGCGCTCTCCTGGGGCTTCCTCGGCATCCAGTTCGCGGTGAGCGGCATGTTCCGCGCCTCGGGCAATCTGGTGATGAACATGGTGCTCACCATCGTCTCGCTCTGGGTGATCCAGTTGCCGCTTGCCTACATCCTCGCCAAGCACACCTCGCTCGGCGCGGACGGCATCTATTGGTCGGTCCCCATCACCAACGTCCTCACGGCGACGATCATGGCCGCCGCCTTCCTGCACGGCGGCTGGCGCAAGAAGCGGCTGATTTCACGACACTAGAGCCGCATGCCCAGCCAGATGACGGTCTCTGTCGAAGCCGACACGACCCACATCAGCAGCCGATCGGGCCAGGAGATCGTCCCCAGGACGCGAGCCCATCCGTCGTGATGATCGCGCTCTTCACGGGCGATACTATCGACTGCCGCCACCGCTCGGGGATCGCTCATTTGGAGGGCGGCCCGTTGGGCATCGAGATGACGAAGCACGACCTGCTCGACGGCCACCGTTGTCGCCGCGATGGCACGCCGTCCTGCCAGCCCGGTGATCGTGCCGAGAACCGCGCCGCCGATCGCGCACAGCCAATAGCTGCGGCAGCGTCGAACGCCACGGCGCGCCAATTCGGCGGCAAAAATGGCGCGATGACGTTCTTCGTGCGCCTGGTTTGCGGAGAGTTCGGCGACCAGGGCCGGCGCAATCATCGAAGCAATCCACCTTTGAGCGCGATAGATGCAGACGGCGCCCTGCTCGCCGGCATGATTGACCTTCATCACCCGGTCGCCGAGCGATTCGCCGCTCTTCAGTCTCGCAATCAGGAGGGCGCCTGCCATGGTGTCATTGTGGCATCGACAGCGACTGGCGGCACGTCGCAGGCCAATGTAAACTCCCTTAACATGGCTTGGAAACCGCAGGCGCGCGAAGGCTATCACCACGGCAATCTGCGCGAGGCGCTGATCGAGGCGGCGCGCAAGCTGATCGCCGAGAAAGGTCCCGCGGGCTTCACCTTCGCCGATGCCGCGCGCGCGGCGGGCGTATCGCCGGCCGCGCCCTATCGCCACTTCCGCGATCGCGATGCGCTGATGGCCGACGTGGCGCGCGAGGGCTTCGGCCGCTTCGAGGCGATGCTCTCGGCCGGATGGGCCAACGGCAAGCCCGATCCGCTCACCGCCTTCAACAATGTCGGCCGCGCCTATCTCACCTTCGCGCGCAGCGAGCCCGCCTACTACGCCGCGATGTTCGAATCGGGCCTGCCGCCCGATCTCAACACCGAGCTGCGCGCCGCGGGCGATCGCGCCTTCGCGGTGCTGCGTCGCGCGGCCGAGACGCTGGTCGGCGAGCTGCCCGCCGGCAAGCGGCCGCCGGCGCTGATGATGAGCCTCCATGTCTGGGCCATGGCGCACGGCATCGCCTCGCTGTTCGGCCGCGGCGACGCCGGCCGGCGGTCGCTGCCCATGACGGCCGAGGAGCTGCTCGAATCCGAAATGCTTATCTACCTGCAGGGATTGGGGTTTCCGAAAATCCCCTGAGCGACCCTTGACTCCCCCAGGCGGGAGGCCCAATGTAAATGTCGTTAACATTTACATACGTTAACCACCGGCCCGAAGGAGGCCCGCATGTACGGCCTGATGGAAAGAATGGACGAGATCCCAAAGGCGGCATGGATCGCCCTGGTGATCCTGGGCTTCATCGTGTTCTGGCCGGTTGGCCTCGGCCTGCTCATCTACCTGAAATGGAGTGGACGCATGTCTTGCTGGAAGAACGGCCAATACGGCCGCTGGTACGGCCCCGAGGATCGCGAGGCCGCCCGCGCCGAGTGGCGCGCCAAGCGCGAGGAATGGCGCGCGTGGAAGCGCCGCCATCGCTGGGGCGGCCACCAGTCGAGCGGCAACGTCGCCTTCGACGAGTACCGCGAGGAGACGCTGCGCAAGCTCGACGAGGAGCAGCGCGAATTCCGCGACTATCTCGACAGGTTGCGCTCTGCCAAAGACCGCGCCGAGTTCGACCAGTTCATGGCCGAACGCCGCACCCGGCCGCCCGCCAGCGAGCCGCCGCCAGCCACGCCCCCCGCCACCCTCTGAAGGCGCGGCGCCCATCGGAACGCCCTCTCCGGCAACGGAGGGGGCGTTTTCCTTTTCAGAAATCGAGCTTGATCGGAAGCGTGCATTCGACGGCCCGGCTAACGAGTTGGCCGAACACGGCGAAAGCGTAGCGCGCCTGCATCTCGAGCGCCGCGTCATGGACCGGCGA
>DATJWN010000376.1:0-8756 GCA_035501235.1 Reyranella sp.
GCTGCAGGCCAAGGCCGCGATGTCGAAGGCCAAGATCGACGAGGGGCAGCTCAAGCGCCAGGAGGCGGTCATCCTGTCGATGACGCCCAAGGAGCGGCGCAATCCCGACCTGATCCACGCCTCGCGCAAGAAGCGCATCGCCAAGGGCTCGGGCGTGGCCGTGCAGGACGTCAACAAGCTGCTCAAGCAGCACGCCGACATGCTCAAGATGATGAAGCGAGTGAACAAGCTCGGAGAGAAGGGATTCATGCGCAGCCTCGGTGGCATGCAGCCGCCGCCCGGTTTCCCGCGCTGAAGTTTTGAAGGTTCGAACAGGTTTCAAGGAGAGAGAATGCTAGCCATCCGCATGACACGTCACGGCGCCAAGAAGCGGCCGTTCTTCCACATCGTCGTAGCCGATTCGCGGAGCCCCCGCGACGGCCGCTTCATCGAGAAGCTCGGCACCTATAACCCGCTGCTGCCGCGCGAGCACGAGAAGCGCATCACGCTCGACAAGGAGCGTATCGCCCACTGGCTCAAGGCCGGCGCCCAGCCGTCGGACCGCGTCGCCAAGTTCCTGGCGCAGGCCGAGATGATGAAGCCGCGCGAGCGCCGCGAGCAGACCAAGAAGAACCAGCCGCGCGCCAAGGCGCAGGAGCGGATGAAGGCCGCCGCCGGCGGCGAGGCCGCGGCTGCTCCGGCTGCCGAGGGCGAAGCGAAGGAGGCCGCGGCGTCCTGATGAGCGGCGACCGCGTCCTGCTCGGCGTCGTGGCGGCGCCGCACGGTGTGCGCGGTCTGGTGCGCATCAAGAGCTTCACCGGCGACCCGATGGCGCTGGCCTCCTACGGCCCGCTGTCGGATGAGACGGGGAAGAAGGTGTACCGGGTCGAGACGCTGAGCGCCGCACGCGGCGCGGTGCTCGCCCGGATCGAGGGCGTAGCCGATCGCACGGCGGCCGAGGCGTTGCGCGGATTGCGGCTCTACGTGGAGCGCGGCGCACTGCCCGAGACGGGCGAGCGGGAGTGGTACGAGGCCGATCTGATCGGTCTCAAGGCGGTCGGCACGGACGGAAGGGATTGGGGGAAGGTGATCGCCTTCCACGATTTCGGCGCCGGGTCGATGATGGAAGTGTCGGGCGGGGTGATGTTGCCCTTCACCGACGAGGCCGTGCCCGAGATCGATGTCGAGGGCGGCAAGGTCGTGGTCGAGCCGCCGGCGGGTCTGTTGCCGGGCGGAGAGAAGAAGGAGGCAGAGGACTAAAGCACGATGACTTTTCAACGACCCCTTCCGACGTCCAAACGCGAGCGCCGCTGCGCTGCGAGCGTTTGGACGTCGGAGGTGGCAAAAGTCATCGTGCTGTAAGTGTGGCGCGCGACAGCGCTGACGCTCTTCCCGGAGATGTTTCCGGGCCCGCTGGGCGAGAGCCTGGCCGGCAAGGCTCTCAAGGAAGGCGTGTGGTCGCTGGAGGCAGTGGATATCAGGCGGTTCGCCAAGGATCGCCATGGCACGGTGGACGATGCGCCCTTCGGAGGCGGCGCCGGCATGGTGATGAAGCCCGACGTGCTGTCGGACGCGATCGCTTCAGTGTCGCCGCCGGGTGTGCCGAAGCTCCTGATGTCGCCCCGCGGCGCGCCGTTCAGTCAGGCGCGCGGACGGGCGCTGGCGGAGGGGCCGGGCGTGCTGCTGGTGTGCGGACGGTTCGAGGGCGTCGATGAACGGGTCATCGAGGCGCACGGGCTGGAAGAGGTTTCGGTCGGCGATTTCGTGCTCTCGGGCGGCGAGATCGCGGCCATGGCGGTGATGGATTGTTGTGTGCGGCTGCTGCCCGGCGTGATGGGCGCGGCCCAGTCGGGAGACGAGGAGAGTTTCGAGGACGGATTGCTTGAGTACCCGCACTTCACGAGGCCGGCGGCCTGGACGGGCCCCGATGGGATCGAACGGCGCGTGCCGGAGGTCCTGGTCTCGGGCCACCACGGCAAGGTCGCCGAGTGGCGGCTGAAGCAGCGGGAAGAGATCACGCGGACGAGGCGGCCCGACCTGTGGGCCCGCCGCGGGACCGCGAAGAGGAACGAAGAGAAGTGATGAAAGGACGGATGCGATGAACATTCTCGACACGCTGGCCAAGGTCCAGATGGACAAGGTGACGGCCGAACGGCCGGTGCCGCGCTTCGAGCCGGGCGACACCCTCAAGGTGCACGTCAAGGTGCAGGAAGGTAACCGCGAGCGCGTGCAGGTCTACGAGGGCCTCTGCATCGGCCGCAAGAACGACGGCGTGAACTCCTCGTTCACCGTCCGCAAGATCTCCTTCGGCGAGGGCGTCGAGCGCGTGTTCCCGCTCTACAGCCCGAACATCTGGGAGATCGAGGTCGTCCGTAAGGGCGTCGTGCGCCGCGCCAAGCTCTATTACCTGCGCGACCTGCGCGGCAAGGCGAGCCGCATCGTGGAGGACACCGAGGCCCAGCGCGAGCTGGTCGCCGAGCAGGCGGAGAACAAGACGCCGCGCCGCGAGAAGATCAAGAAAGAGAAGCCCAAGAGCGAGAAAGCCACCCGCGCCGCCAAGGGCGGCGGCAAGAAGTAGGCGCACCATGGCGTTCCGCAAGAAGTCGGCGGTTCCGCCGCCCCCTCCGCCGCCGCCGCGCACCCTGTTCGAGAAGATCTGGGATGCCCACGTCGTCCATCGCCAGGACGACGGGACCTGCGTGATCTACATCGACCGTCACCTCGTCCACGAGGTGACCAGCCCGCAGGCCTTCGAGGGCCTGCGCATGGCCGGCCGTCCGGTTCGTCGTCCCGACGCCACGATCGCGCTCGCCGACCACAACACGCCGACCAAGGACGTGGCGCTCGGCATCACCGACGAGGAATCGCGCATCCAGGTCGAGACGCTGGAGAAGAACGTCAAGGAGTTCGGCGTTCCCTACTTCGGCATGGACGATCCGCGCCGCGGCATCGTGCATGTCACGGGTCCCGAGCAGGGCATGACGTTGCCGGGCACGACCATCGTGTGCGGCGACAGCCACACCTCGACGCACGGCGCATTCGGCGCGCTCGCCTTCGGCATCGGCACCTCCGAGGTCGAGCATGTGCTCGCCACGCAAACGCTGATCCAGAAGCCCGCCAAGAACATGCGCGTCGCCGTCGAAGGCAACCTGCCGCTCGGCGTCACGCCGAAGGACGTGATCCTGGCCATCATCGCCCGGCTCGGCACCGCGGGCGGCACCGGCCATGTGATCGAATATGCCGGCCGCGCCATCCGCGAGATGACGATGGAAGGCCGCATGACGGTCTGCAACATGTCGATCGAGGCCGGCGCGCGCGCCGGACTGATCGCGCCCGACGAGACGACCTTCAAGTACCTCGAAGGCCGTCCGTCCGCGCCCAAGGGCGGTGCGTGGGACCTGGCGCTGGGCATGTGGCGTCGTCTGCCGTCCGACAAGGGCGCCGTCTTCGACACGCAGATCGACCTGCTCGCCGCGGACATCCCGCCGATGGTGACCTGGGGCACCAGCCCGCAGGACGCGCTGCCGATCACCGACGTGATCCCCGATCCCGCCAACGCGCCTGACGAGAACAAGCGCGAGGCGTGGGCGCGGTCGCTCGCCTATATGGGCCTGACGCCGGGCACCAAGCTGGTCGATGTGCCGATCGACAGAGTGTTCATCGGCTCGTGCACCAACGGCCGCATCGAGGATTTGCGCGCCGCGGCCGAGATCGCGCGCGGCCGCAAGGTCGCGTCGAATGTGTCGGCCATGGTCGTGCCGGGCTCCGGCCTGGTGAAGGCCGAGGCCGAGAAGGAAGGCCTGCACAAGATCTTCCTCGAGGCGGGCTTCGAATGGCGCGACCAGGGCTGCTCCATGTGCCTCGCCATGAATGCCGATCGCCTCGAACCCGGCCAGCGCTGCGCCTCGACCTCGAACCGAAACTTCGAGGGCCGGCAGGGCCGTGGCGGTCGTACCCATCTGGTGAGCCCGGCGATGGCGGCAGCAGCCGCGATCAAGGGCACCTTGGCCGACGTTCGCGACTATCAATAGGGCGCGACTACCAGTAGGGCGCGACTACCAGTAGAATCCCGGGCGGTGCAGCGATGCACCGCCCGATCTCTTTGGGGGGCACTCATGACTGATCCGCAGCCTGGCCAGCTTCCCGCGCCCAAGCCGCCGCTGATCCAGGGTGGCGATTTCTTCGCCAACATCCCGCAGCTCGTCTACATCCTCTACCTGGCGGGCTTCTTCCTCTATCCGGCGGCGCTGGTCGGGCTCGTTCTGGCCTATGTGAACCGCGCCGGAGCCGACGCGCTCGCCCGTTCGCACTACGATTTCCAGATCTCGACCTTCTGGCGCGGCTTCGCTCTGATCGTGGTGGGTTTCATCCTGGCTTTCGTCTTCATTGGCTGGCTGGTGCTGCTGTTCTGGCTGATTTGGGCCATCGTCCGCAGCATCAACGGCCTGTCGAAACTGAGTCGCGGCCAACCTGCGTCAGGTCCGACCTGGGGCTTCGGCTGACAGCTTGACGGGCCTGCGGAAAGCCCGTTTATTCCGGCGTTCTGCGAGGGAAATCAGATGGAAAAATTCACCACGTTGAGCGGCGTCGCCGCTCCGATGCCGATGGTCAATATCGACACCGATATGATCATCCCGAAGAACTTCCTGAAGACCATCAAGCGCACGGGCCTCAAGGACGGCCTGTTCTACGAGATGCGCTGGACGGCCGACGGGCAGAAGAAGGACTTCATCCTCGACCAGCCGGCCTACCAGAACGCCAAGATCATCGTCGCCGGCCCCAATTTCGGCTGCGGCTCCAGCCGCGAGCATGCGCCCTGGGCGCTGCTCGACTTCGGCATCCGCTGCGTGATCTCCGAATCGTTCGCCGACATCTTCTACAACAACTGCTTCAAGAACGGCATTCTGCCGATCAAGGTGCCGAAGGAGATCATCGACAAGCTGATGGACGATGCGAGCCGCGGCTCCAACGCCGTCATCGAGGTCGATCTCGAGAAGCAGGAGATCAAGGGTCCGGACGGCGGCACGGTGAAGTTCGACATGGACCCGTTCCGCAAGCGCTGCCTCCTGGAGGGCCTCGACGATATCGGCCTCACCATGGAGAAGAAGTCGGAGATCGACGACTTCGAGAAGAAACAGAAAGAAGCGCAGCCCTGGCTGCACGCCGCGGAGTAATCATGGCGTCCTCGAATCGCAATCTGCTGATGCTGCCAGGCGACGGCATCGGCCCCGAAGTCATGAACGAAGTGCGCAAGATCATCGCCTGGATGGGCAAGAAGCGCGCGGTCGGCTTCGACATCAAGGAAGACCTGGTGGGCGGCGCGGCGCTGGACAAGCACGACACACCGATCACCGACGCGACGATGAAGATCGCGCTCGAGGCCGATGCGGTCCTGTTCGGCTCGGTCGGCGGGCCGAAATGGGACACGGCCGACTTCTCCAAGAAGCCCGAACGCGGCCTGCTGCGGCTCCGCAAGGAGATGGACCTCTTCGCCAACCTGCGCCCGGCCAAGGTGTTCGACGCGCTGGTCGATGCGAGCTCGCTCAAGCCCGAGATCGTCAAGGGTCTCGACATCATGATCATCCGCGAGCTGACCAGCGGCGTCTATTTCGGCGAGCCGCGCGGCCGGCACATCAATGCCAAGGGCGAGGTCGAGGCGTTCGACACCCAGCGCTACACGGCGCCGGAGATCCGCCGCGTCTGCGCCGTCGCCTTCGAGCTCGCGCGCAAGCGCCAGAACAAGGTCCTCTCGGCCGAGAAGGCCAACGTCATGCACACCGGCGTGCTGTGGCGCGAGGAAGCGACCAAGCTGCACAAGGAGAAATACTCCGACGTGAAGCTCGAGCACATGTACGCCGATGCGCTCGCCATGCAGCTCCTGCGCGCGCCCAACCAGTTCGACGTGATCGTCTGCGACAACCTCTTCGGCGACATCCTGTCCGACGAGGCCTCGATGCTGACGGGCTCGCTGGGCTTGCTGCCGTCGGCCTCGCTCGGCGCCCCCGACGCGACCGGCCGGCGCAAGGCCTTGTACGAGCCGATCCACGGCAGCGCGCCCGACATTGCCGGCAAAGGTCTCGCCAATCCCATCGCCGAGACGCTGAGCTACGCCATGATGCTCCGCTACTCCTTCGACCTCGGCAAAGAGGCCGATCTCGTCGAGACGGCCGTCGAGAACGTCCTGAAGGCGGGCTACCGCACCGGCGACCTGCTGGTGGGCAACACGGCCGGCACGAAGAAGGTCGGCACCCAGGAAATGGGCGACGCCATCGTCAAGGAACTCGACCGGCTGGCTTAAGCGGCTTCAGCCCATCTGCCCCCCCCCGGGGGGGGGGTGAGACTCTGAGACTCAGGGCCAAAAGCGTTACGCTACCGGTATCGGATCAGTCTCAGCCCTGTGAGACTCGATGGCTCTGGGCGTGAGACTCGGGGCCTAGCGATCCTCGCCCGTGTCGCGATCGAGCGCCGCGGCGAAATCGGCCATCTCGCTCGGCGCGACATCGGACGCGGCGTGCATCTCGAAGCCGCCGTGGCGCCACGTCGCCAGGCTGAAGCCGTTGTAGCTCGTCACCCTGGGCGAAGTGTCGCCTGGCTCCGCCGCGGGCCACAGCGACAGCGCCACGCGATGCTGGTTGTGGCGATAGACCAGCACCGAGACCTTGCGCCCGTCCACCACGTCGATCCGCCCGCCTTCCAGCGGAAAGCCCGCGCTGGTGAGATCGCGCACCGGCGGCGAATAATCGATGCGGCCGGCGAACCACGGCTTCACCGTGTGCCGGTCGGACGAGGCGACGTCGACGGCGTGCTCGCTCGAGGCGACACGCAGATAGGTCGAGACCATCTCATCCTCACCGACGCCGCCGCGGCCGGTCAGCGTGCCGCCGACCCAGCCGATGCAGGCGGCCACGAGCAGGCTCGCGGCCATCGCCACCGGCATCGTCCAGCGCGGCAGTGCCCGGCGCGGCGCCGCGGCGCCCGCGATGGCACGCAGCTCGCGGTCGATGCGGGCGTGCAGCAGGTCGGGAGCGGGCTCCAGCGGCAGCTCGCGCAGCATCGCGCTCATGCTCCTCGCGGCCTCCAGGCGCTTGCGGCACTCCGGGCAGGCCTCGAGGGCGTGCTCGAAGTCGGCGCTGTCGGTCGCCGACAATTCGCCGTCGACATAGGCGTCGACCAGCGATTCACATGTCGGGCAGTCCATGACCACTCCTTCCCAGGCGGTCGCGCAAGGCGGCCGCCAATCTTTCCCGCGCCCGTGCCAGGCGCGACATGACGGTGCCGATCGGCAGATCGAGCACCGCCGCGATCTCCTTGTACGAGAGGTCCTCGATCTCCCGCAGCACGAGGATCTCCCGCATCTCCGCCGGCAGCGCCGCCAGCGCCGCCGCGACATGCCGGCGCCGGTCGCCGGCCAGGGCGTTCTGCTCGGGGTCCGGCGCCTCCGTCGGCCGGTCCTCGACCATCTCCAGCGGCTGCTCGACACCGGCCTTGGCCCTCGAATCGATCCAGGTGTTGCGCACGATGCGCAACAGCCAGGGCCGCGCCTCCTCGCCCCGGAAGGCGTGGAAGTATCGCAGCGCGCGCAGCATGGCCTCCTGCGCGAGATCCTGTGCCCGGACCGGATCACGCGTCAGCCAGCGCGCGAAACCGTGGGCGGCGTCGAGATGCGGCAGCATGACGGCGCGAAACCGTTCAACCATGGCGCTGTCGGGTTTCGGCGCTTCCATGCCACGCATTAGGCCATCAATACCGGCGAGGCGTCGATTTTATTCCAGGGCCCCCGATCCGGAATAAATCCGCCGGCCCCCCGGTAGTCGCCCTCGGATGCAACACAGGAGGGCTCCCTCGATGAGAACCGATCGTCGCGATTTCCTGAGGCTGGCCGGCGTGGCCGGCGTCACATTCACTGCAGGCCTGTTCCCCGGCCACAAGGCCTCGGCCCAGGCGGCCAGCAACTTCCACTTCGTGCAGATCTCCGACACGCACTGGGGCTTCAAGGGCCCACCGAATCCGGACGCCGAGCACACGCTCGAAAAGGCGATCGTGACGGTGAACGGCCTCGCCCAGAAGCCCGACTTCATCGTCTTCACCGGCGATCTCACGCACACCACCGAGGACGGCAAGGTACGCCGCGAGCGCATGGCCAAGTTCAAGGAGATCATCTCGGCGCTGAACGTGAAGGACGTGCGCTTCCTGGCCGGCGAGCATGACGCCTCGCTCGACAAGGGTGCGGCCTTCAAGGAGTTCTTCGGCGACACGCACTACACCTTCGACCACAAGGGCGTGCATTTCATCGCCCTCGACAACGTCTCCGACCCCGGCGCCAAGCTGGGCGACGAGCAGCTCGCCTGGCTGGCCGCCGACCTCAAGCAGCGCAAGCCCGACGACCGCATCGTCGTGCTGACCCATCGCCCGCTGTTCGACCTGGTGCCCAACTGGGACTGGACGACGGCCGACGGCGCCAAGGCGATCGACCTCCTGATGCCCTACAAGAACGTCGTGGTCTTCTACGGCCACATCCACCAGGAGCACCACCACATGACCGGCCACATCGCCCATCATGCGGCGAAGTCGCTGATCTTCCCGCAGGCCGCGCCGGGCGACGCGCCGCGCCGGCCGCCGCCGCCGCCGTTCGATGCCTCGCTGAAGCCGCTCGGCACGCGCGACATCTCGATGGCTGCGACCGTCACCATGACCGAGATCCCCGTCACCAAGGCCTAGAGCCATGAACCGCAGAACCTTCACCGCGCTGCTGATCGCCAGCAGCGCGGCCGGCGGAG
>DATJWN010000377.1:0-14472 GCA_035501235.1 Reyranella sp.
CCGAGGCCAGGATGACGCGCCCCGGCGATCCCGGCTTCCTCGGCGCCGCGAGCCGCGCCATCGTCTCCAGCCGCTCGGCGACGATGTCGGGATGCGGCGACAGCCGGTCGTAGGGCAGGCAATCCCAGGCCGGGAAGACCAGCACCTCGCGGTCGGGTGCGAAGAAGCGCAAGCCATCCTGCAGCCGTTCCAGCCGCTGGCCGTCGCGCGCCACGTGCAGGATGTCCTGCCCGCCCGTCGTCTTGGCGATCTCCGCCAGCGCCAGCGCGTCGGCCCCTTCAGGCAGGCCGGCGATGGTCCAGCGGCCGGCCTTGCGATGCAAGGCTGACAGGCGTTCGGCGAGCGTCGTACTCACGGAAAGGTCACCTTGAAGGCGAGCAGCCGCCGCAGGACGGGCGTGTCGTGCTCGGCCGGCACGGCAACGGTCCCGGTGACCCAGTCGAAGATGTCGTTGTCGCCGACGCCGAGGAGCCGCTCATACTGGTCCAGTTCCCGAGCGTCGAAAGACGCGATATGGGCGCGCGCGAACTGGCCAAGGAGAATGTCGTTCTCCTTGTTGCCGCGATAGACGCTGCGATAGAGCAAACGCTTTCGCCGCGTCTCCAGTTCGGAGTCGTTACTCAACTTTTCCCCAACCGGCTCGAAAAGGGGCGTAGCATATAGGCGGCGGCCGGTGCGAAGTCACGTTCTGCAAGCCATGCGTCCGCAGAACCTGACGCCTCTCTTCGCCCTCGTCACATCGTTGCCCGGCATCGGGCCGCGACTGGGCAAGCTCGTCGAAAAATTGGCCGGTCCCCTGGTCGTCGACCTGCTCTGGCACCTTCCTGTCACCGTGATCGACCGCCGCAACGCGCCCGATGTGGCGCATGCCAAGGCGGGCGAAGTCGCGACCATCACCGTCACGGTCGACCAGCACATCGTGCCGCACAATCCGCGGCAGCCCTATCGCGTCTGGTGCAGCGACGAGAGCGGACGGCTCTCCCTCACCTATTTCAACGGCCGCGAGGACTATCTGAAGAAGCTGTTGCCGCCCGGCGAAACGCGGGTGGTGAGCGGCAGGGTCGAGATCTACCAGGGCGAGGTGCAGATGACGCATCCCGACCATGTGGTGCCGCTCGACGAGCGCGAGCAGATCCTGCGGGTCGAGCCGGTCTACGGCCTGACGGGCGGCCTGACACAGAAGCCGCTGCAGAAGGCCATCGCCGCCGCCGTCGAGCGCGCGCCGGAGCTGGTCGAATGGCAGGACCCGGCCTGGAAGGCGAAGCAGAAGTGGAGCGACTGGAAGACGGCACTCACATCCGCTCATAATCCAGGCGAGGAAGCCGATCTCTCGCCGTCGCAGCCCGCGCGGGCGCGGCTGGCGTTCGACGAACTGCTGGCGAGCCAGCTCGCGATCGCTCTCGTGCGTCATCACAATCGAGCCCTCGCTGGCCACATGACCAAGGGCGACGGCCGCCTGCAGGCGAAGGCCCTCGCCGCCCTGCCCTTCAAGCTGACGCCGAGCCAGACCTTCGCGTCTGCGGAAATCGCCGCCGACATGGCCAAGCCCGAGCGCATGGTGCGGCTGCTTCAGGGCGATGTCGGCAGCGGCAAGACGCTGGTCGCCTTCCTCGCCATGCTGACCGCGGTCGAAGCGGGCGCGCAGGCGGCCTTGATGGCGCCGACCGAGCTGCTGGCGCGCCAGCACTACGCCACCATCGCGCCTCTGGCCGAGGCGGCCGGCGTGAAGCTCGCCCTGCTCACCGGACGCGACGGCCAGAAGCAGAAGAAGGAGACGCTGCAAGGTTTGGCCGATGGCTCGATCCAGCTCGTGGTCGGCACGCACGCGCTGGTGCAGGAGGAGGTCGAGTTCGCCGACCTCGCTCTCGCGGTGGTCGACGAGCAGCATCGCTTCGGCGTGCATCAGCGCATGGCTCTTTCCTCGAAGGCCGCGGCGGTCGACCTGCTGGTCATGACGGCGACCCCCATTCCGCGCACCTTGATGCTCGCGGCCTATGGCGACCTCGACGTTTCCAAGCTCACCGAGAAGCCGGCGGGCCGCCAGCCCATCGATACGCGCACCGTGCCGCTCGAGCGTATCGGCGAGGTGGTCGACGCAGTCGGTCGCATGATCAACACCGGCGCGCGCGTCTACTGGGTTTGCCCACTGATCGAGGAGTCGGAGGAGATCGACCTCGCCAATGCCGAGGAGCGCCATCGCCTGTTGAGCGCGCGCTTCCCCGGCAAGGTCGGGCTAGTGCACGGCCGCCTGAAGACCGCCGAGCGCGAGGCGACCATGGCGGCCTTCGCCGGCGGCGAGCTTTCTCTGCTGGTGGCGACGACGGTGATCGAAGTCGGCGTCGACGTGCCGGCTGCGACCGTCATGGTCATCGAGCATGCCGAGCGCTTCGGCCTTGCCCAGCTGCACCAGCTGCGCGGCAGGGTCGGGCGTGGCACGGCCAAATCGACCTGCCTGCTGCTCTACGCCCAGCCGCTCGGCGAAACGGCGAAGTCGCGCCTTGCGATCATGCGCGAGACCGAAGATGGCTTCCGCATCGCCGAGGAAGACCTGAGGCTGCGCGGCGCCGGCGAGCTTTTGGGCACACGACAGAGCGGCCTGCCCGACATGCGATTGGCCGACCTCGCGGTGCATGGCGAGTTGCTGCAGGCCGCGCGCGACGATGCGCGGCTGGTGATCGAGCGCGACCCCGATCTCAAGTCAGAGCGAGGCGCCGCCTTGCGCGCCCTGCTCTATCTCTTCCGCCGCGACGACGCGGTGCGGACGCTGCGCGCCGGCTAGCCGAGCTGCGTGACGTAGCTGCGCAGTGCACTACGAGCCGTCTCGACGGCCTTCTGCGCATCGGCATGCTGCTTGGCGAACGCCTCGAGTTCCGTCTCCTGCTTGTCCAATGTCGTAAGATAGCGGCGCTGCAGGTCGGAGTTGGCCGGCACGCTCTTGAGATTCTCGCGCAGGCGCGACTGCTCCTGCACGATCTGTTGGCGTTCGGCGTCGATCTGCTTGGCCTTGCGATCGGCGTCGGCGACGGCCTGCTGGAGTTGCAGGATCTTGGTCAGTGCCTCGCGTGTCTTGGCGTCGAATTCCTGCGCCTGCGCGAAGACCTTGATCTGGTCGGTGCCGCCGTCGAGCAGACGCACCTCTTGTTGCTGGGTCTGCTCCTGCACGACCTCGGCGAGCTGGGTCTGGTCGCCGCCCGGGAGCTGGAACGGCAGGCGATAGTTGCCCTCGCTGATCTCGATGCCTTTGGCGTCGGGCTTGGTGAGGTTCCAGCCCGGCAGACGGCGCTGCAGGATCACGAGCTGACGTGGCTCCTTGGCCGGACCTCTCACGCGGTAGGCCGTGGCCTGGCGGACGATCCGCGAATAATGCAGCACGCCGTCGGAGATCGATCCCGTGGCAAGCCGCGAGGATTGCGTGGCATCGCGCTCCACAGTGATCTTCTCGTCCAGCGCATAGGCCAGCAGCCGCTGTTCGCCGATCGGGAAGCCCGACAGACGCGCATCGCCGACATAGGCGACCGAACCGTCCTTGCCGCGTTCATAGATCGTGAGGATGCCTGGCGGCAGACCGGTGTCGCCGTCATTGGTGAGCCGCACCGCCGCCATCGGATTGCGCTGCGACGAATCGGACTGGAAGAGCGCCAGCCGCTGGCCCGGCAGCTCGCGATCGATCATGGGGATCGAGAGTGTGCGGCCGTTGGCTACGTTCACGGAGCGTGGGAACTTGAACACGACCTGTGTTGCGGCGTCCGTCGCCTGGATCTGCTCCGGATTGCCTGCCATCGGCATGGATGCTCCTGCGGGAAGTCCCATGATCGTGGATTTGGGGAGGGGCGGCGCGGCCGCTGGCGCAGGAGGAGGCGGCGATGAAAAAGTCGAGTCGGCGCGCTTGACGTTCTGTGCCTCGACGCCGCCGCGATCGATATAGGGATTGAGCCGTCCGGCGACTTCGACGGGCACTTCCGGCCGCGAGACGTAGTAGGCCTCGTAGAGCGCCTGGTGGAAGGCGATCGGCCGGCCGGAGACGAGCGTCAATTCGACATCCTTCCAGTCCTGGCCGCTCATATTCTCGACCGTCGCCCAGCCCTGCAGCGCAACCTTCGGCGCCTGGCCGTCGGCCGGCAGGGTCAAGCGATACGAGGCCTTCCAGACCGGCACGGTCACGATGTAGGCGACGCGGATCGTCCGCTTGCCCTGTCCACGCGCTGAAAGATCGAGCGTGCGAGACTCCCTGGCGCGGTTGGCCTGGATGGCAAGCAGCGCCTTGGCGATCTTGTCACGCAGCGCCGAATCGGTGAACTGGAGATCCTCGGCGTCTTCGAGGATGAACTGCTCTAGCCCGTGGTCGGTAAACAACGCCACGCGGGTGCGCTTGCCGATGCCCTTGCCGTCCGTTGAAGTCACCTGCTCCTCAGCGACGGAGACGATGCGACCGACCATGGCTCGGGAGCCGCGGACGGAAACTTCCGCGCCCTTCAGCGCGCCCAGCAGGTCGGCCGGCGATTCAAGCGCGCTCTGATCGAATGGAAGGTCCTTGAAGGCCTGACGGAGTGGCTCCTTGCCCGGCAGGCTGAGGCCGCCGACGCCGCCCTTGTCGTCGTAGACGACCAGGCTTTTCAGCACATCGTCGACCTGGTCGAGCGAGACGGTGAGCTTCAGGGTGGCATCGCCGTCGACCTGCGCTTCGTACTCGAAATAGCCGAGGCCGCCGGAGGACAGCATCACGCGTTTCAGCGCGAGCTCCTGGGCGAAGGCGAACGACGGCAGGCCGACGAAAGCCAGGACGGCCAATATCAGAAGACGTGGCATGGAGCCTCCCCGCGATAGTCCGCGAAGCCTGCGCACGGACTGTGACACGACCGCGGCAACCGTGGGGAGAATCTGCGGGAGCTTACGCGAGCGCGTCCTTCAGGGCCTCGAACGGCAGCAGCACGCATTCGTGCCGCGACTTGTGGCTGGCGACCGGCTCGAAGGCATCGAACGGGTCATGTGCCTTGCCGGCTTCGCGGCCGATCGCGCGCTCGGCCTCGTGCCGATACAGGGCGATGCCAGCCGCATCCTTGCCCACGGCGACCGACGCCAGAGCCGCGGCCGAGGCCTGGCAAAGAAGGCAGCCACGGACCTGATGGCCGATCTCGGCAATCCTGCCCTGCCCGTCCAGCGTCACGTCGACGATCACGCGGTCGCCGCACAGGGGATTGTCGCGCCGCGCGGTCTTGGTTGGCGCCGCGAGCTTGCCCGCGCCCGTCTTGGACTTGGCGAGGGCGACGATCTTTTCCTGATAGAGCTGGTCGTTCATCGGAGCGTCTTGGCCGCGTGCGTGACACCCGCCAGCAGAGCGTCGATGTCGGTGTTGTCGTTGTAGGGCGCGATCGAGACGCGCGTCGTGCCGTCGAGATCGAAGCGGTCCATCAGCGGCTGCGCGCAATGATGGCCGGCGCGCACCGCGACACCGAAGGAGTCGAGCGTTTGCGCCACGTCGTGCGGATGCACGCCGTCCAGCATGAAGGACACGACGGGATAGCGGTTCTGCAACGACGCCGGACCCAGGATCTGCGTGCCGTCGATCTTCTGCAGACCATCCAGCACGCGCTGCACCAGGCCCATCTCGTGATCGTGCGCGGTCGTCCAATCGAGTGCAGTCATCCAGTCGCAGGCCATGCCGAGCCCGATCGCCGGACCGATCGGCGGCGTGCCGGCCTCGAACCGGCGCGGGGCCGGCGCCCAGGTCGTCTCGGCGAGCGTCACCCGGCCGATCATCGAGCCGCCGCCCATGAACGGCGGCATGGCGTCGAGCAGCTCGGGCCTGGCCCACAGCACGCCGACACCGTTCGGCCCGTAGGCCTTGTGGCCGGCGAAGACGTAGAAATCGATGCCCAGCGTCTTGAGGTCGACGGGCCCATGCGGCGCGCGCTGGGCGCCGTCGAGCATGACCTTGGCGCCGACCGTCTTTGCCGCTTCGACGACCCTGCGCACATCGAGCAGCGCGCCAGTGACGTTGGACACGTGCGCGAGCGAAAGCAGCTTCGTCCTGGGGGTGAGCAGCTTCGGCAGGGCCTCGAGATCGATCTGGCCGTCGGTCGTGACCGGCAGCATGTCGAGCTCGATGCCGCTCCGCTGGCGCAGGAGCTGCCAGGGCACGATGTTGGAATGGTGCTCCAGCTCCGACAGCAGGATGCGGTCGCCCGGCTTCAGAAGCTGGCCGTAGGAATAGGCCACGAGATTGATCGCCGCCGTGCAGCCGCCGGTGAAGACGATCTCCATGGGTTGCACGCCCAGGAAGCTGGCGACGGCGACGCGGGCGTTTTCATAGGACTCGGTCGCCCGCTCGGCCAGGCGATGCACGCCGCGCAGCACATTGGCGCGGCCGGTGGTCTCGTAGGTGCGCACGGCGTCGATCACGGCAAGCGGCGTCTGGGCCGAGGCGCCGTTGTCCAGATAGTGGATCGGCCGGTCGTCGATGATCTCCGAGAGGATGGGAAACTGGCGCCGGACTTGGGCGACGTCGAAGGTCATGCGTCTTGCTCTTCCGGACCGAGCGCTTCTAAGGCGGAGGTTACTCCGCCGCTCGCGCCCATGATCTTGAGCGCGCAGGATGCGCGCGGTCCATAAGGCATGAGCGTCGTCATCGGGTACGCGCCCGCCAGGCGGCCAGCGCCTCGGGCGTGTCGATGTCGGTGATCGCAGCCTCGCCCGCCATCTCGACCTCGCAGACGAGATCGGCATGCTCGCCGATCAAGTGCTTGGCGCCGGTGTCGCCCGCGACCTTGGCGATTTCCGCGAAGAAACGGCGATCCCACAGGACGGGATTGCCGCGCTTGCCGTTCACCGTGGGCACGCAGATCGAACGGCCCTCGACGGGACTGAAGGCCGCCATCAGCCGGTCAAGCAGGCCCGCGTTCACGCCCGGCATGTCGCCGAGCTGCACGATCGCGGCATCGACATCCTTGTCGAGCGCGGCGATGCCGGTGCGCACCGAGGTGCTGAGGCCGTCGGCGAAGTCGGGATTGGTGACGTAGCGCAGCCGACCGGTCGGCACGGCAGCGGAGATTGCCGCCCTCACCTGCTCGGCCATGTGGCCCAGCACGACCACGACCTCAACCGCCTGCGAGGCGAGTGCCGCCTTCACCGCATGCACGACCAATGGCTGGCCTTCGGCGTCGGCAAGAAGCTTGTTCGGGCCGCCCATGCGCGTCGAGCGGCCGGCCGCCAGCACCAGCACGGCGGTGCGCGGCGCATGCTGCGGTCCGGCATCGTCGCTTGCATCCTCATCGCGAGGCTGCGGGCGCGTGGCGATCTCGGCCAGCAGGCCGCCCGCGCCCAGGCGCACGAGCTCGGCGCGCCCGACCGGCAGCCCGGCGGCGAGCCGCTCCAGCACCATGTCGAAGCCGTTGTACTTGGGCGACTTGGCGCATCCCGGCAGGCCCAGTACCGGCTTGCCGTCGATCTCGCCGGTCAGCAGCAGGTTGCCCGGATCGACCGGCATGCCGAAATGGATGACCGTGCCGCCCGCCTGCTCGATGCCGGCAGGCACGACGTCCTTGCGGTCGACGATCGCGGAGGCGCCGGCGACCAGATAGATGTCGCAGCCCTCGCCCTTCAGCTCCTCGAGCGCCGCCGCGATCTCGTCGGCGTCATGGCCGCAGCGTCGTTCGCTGACCAGCGTGCTGCCGAGCGACGTCAATCGGTTGGTGGTCGTGGCGACGGCCTTGTCGAGTGCCTTGTCGCGCGTGCCGGGGAGCTTGGTCTGCACCAGGCCGGCGCGCATCGCCTTGAAGGGCGCGACCGAGACCAGCGGCTGGTTCGCCGACTTCGCGACTTCGAGCGCGCGAGCGATGGCGTCGCGCGGTGCGGCGTAGGGAATGATCTTCACCGTCGCCACCATTTGGCGTGGCGTGACGCGCGCATAGGGTGCGAGGGTCGCGACGGTCACCGATTCGTCGACCTCGTTCATGGCATCGATGCGTTCGTGATCGATGACCGCGAGCCCCGCTTCGCGCGCAAAATGATTGCAGCGGCCCGTGAAAGGCGCGGTGACCTCGATCCCGCCGCCGGCCAGCGCCCTGGCGAGCGTGGCCGCAGCTTCGTCCTCGTGCATGTCCGCAGGCTCGAGGCGTGCCGCGATGATGCTTTGCGCTCCCGCGGCCTTCAGCCGGGCAACGTCGTCGCCCGAGAGGATGCGGCCCTTGGAGAAGTTGATTCCGTTCGCGCGCCAACTGTGCCCAAGAATGGCACCGCTTGCCTCGTCGATCGGAGTCTCGCCGAATTTCACGCGGCGGCGACCTTCGGCGCGGAAAGCGCTTCCAGGCGGCGGGCGCGGACCTCGACGATCTGGCCCAGGATCGACACGGCGATCTCCGCCGGCGACTTGGCGCCGATATTGAGGCCGACCGGCCCGTGCACGCGCGCGAACATCTCGTCGGTGATGCCGACCTCGGCCAGACGCTCCTTGCGCTTGGCGTGGGTGCGGCGGCTGCCCAGCGCGCCGATATAGAAGGCGTCGGACTTCAGCGCCGATTCGAGCGCGGGATCGTCGAGCTTGGGATCGTGGGTGAGCGTCACGACGGCGGTGGACACATCGAGGCCCATCGCCTGGAAGGCCTCATCCGCCCAGTCCTGGATGACCTTCACGCCGGGGAAGCGCTGCGAGGTCGCCCAGGCGCCGCGGGGGTCGACGACGGTGACGTCGAACTCGAGCATGGTCGCCATCGGCGCAAGCGTCTGCGCGATGTGCACGGCGCCCACGATGATCAGCCGCGGCGGCGGCACATAGACGTTCAGGAAGATCTTCTGGCCACCGACATCGATCGTCTCGCTCTTGCCGGTCTCCATCGCCCGGCGCGCGGCCGACACGATGGCCTGGTCGGTGCCGAGCGTGCCCTTGGTGCTGTCGAGATAGATCAGGCCCTCGGCCGCGTCGCTGAGGCGCGTGGCGAGAGTAACCGACCGGCGCTTGGCGCGCGCCTCCTGGAGGGCGGCGAGGGTCTCGGCCTGCATGGCTCAGTTCACCTTCTCGACGAAAACCTGCACCTTGCCGCCGCAGGCCAATCCGACATCCCAGGCCTGCTCGTCGGTGACGCCGAAGTCGAGCAGGCGTGGCTTGCCGTCCTTGATGGCGTCGAGCGCTTCCTTGACAACGGCGCCTTCGATGCAGCCGCCGGACACGGAGCCCACCATCGCGCCCGTGTCATCGACGCCGAGCTGGCTGCCGACGGGGCGCGGTGAGGAACCCCAGGTGGTGATCACGGTGGCCACGGCCACGCCCTTACCGGCGGCTTTCCATTTGCCGACCTGATCCAGAACTTCCAATGCGTCGCTCATGGTCTCTACTCCTTGCGCAGATCGGTCTGCCAGTCGGCCAACCGCTTGTCCGCGCGATGAACGTGACTGTCTAAAGCGGCGATCAGCCCGGCCAGGCTTTCGAGATTGTGCACCGGACGGAATTCGTCGACATGCGGCAGCATCGCCTTGTTGCCCTGAGATTTGGGTTCGTAGGCCCCATACCTCAAGAGCGGGTTGAGCCAGATCAGGCGGCTACAGGATTTGTGCAGGCGCTCCATCTCCTCCGCCAGCCCGGCCGCGCCCTCGCGGTCCAGCCCGTCGGTGATCAACAATACCACGGCCCCCTGCCCCAGCACGCGGCGCGACCACTTGTTATTGAACTCGTGGAGCGCCTGGCCGATTCGGGTGCCGCCCGACCAATCTTCCACCTGCGCCGAGGCTTTGGCCAGCGCTATATCTACGTCCCTATAACGAAGCGCCCGCGTCACGTTGCTGAGGCGCGTGCCGAAGGTGAAGCAGAAAACCCTGTCGCGATCGTTGGTAATGGCGTGCATGAAATGCAGGAACATGCGCGTGTAGCGGGCCATCGAGCCTGAGATGTCGCACAGGATCACCAGAGGCGGCGGACGCAGGCGCGGCTCGCGTTTGCGCAATTCGATCAGGCCTTCCGGCCGTAGGGCCCGGCGCAGCGAGGCGCGGAAATCGACGCGTGGACCACGGCGCGCGGACCGATGGCGCCGCGTGCGCCGCTCCGGCACCGGCAGGCGCATGCGCGCGATGGCACGCAAGGCTTCGTCTATCTCGGCCTGGCTCATCTGCTCGAAGTCGCGATGCTGCAGCACCTCGCGGTCGGAGACGGTGAAGGTCGCCTCGATCTCTACTTCCGGCGGCTCGTCACTCTCGGGAGCTTCGCCACGGCCGGGCTGCAAGGCCTCCTGCAGACGTCGGCTGACTTGCTTGCGCTGATCGGGCTCGGCCGGAACGGTCACCTGCGGCAGCAGCATCTCCATCATTTTCTCGAGGAGACGCGGATTGCGCCAATAGACGTGGAAGGCTTGGTCGAAGATCTCGCGCTGATCGCGGCGGTTCACGAAGACCGAGTGGAGCGTCCAGTAGAAGTCCTCACGCTTGCGCAGGCCCGCGGCTTCCACGGCTTCGACGGCACGCAACACCTGCCCCGGCCCGACCCGGAGGCCCGCCGTGCGCAAGGTGCGGGCGAAATGGACGATGTTGGTGGCGAGCTTGTCCATGCTAGCCCGTCTTCTTGCCTTCCTCTTGCGGACCGCGAGCCTCCGGCTCGCTCAGGCTCATGAGCGAGCCGGAGGCTCGCGGTCCAAAAGAGCATGACGCGGGCACCACCTTCAACCCAGCGGCTGAGCCGCGATGTCGGACTTCACCTTGCGCAGGATCTCCGCCGCTTCGGTGCCTTGAAGTCGCTGGATGTCGTCCTGGTACTTCAGCAGCACGCCCAAGGTGTCGTTGATCGTGCGCGGATCGAGGTCGAGCGTGTTGAGCTCCGAGAGCGCGGTCGCCCAGTCGATCGATTCGGCAACGCCCGGCGCCTTGAAGAGGTCGAGCTTGCGCAGCTCCTGGACGAAGCCCACGACCTGCCTCGACAGGCGCTCACTCGCACCAGGCGCCTTGACCTTGAGGATCTCGAGCTCGCGCTTCAGGTCAGGATAGTCGACCCAGTGGTAGAAGCAGCGCCGCTTCAGCGCGTCGTGGATCTCGCGCGTGCGGTTCGAGGTGATGATGACGATGGGAGTCTCGGCGGCCTTCACCGTGCCGAGTTCAGGGATCGTCACCTGGAAGTCCGACAGCACTTCGAGCAGGTAGGCCTCGAACGGCTCGTCCGTGCGATCGAGCTCGTCGATCAGCAGGATGGGCGCGCCGCCGGCCTGCGGTTGCAGCGCCTCGAGCAGCGGACGGCGGATCAAAAAGCGCTCGTCGAAGATGTTCGATTCGAGCTCGCCGCGATCGTGCACGCCCTGCGCTTCCGCCAGACGAATCTCGATCATCTGCCGCGAATAGTTCCACTCGTAGACGGCAGAATTGACGTCGAGGCCTTCGTAGCACTGCAGGCGGATCAACGGCCGCTTCAAGGTCGCGGCCAGCACCTTGGCGATCTCGGTCTTGCCGACGCCCGCCTCGCCTTCGCAGAACAGTGGCCGGCCGAGCTTCAGCGCCAGATAGAGCACCGTGGCCAGGCTGCGGTCGGCGATGTAGTCGCCCTTCTTCAGGAGATCGACGGTGGCGTCGATGGACGCGGGTTTTTCGGATTGCATGCTCGTCCGATATGATGGGAAAACAACGGCAATTCAAGCGTTTGGGAGGTAACCATGGCGGAGGGCATGTTCAAGGGACGAACCGCCGTCGTCACCGGCGGCGCCCGCGGCATCGGCCTCGCCTGCGCCGCCAAGATCGCCTCGGGCGGCGGGCGGATCGCGCTGTGGGACCGCGATATGGACCGCGCCAGGCAATCCGCCGCATCGCTGGGCGATGCGATCGCCGTTCAAGTCGACGTGACCAGCGACGGCTCGATCGCCGAGGCGCTGGCCAAGACCGAGAAAGACATGGCCGCGCCCGACATCCTGGTGGCGAGCGCCGGCATCACCGGCCCGAACGCCACCGTCGTGCAATACCCGATCGATGCCTGGAAGCAGGTGATCGACATCAACCTGACGGGCGTCTTCCTCAGCAATCGCGCCGTCGCGGGCGGCATGGCCAAGCGCGGCTGGGGACGCATCGTCAACATCGCCTCGGTCGCGGGCAAGGAAGGCAATCCCAACGCCTCGGCCTACTCCGCCTCCAAGGCGGGCGTGATCGGGCTCACCAAGTCGCTTGGCAAGGAACTTGCGACCACAGGCGTGCTGGTCAACTGCGTGGCGC
This sequence comes from Reyranella sp., assembly GCA_035501235.1. Taxonomy (GTDB): domain Bacteria; phylum Pseudomonadota; class Alphaproteobacteria; order Reyranellales; family Reyranellaceae; genus Reyranella. The sequence goes on from DATJWN010000377.1 coordinate 12,169, forward strand.
CGGCGGTGGTGAAGACGGAGCTGTTCAGCCAGATGACTGAACAGCACATCCAGTACATGCTCTCGAAGATCCCGATGAATCGCTTCGGCGAAGTCGAGGAAGTGGCCGAGATGGTGGCGTGGCTCGCCTCGCCGCTCTGCACCTTCGCGACGGGCGCGGCGTTCGATCTCTCCGGCGGAAGGGCGACCTACTGATGAGCAAGCTGCACGACCTGACGCTGACGGAGCTGGCGGCCGGCCTCTCCGCCAAGAAGTTCTCCTCGCGCGAGATCGTTCACGCGCTGCTGGCCCGCATCGACAAGGCGGGCGGCAAGCTGCACGCCTTCACCGAGGTCTATGGCAAGGAAGCCGTGTCCCTCGCCGACGCCGCCGACACCGCGCGCGCCTCGGGCTTCCCGCTCGGGCCGCTGCACGGGCTGCCCGTCGCCTACAAGGATCTCTGCGACATCAAGGGCAGGATCGGCACCGGCGGCTCCAAGATGTGGGAGAAGCGCATTGCGACGGAGACCTCGAATACGGTCGAGCGGCTGACGGCTGCGGGCATGATCCCGCTCGGCAAGCTGCACATGGTCGAGTTTGCCTTCGGCGGCTGGGGCACCAATCCGCTGATGGGCGCACCGTGGAATCCCTGGGATCTCAAGACCCATCGTGTGCCTGGCGGCTCGTCGAGCGGCACCGGCGTGGCCGTGGCGGCGCGGCTCACGCCCGCCGGCATCGGCAGCGACACCGGCGGCTCGGTGCGCATTCCTTGCGCCTTCAACGGTCTGGTCGGCCTCAAGGTCACGTTCGGCCGCATCGGCCTGCACGGTACGATGCTCTTGAGCTGGACACTCGATTCGATCGGGCCGATGGCGCGTTCGGTCGAGGATTGCGCGCTGATGCTGAACGCGCTGGCCGCACCCGATCCGCGCGATCCGACAACGCTCAGCCAGCCGCTCGAGGATTTCGCCGCGGCGGTCAGGGGCGGCTCGATCGAGGGCATGCGCTTGGCACTTCCCGACACCAAGCAGCTGCCCGACTTCGTGCATCCCGACGTCGTGCAGAGCTGGCAGACGGCCGCGCGGACCTTCGAAAGCCTCGGCGCGACGATCGAGGCCGTGCGCCTGCCTAGCTGGTTCTTTGAGCTGGGACCGTCGGCCGGCATCATCTCGACCTCCGAGATGTTCTCGCTGCATCGCGGCTGGATCGAGGACATGTCCAAGGCGATCGGCCCGGGCGTGCGGGCACGCGCGCTCGCCGGCAAGAACTTCCCGACCAGCGCCTACGCGGCCGAGCTGCGGCGTATGCATCAGCTTCGCGCGGAGTTCGATGAGTGGATGCATCCCTACGATGCGCTGCTGCTGCCCGGCGTGCCGATGCCCGCGATCCCGCTGTCGGAGGTCGACGAGACGTCGCCCATCGCGGCACACCTGACGCGGCCGGGCAATTATCTCGGCCTCTGCGCGCTTTCCATGCCCAGCGGCCAGTCGGGCGGATTGCCCCTCGGTATCCAGATCGTGGGCAAGCCTTACGCCGAGGGTGACGTGCTCAAGCTCGGCAAGGCCTTTCAGGACGCGACCGACTTCCACAAGCGCGCGCCGGACCTGTCGAGCCTCGGCCTCTAGCGCTGCGGCATGCCCTGCGGGACGACGGTCGCCACGATCGAGGCGTCGAGCGCTTCGTAATCGTGATAGCCGATCGTCTGATAGAGCTCGGCGCGGGTCTGCATGTCGCCGATCATGTTCTGCGTGCCGCCGTCGCGCTTGATCGCGGCGTAGAGCCTGGCCTGCGCCTTGTTGGCGACCCTCATGGCTGACACGGGCCAGATCACCATCTTGTAGCCCATTGCCTCGAATTCGCTCGCCGTGAAGAACGGCGTGCGGCCGAACTCGGTCATGTTGGCGAGCAATGGCACGCCGGGCATCGCCTTGGCGAAGGTGCGGAACATCTCGGCGTTGACCAGCGCCTCGGGAAAGATCGCATCGGCGCCCGCTTCGAGATAGCGCTTGGCGCGCGCCACGGCGCCATCCATGCCCTCGCTCGCCGCGGCATCGGTGCGGGCGATGATGCAGAGATGACGTCGCGCCTTGGCCGCGCCCGCAATCTTGGCCGCCATGTCGTGCGGATCGGCGAGCTTCTTGTCGTTCAGATGGCCGCACTTCTTCGGGAGAAGCTGGTCCTCGATGTGAACTGCGCCGGCACCTGCCTCCTCGAAGGCGCGGACCATGTGCATGACGTTCAGCACCTCGCCGAAGCCGGTGTCGCCATCCACCAGGATCGGCAACTGGGCCGCCCGCGCCATCTGGCGCACAAAGAAGCAGACCTC
>DATJWN010000378.1:0-3916 GCA_035501235.1 Reyranella sp.
GGGCCGAGATCGCGGCGCGGGTCGCCGAGGCGCTGGGGGCGGAAGGCGGCAGCTTCCAGGTCGAGCGGCTCGGATTCGCTCCGACCATCTGCCCGACCTCGCCCACGATCGAAGAGCTGTTCTATCCCAACCCGGCGCGCATCGCCCAGGCGGCATACCGCCTCGCCAAGCCGAAGGCGCCCGAATGGACGCCCGATCCGGACCGCGCCGTGCTCGCCTATCAGAAGCAGTTCCGGGGCCCGTTCTAGGCGCGGCACCGGCACATTTTAGGGGTATCGATGTTCTATTCGCTCGCGTCGTCGTCGTGGGGGCCGGAGGAGCTCAAGGCCATCCAGCGCGTGGTGGACAGCGGCATGTTCACCATGGGCGAGAACGTGAAGGCGTTCGAGCGCGACTTCGCCAAGTACTTCGGCACGAAGTACGGCGTCATGGTGAATTCCGGGTCATCTGCCAACCTCGTGGCCGTCGCCAGCCTCTTCTATAAGAAGGATCGGCCGCTGCAGCGAGGCGACGAGGTGATCGTGCCGGCGATCTCGTGGAGCACGACCTATCATCCGCTGCAGCAATACGGTCTCAGGCTCAAGTTCATCGACGTCGAGCTCGATACGCTCAACATCGATGTAAGCAAAATCGAGGCGGCGATCGGCCCGCGCACGCGGATGATCCTGGCCGTGAGCATCCTCGGCAATCCCGCCGCTGTCGACGTCATGAAGAAGATCGCCGACAAGCACGGCCTCTACTTCATGGAGGACAATTGCGAGTCCATGGACGCCGAGATCGCGGGCCGCAAGACCGGCACGTTCGGCATCCTCAACACGTTCAGCTCGTTCTTCTCGCACCACATCTCGACCATGGAAGGCGGGATGGTGCTGACCGACGACGAAGAGCTGTTCCATATCCTGCTGGCGATGCGCAACCACGGCTGGACGCGCGACCTGCCGGAAGGCTCGCCGGTCTTCGAGAAGCGTGATGACGACTTCTACGAGGCCTACCGCTTCATCCTCCCCGGCTACAACGTGCGCCCCATCGAGCTCTCGGGCGCCATTGGCCGCGAGCAGATCAAGAAGCTTCCGGCCATGACCGTTCAGCGCCGCAAGAACATGGCGCATTTCCAGAAGCTCTTCGCGAACGACGGCCGTTTCATCATCCAGCGCGAGCACGGCAAGAGCTCGAGCTTCTGCTTCACGATCATCCTGAAGCCGGAGCGGAACATCGACCGCAAACGGGTCTTCGCGGCGCTCAAGAAGGCGGACATCGGCTATCGGATCATCACCGGCGGCTGCTTCCTGCGCCACGACGTCATCAAGTATTACGACTACGAGATCGTCGGCGGCATCCAGAACGCCAACATCGCGCACGATTACGGCTTCTTCGTCGGCAACGCGCCGACGGACCTCACGCCCCAGATCGACACCTTGCGCGAAGTGCTCGACCGCGCCTGCAACTGACCTGGACCCAGGAACACCCGGACCCAAGAACAATGGCCAAGACCTCGTACTCCATCCTGATCACGGGCGGCGCCGGCTATCTCGGCTCGACCCTCACCCCCCATCTCCTGGCCCAGGGCCACAAGGTGACGGTGCTCGACAATTTCATGCACAGGCAGACCCCCCTCAACCAGCTCTGCGCCGATCCGAATTTCAACGTCGTGCGCGGCGATGCCCGCGACGAGGCCACGCTCAAGCCCTTGCTGGCCAAGACCGACATCATCATCCCGATGGCCGCGATCGTGGGTGCGCCCGCCTGCAACGCCGACAAGACGGCCTGCATCAGCACCAACCGCGATGCCGTCGCGACCCTGGCCAAGATCACCTCGATCCAGCAGCGCATCCTCATTCCGACCACGAACAGCGGCTACGGCGTCGGCCAGAAGGACAAGTTCTGCACCGAGGAGACCCTGATCAACCCGATCTCGCTCTACGGCACCACCAAGATGGACGCCGAGAAGATCGTGCTCGATCGCGGCAACGGCATCAGCTTCCGGCTGGCGACCGTGTTCGGCATGTCGCCGCGCATGCGCATGGATCTCCTCGTCAACGACTTCGTGTACCGGGCGATCACCGATCGCGCGGTCGTGCTGTTCGAGCCGCATTTCAAGCGCAACTACATCCATGTCCGCGACGTGGCGCGCGCCTTCAACCACGGGATCGACAAGTTCGAGACCATGAAGCAGGCCGGCGTGTTCAATGTCGGACTGTCCGAGGCCAATCTCTCCAAGTTCGAGCTTTGCCAGGCGATCCAGAAGCACCTGCCGAGCTTCGTGTTCATGGAGGCGCCGATCGGCGAAGACCCGGACAAGCGCGACTACATCGTCTCCAACGCGCGGATCGAGGGCACCGGGTACAAGCCGCAGGTCTCGCTCGACGCCGGGGTTCAGGAGCTCATCAAGGGCTACCGGATGATGCGTCCCAACCCCTACACCAACCTTTAAAATGTAGATTTCCAAAGGACTTATCGGGATCGTTAACAACGCCCGCAAGTTCAGCTAAAAGGAAAATTAACCAATCTCGGCGAGAATATCGGGGATTTTAGATATCCTGCCCGGAGAACAGCGGCTATGGCTGGCCCTCAAGAAAAACTCGACCTCGTCCTGATCCATCCCGGGACGGGCAGCACGACCTACCAGGACCTCGCCAACGACCTGACCGCCGTTGAGCCGCCGATGTGGACGCGACTGATCGCGAGCTATGTCCGCCACCGCGGCTTCAGCGTGAAGATCATCGATGCGGAAGCCGATCATCTGGGCGCCGAGCAGGTCGCCGCGCGCGTTCTGGGGCTGAAGCCCCGCCTCGTCGGCATGATCGTGTTCGGGCACCAGCCGTCGGCGTCAACGCAGATGATGTTCGGGGCCGGCCTCGAGTGCTACGCGATCAAGAAACGCGACCCGCAGCAGAAGATCATCATGGTCGGCGGCCACGTCGCGGCCCTTCCCGAGCGCACGATGAACGAAGAATCGATCGACTTCGCCTGCAACGGCGAAGGCCCGATCACCATCGAGCAATTGCTGATCGCGCTTAAGAGCGCCTCGCCCGACTACGCCAAAGTCGAAGGCCTCGTGTGGCGAGACGGCGACCAGATCCGCAACAACATCGGCGCCAAGCTGCTGACCGACCTGGACAAGGACCTGCCAGGCGACGTGTGGGACCTGCTGCCGATGGAGAAGTACCGGGCCCATAACTGGCAGTGCTTCGGCGATCTGTCGAAGCGCAAGCCCTATGCCTCGATCTACACCACGCTCGGCTGCCCCTATCGCTGCACCTTCTGCTGCATCAACGCGCCGTTCGGCAAGCCGAACTACCGCATGCGCAGTGCTGCGGCGGTGGTCGACGAGATGGAGCATCTCTACACGACGTATGGCGTGCAGACGTTCAAGATCGTGGACGAGATGTTTGTGCTCAACGATCGCCACGTCTCGGGAATCTGCAATCTGCTCATCGAGCGCGGTCTGGGCGCGAAGTTCAACATCTGGGCGTATGCCCGCGTCGATACGGTGAAGCCCCAGGCGCTCGAGATGCTGCGCAAGGCCGGCATCCAGTGGCTGGCGCTCGGCATCGAATCGGGCAGCAAGCACGTCCGCGACGGGGCGCAGAAATCGCTGAAGCACGACGACATCATCGGCATCGTGCGCGAGATCCAGAAGGCTGGCATCAACGTCATCGGCAACTACATTTTCGGCCTGCCGGACGACGACGAGGAGTCCATGCGCGAGACGCTCGAGCTCGCCAAAGAGCTCAACTGCGAGTTCTCCAACTTCTACTCGGCCATGGCCTATCCTGGATCGCCGCTCTACAAGCTCGCGGTCGAGAATGGCTGGGAGTTGCCGGACACCTGGGGCGGGTATTCCCAACATAGCTATGACTCAAAGCCGTTGCGCACCGAGAAAGTGTCGGCCGCCAAGGTGCTCCAATTCCGCGAC
>DATJWN010000379.1:0-28303 GCA_035501235.1 Reyranella sp.
AGCTTGGCCTGCTCGAGCGACCAGTACTCGATGTCGAAGATGTCGGGCTCGGGAATGCACCGGTAGGTGCCGAGCCGTTCGGCGTCGGCGATCACTTCGACTGTGGTCTCGGCGAGGTCGGCCGCGATCTTGGCGTCCTTCGAGGTGTTGCCGAGACCGAACAGGCCGACGCCCGGCACCAGCACGACGCGCGGCACGGGATCGAGCTCCTTCTTCGCCGTCACGAGCTTGCCGTTGTAGCGCGCGAAGTAAGCGTGATAGTCGGCCGCGAACTTCTCCAGCGCGGCCTTGGTGTCCTTTGCGAAGGTGTCGAGCTTACCGGCCTCGGGCGCGGGCGCAATGAAGGGATAGTTCTTGGTGCGGATCGCATGGTCGGGCGTCACCGGACCCTGCGCGGCGTAGCGGCCGATCTCCTGGCCGTTCACGAAGGCCAGGATGTCTGGGTTGCTCCTGAACTCGAACACGAAGCGCTGTGCTGCTTCGCGGCCGCCGCTCTTGCTCGGGATCGACATCAGGCCGCGCAGGATGGGCGCGATCTCCGCCACGTTCGCCAGCTTCGACGGCAGCGCGACGCCCGCGAAGATCTTGCGCGTGGCCTTGGCCAGCCGCTGCTCGGCCAGGGTCACGAGGTCGATCATGCGCACGTAGGCTTCCTCGGCCGTGGCGCCCATCGAGAAGATGCCGTGGTTGAGCAGGATCAGACCTTCGACGTCGGGGTTCGCCTTGCCGACCTCCGCGCAGGCCTTGGCAAGGCCGAAGCCCGGCATGACGTAGGGCACGAGCGCCGCGCGCTTGCCGTAGAGATCGGCCGCGAGCGCCGCGCCATCGGGCTGGTCGGTCAGCGCCAGCACGGCGTTGGAATGCGTGTGGTCGATGAACTTGTGCGGCAGGAAGGCGTGCAGCAGTGTCTCGACTGACGGGTTGGGCGACTTCGCGTCCAGAAGATTGGAGCGCTGGACGTTGACCATGTCCTCGTCGGAGAGCGCCTGCAGCCCGTGCAGCTCGCGCAGCGGCTGGAGCCGGACCGCGGGCAGGCCGGGCGCTTCGATGGTGCCCATGTCCCAGCCGCTGCCCTTCACGCAGAGCACGTCGATCGTCTGGCCGCTGATGTCGGCCATGCGCGTCTTCACCGAGGTGTTGCCGCCGCCATGCAGCACCAGCTTCGGCTCGCCGCCCAGCAGCCGCGTCGTGTAGACGCGCAGCGCCAGATCCTCGCCGATGCCCTTGCTCGCGTGGCTCGCGATCGCGGCCTTGGCGTCGCTGTCCTTCCAGAGATTCTGCATGAAGCCTTTCTACTCCTCGGCCTGGACGCCCGCATCCTTGGCGATCTTGAGCCAGGTCGCGACCTCGTTCTCCCAGTAGGGGCGGAACGTAGCGGGGTCGCGTGGCTCTACCGTGAAGCCGAGCTTGTCGATCTTGGCCAGGACCTCGGGCTTCCTGAGGCTGGTCATGATCTCGCCCGACAGCCGGTCGAGGATCGGCTGCGGCGTGGCGGCGGGCGCGAAGAAGGCAGCCCAGGAGGCGGCGTTCGAACCGGTCACGCCCTGTTCCTCGAGCGTCGGCACTTCCGGCAGATGCGGATTGCGCTTGGGGCTGCAGATGGCCAGCGCGCGGATCTGGCCGGAGGTGATCTGCGTCAGCACGCTGGGCAAGGTCGAGATCGAGACGTCGATGCGGCCGCCCACGATGTCCTGCACCAGCGGTGGCGCGCCGCGATAGGGGACGTGGGTCATCTTGGTGCCGGTCTTCACCATGAAGAGCTCGGTCGTGAGGTGCGAGCCCGAGCCGATGCCGGTCGAGCCGTAGTTCAGCGCGCCGGGCTTCTCCTTGGCGAGCTTGATCAGCTCCTGGATGTTTTTGGCCGGCAGGTCCTTGCGCACGACCACGACATGCTCGAAGGCGCCGGCGCCCGCGAGGGGTGCGAAGTCCTTCACGACGTCGTAGCCCGGGTCCTTCAGCATGAACATGTTGTTGCCATGCGTCTGGTTGTTGCCGAACTCGATGGTGAGCCCGTCGGGCTTGGCCTTGGCGACGGTGCGCGTGCCGATGGCGCCCGCGGCGCCCGAGATGTTCTCGACCACGACCTGCTGGCCGAGCGGTCCGGTGATGTCGGCCGCCACGATGCGCGCGATCACGTCGGTCGGTCCGCCCGCGGGATAGGCCACGACCATCTTGACCGGACCGGAAGGTGCCCAGCCGGGCTCGGCGAAGGCGGGACGAACGAACGGCGCGGCGACGAGACCGGCCGTGAAGAGACGACGCTTCATTTACTGACCTGCTTTCATTTCGACGATTGTCTTCGCCATGACCGCCTCCTGGTCCCAGGGGAACAGGATCCAGGTGTCCTGGCTCACTTCGGTGATGTAGCTGTCGACGTTGGGGCGGCCGGCGGGCTTGGCGTACATCGTGGCGAAGTGCGCCTCGGGCAGCAGCGCCCGCACCGCCTTGGCGGTGACGCCGGTGTCGACCAGATCGTCGACGATCAGCCAGCCCTTGCCCTTGTCCTGTTCGGCCGCCGTGCCCTTCAGGAGCTCGACCTTGGCGCCGCGTTCCATGCGGTCGTAGGTCGAGCAGCAGACCGTGTCGATCAGGCGCAGGTTCAGCTCGCGGGCGATGATCGCGGCCGGCACCAGCCCGCCGCGCGTGATCGCGACCAGGCCCTTGAACGGTCCCAGATCGGCCAGCCGCCAGGCGAGCGCGCGGGCGTCGCGATGGAGCTCGGTCCACGAGACCGGGAACATCTTGCTGTAGCTGCTGGCTGGCATGCCCACCTCTTTCCGGGTCCCGATAGTCCTCGGGAGGGCGGCAGGCAAGCCTTTACAGACCCCATGCTGTGGCTATGGTGCCGCTCTCGCGCGCTCATGCACGGCGCGCCAAGTGGGGGAGTAAAAGATGCATTTCACGCTGCCGAACCTGGCCAGCGCGGCGTTCTGGGTCGCCTTGTGGGAGATCATGATCGCCAACGTGATCCTGTCGGGCGACAACGCCGTGGTCATCGCCATGGCGGCGCGCAATCTCCAGGACAAGCATCGGCGGGCGGCGATCGTCTTCGGCGGCGCGGGCGCCATCGTCCTGCTGATCGTCTTTTGCGGCATCCTGGGCTTCGTGGCCGACATCCCGTACCTCAAGCTGGTGGGCGGCGTGCTGCTCTTGTGGATCGGCATCAAGCTGGTGGGCGACGAGGAAGAGGGCGGCGAGGTCAAGGGTCACGAGCGGCTGTGGCCCGCGATCTGGAGCATCGCCTTCGCCAACACGGTGATGAGCCTCGACAACGCCATCGCCATCACGCTGACGGCCAAGGGCGACTTCTTCCTGATCTGCATGGGGCTGGTGATCAGCGTGCCCATCATCATCGCGGGCGCCGCCGTGATCTCGGGCCTGCTCGAGCGCTTTCCCTGGCTGGCGCTGATCGGCGCGGCGCTGATCGGCTGGATCGCGGGCGACGTGATCGCGGGCGAGGGCCGGCGCGAGACCATCGCGGCCGACGGCAAGATCACCGACATCGTGCAGCCCGGCACGGTCGCGGCCTGGCTCGACGCGCACCTGCCGCATGCCGAGCTGGTCTGCTCCATCGCGGGCGCGGTGCTGGTGCTCGCGGTCGGCCATCTCCTCGCGAAGCTTTCCGAGCGCAAGTCCCACGGGTCGTGACCGACCTTTTCACCGATCTCTTCTCCATCGGGCACGGCGGCGTCGCCGCGCTCATCGAGGTCGTGCTGATCGACCTCGTCATGTCGGGCGACAATGCCATCGTGATCGGCATGGCGGTGGCGGGCCTCCCCGCCGAAAAGCGCGGGCGCATCATCTTCTGGGGCATCGTCGGCGCCACGGTGCTGCGCATCGCCTTCGCGCTGCTGACGACGCAGCTCCTGCAGATCATCGGCCTCACCCTCGCCGGTGGACTCCTGCTGGCCTGGGTCGCCTATCGCATGTTCCGCGAGCTTCGATCGGGCGGTCATGCGGAGGACACGGCGGGCGACACCGGCAAGGCACCCAAGTCCACCGGTCAGGCGATGCTGCAGCTGATCGCCGCCGATGTCTCGATGTCGCTCGACAATGTGCTGGGCGTGGCGGGCGCGGCGCGCGACCACCACACGGTGCTGTGGATCGGCCTCGCGCTCTCGGTCGTGCTGATGGCCGTGGCCTCGAGCCTGATCGCCCGCTTGCTCGACCGCCACAAATGGGTGGCATGGATCGGCTTTGCGATCATCGTGTATGTGGCGGCCGACATGATCTGGACCGGAACGCATCAGGTTGTTGCCGCGACAGTGAAGGCGTAAACAAGCCGTCAACGGAGGTTCTGTGCCCGACGACCTGTGGCGACCTCAGGCGCTTGCGCCCTACGCGACCTTGCCGTGGGCAAGTCGCGGCCGCCTGCACAAGGAGGCCGAGGACGGCACGCGCAGCCCCTTCCAGCGCGACCGCGACCGCATCATCCATTCGACGGCCTTCCGGCGCCTGAAGCACAAGACGCAGGTCTTCGTCTATCACGAGGGCGATCACTACCGCACACGCCTCACGCACTCGCTCGAAGTGGCGCAGATCGCCCGCACCATCTGCCGCACGCTTCGTCTCGACGAGGATCTCGGCGAGGCCGTCGCACTCGCGCACGATCTCGGCCACACGCCGTTCGGCCACGCAGGCGAGGAGGCGCTGCACGCCGCGATGAAGCCGTTCGGCGGCTTCGACCACAATGCCCAGACGCTCCGCATCCTCACCAAGCTCGAGGAGCGCTACGCCGAGTTCAACGGCCTCAACCTCACCTGGGAATGCCTCGAAGGCGCGGTGAAGCATAATGGCCCGCTGCTGAAGGACGGCCGCGTGCTGACCGACCTGCCGGCCGCCATCGTCGAATACTGCCGCGACCACGATCTCGAGCTCGGCGGCCATGCCGGCCCCGAGGCGCAGGTCGCGGCCTTGAGCGACGACATCGCCTACAACAACCACGACATAGACGACGGCTTGCGCGCGGGTCTCTTTCGTATCGACGACCTCAGGGACCTGCCGCTGGTCGGCGAGATGTTCGTGCTGGTCGAGAAGAAGTATCCCGGCCTCGCCGAGCAGCGCCTGATCCACGAGGCGATCAGGCGCATGATCAACGCCATGGTCGAGGACGTGCTGGCCGAGACGCGCCGGCGCCTCGCCGACGCCAACCTGAAGTCGGTGGCCGACGTGCGCGCGCTCGGCCATCCGGTCGTCGGCTTCTCGGAGAAGATGGCCGCGATCGACAAGACGCTGAAGAAGTACCTCTACGCCAACATGTACGAGCACTGGCTGCTCAACCGCTCGCACTCCAAGGCGCGCCGCGTGGTGATGGACCTGTTCGGCCTGCTGTTCGCCGAGCCCAACTGCCTGCCGCCGCCCTGGCGCGAGCGCGCTGAGGCCGCCGAGCGTCCCGCCCGCGCCCGCATCGTCGCCGACTACATCGCCGGCATGACCGACCGCTTCGCGCTGGACGAACACAAGCGGCTGTTCGATTTGTGGACCTAGGCTTTGCCGTAGACCGGGATCAGCGCGCCGCTGTTGATCGTGTCGCTCAAGGCCATGTGCGCCACGATCAGCTCGGCGATGGCGGCGGGCTTCACCCAGCTCGCATGGTCGGCAGTCGGCATGTCCTTGCGGTTGACCGGGGTGTCGATGGTCGAGGGCGCCAGCGCGATGGCGGAGATGTTCTCGCCCTTCAGCTCCTCGGCCAGCGCCACGGTGAAGGCGGCCACGGCGGCCTTGGACGCGGTGTAGGCCGTCATGTTGGCGCCCTGGCGCGGGTTGAGCGCGGGTCGCGCCGAGATGTTCACGATGTGCCCGCCTTTGCCCCCTTTGCGGAAGTTTGCGACCGCGGCTCGGCAGGAGAGCGCACAGGAGATCAGGTTCATCGACATCTGCTGGTGCAGCACCTTGAACGGGCTGTCGGCGATCGGCGCCCAGGCGAAGCCGCCCGCGATGTTCACCACGCCGTGCAGCGCCGGGAGCTTGGCGTAAAAGCCCTCGACCGAGGCCTCATCGGAGAGATCGATGTGGGTGGTGACCGAGACCTTGCCCGCGGGGAAGCGGTCGGCCGGCACCGAGGTCTCGATGGCGGGCACGTGGCAATGGGCGCCGGCCTCGACGAGGGCCGCGGCCACGGCCCGGCCGAGCGCGCCGGTCCCGCCGGTGATGACGATATGGGCATTCTGCAGAGACGGCATGGGGACCTCGCTGGGTTCCTCGAACTACATGACAAACCGGGCGGATTAGGCAATACCCCGGCCCATGAACCCGTACCGCCATTTCATCGGCGAGATCGAGGCCGCGCTCCGGGCCATGCAGGCCGCCGGCGAGCTGCCGCAGGGCCTCGATTTCGGTGCGATCACGGCCGAGCCGCCGCGCGATGCAGCGCATGGCGACATCGCCACCAACGCCGCCATGGTGCTGGCCAAGGCTGCCGGCAAGAAGCCGCGCGAGATCGCCGACGCTCTTCTGGTCCGGCTGAAGGCCAATCCCGACGTCGTCGAAGGCGCGGTCGCGGGGCCGGGCTTCATCAATCTCAAGCTCAGGGACGGCTTCTGGCGCGAGCGGCTGCGCGACTGCCTGAAGGAAGGAGTCGCTTACGGCGATTCGACGATGGGCAAGGCTGCGAAGGTGAACGTCGAATACGTCTCGGCCAATCCGACCGGTCCGCTGCACGTCGCGCACGCGCGCGGCGCGGTGGTGGGCGATGCGCTCGCCAACCTGCTGGCCAAGGCGGGCTATGCCGTCACCAAGGAGTACTACATCAACGATGCCGGCGCGCAGGTCGACACGCTCGGACGCTCGACCTTCCTGCGCTACAAGGAGGCGCTGGGCGATCACATCGGCACGATCCCCGAGGGCCTCTATCCCGGCGAGTACCTGAAGGAAGTCGGAGCGGCGCTCGCCGCGCGCGACGGCGCGCGCTGGATCGACAAGCCGGAGGCCGACTGGCTGCCGGAGATGCGCTCCTTCGCCATCGCCTTCCTGATGAAGGAGATCAAGGCCGACCTCGCGACGCTCGGCGTGAACATCGACGTCTATTCGTCGGAACGCGCGCTGGTCGACGGTGGCGCCGTCGATCGCGCCTATCAGGATCTCGCGGGCAAGGACCTGATCTATCAGGGCAAGCTCGAGCCGCCCAAGGGCAAGAAGCCCGACGACTGGGAGGATCGCGAGCAGACGCTGTTCCGCGCCACCAGGTTCGGCGACGAGGTCGACCGGCCGCTCAAGAAGTCGGACGGTTCGTGGACCTACTTCGCCAACGACATCGCCTACCACCACGACAAGTACCGGCGCGGCTTTGCCGACATGATCGACATCTGGGGCGCCGACCATGGCGGCTATGTCAAACGCATGAAGGCCGCGGTCAGCGCCGTGACGGATGGCAAGGGCGAGCTCGATGTGAAGCTCTGCCAGCTGGTGCGTGTGCTGAAGAACGGCGAGCTGGTGCGCATGTCCAAGCGTGCCGGAACTTTTGTCACTCTCAGGGACCTTTTGGACGAGGTCGGGCCAGATGTGGTGCGGTTCACCATGCTGACCCGCAAGAACGACGCGCCGTTCGATTTCGACCTGGTAAAGGCCACAGAACAGTCACGCGATAACCCGGTCTGGTACGTGCAGTATTGCCACGCACGCACGCGCTCCGTCATGCGGCAGGCGAGTGCCGCCGGCATCGCGATCGACGGGTTGGACAGCGCTCCGCTCGATCGTCTGGGCGATGCCGGCGAACTCTCCCTCATCCGGCTGGTCGCCCAGTGGCCGCGTCAGGTCGAGGCGGCGGCCGCGGCCCACGAGCCGCATCGCATCGGCTTCTTTCTCTATGACCTCGCGGCCGCCTTCCACGCGCACTGGAACCGCGGCAAGGAAGACAATGTCCGCTTCATCGTCGAGGGGGACGCCGAACTCACGCGGGCGCGTCTGGCATTGGTACAGGCCATCGGTTTTGTGATAGAGTCCGGCCTAAAGGTCTTCGGCGTCACACCCGTCGAGGAAATGAGATAAGGAATGCACATCCGCCGGCCCCCCTCCGGCGACGGACCGAGAATCTACCGGCCGAACGAGTCGGTCGCGGTGCGCCTCGAGCCACCGCCGCGTCCTGTCGCAAACGAACCCGATTCCATCCCGCCCTCGCCACGGGACACGCTTCTGTCCCGGGTCAACCGGCGACGCGGCCAGATCCTGACCATGATGGTCTCGGTCGCGGCCATCGCGAGCTTCGGGTCGGTCGTCTGGTGGGCGCATAACCAGGATGTGCGTGCCGGCGGCAAGGGGCTGGAACCGCTGGTCGTGCAGGCACCGACCACGCCTGCCCGCGTGAAGCCCGAGAATGCCGGCGGCTACGTGCCGCCCGACCAGGACAAGGAAGTCTACAACCGCATCTCCCCCGGCGCGGTGCCGACCCAGCCGGAAAAGCTGCTGGACGGGCCGACAGTGCCCAAGCTGCCGGCCAATGGCCTGCCGGTGCCCGCGACCGCCAAGCCTGAGGAGCCCAAGACTCCGACGCCGGTCCAGCAGGCCTCGACGACGCCGGCCGCACCGACGACCACGCCACCCCCGGGAAGCCAGGCGGGTCCGACGCCGCCGCCCGCGGCTTCGACGGCCCCGCCGCCCGCCGGCGCGCAGCCGACCGTGACGCAGGCGCCGGCGACCACGCCGCCCCCGACCGAGGCCGGTCCCAGCATTGCGAGCCTGATCGACAACATGTCCGGCCCGACGGGCGGCTGGAGGGTGCAGATCGCCTCGGTGAAGAACGAGGACATCGCCAAGTCGACCTGGGCGCGGCTGCAGGCCGCGCACGGCGACGTGCTGGGCAGCCTGCGCATGCAGCCGACGCGCGTCGACCTGGGCGAGAAGGGCGTGTGGTATCGCGTACAGGCGGGCCCGCTCGACGAGAAGCAGGCCCAGAGCATCTGCAGCACGCTGAAAAGCCGCAAGGCCGACTGCGTCATCGTCCCGCCGCCGCGCGGAGGCTGATCCCGTGGCTGCGCCGCGCGCGGTGATTTTCGGCTGCGCCGGCCTCGATCTCACGCCAGACGAGCGCGCCTTCTTTCGCGACTCCGATCCGCTGGGCTTCATCCTCTTCGCGCGCAACGTCGACACGCCCGAGCAGGTGCGCAGGCTGACGGAGGAGCTTCGCTCCTGCGTGGCGCGCGCCGAGGCGCCGATACTGGTCGATCAGGAAGGCGGCAGGGTCGCGCGTCTGCGTCCGCCGCATTGGCGCAAGGCGCCGCCGGCCAGGCTCTTCGGCGATCTCTATGCGCGCGATCCCGCGGCGGGGCTCGACGCCTGCCGGCTGAATGCGCGGCTGATCGCGGCCGATGTCGCCTCGGTCGGCTTCGACGTCGATTGCCTGCCCGTGCTCGACATCGCCTTTCCCGAGACGCACGCCGTGATCGGCGACCGTGCCTACGCCGCTCAGCCCGAGGCCGTGGCGGCGCTCGGCCGTGCGGCGGCGGAAGGGCTGATGGCCGAGGGCGTGATGCCCGTCATCAAGCACATCCCCGGCCATGGCCGGGCGACCGTCGACTCGCACGATTCGCTGCCGCGGGTGACGGCCTCCCGAGAGGCGCTGGAACGAACCGACTTCCTGCCGTTCAAGCTGCTCGCCGATCTGCCCTGGGCAATGACGGGCCACCTGCTTTTCGACGCGGTCGATCCTGCCGCCGCCATCACCGTATCGGTGCGGGGCGTGAAGGAGGTGATCCGCGGGCATATCGGCTTCGATGGCCTGCTGCTCTCCGACGACCTCAGCATGCAGGCACTGGGCGGCGGCCTGGGCGAGCGCGCGGAGCGGTCGCTGGCGGCGGGCTGCGACATCGCCCTCCACTGCAACGGCCGCAGGGGCGAGATGGCCGAGATCGCGGGCCGCACCGGGCCCATGACGGCGGCCGCGGCGAGGCGCTTCGAAGCGGGCCGCAAGGCGCTCAAGCGGGCCGCGGCGCCGCTCGGCAGGCAAGGCCTGAAAGAGGCGGAAAAGCAGGTAGCGGCGCTGCTTCCCGGATGGGGATAAAGGCCCGAATCGAGTCGCATTGCGGGCTGCGGATGGATTAGACCGAAGCAGCATGAGTGAGACCGAAACGCCTCCTCCCGCCGACGGATTCAGCAGCGCGACGCCCGACGTCATCGCTCCGGGAGAAGGCGAGCTGATCGTCAATCTCGAGGGCTTCGAGGGTCCGCTCGACCTGCTGCTGACGCTGGCGCGCGACCAGAAGGTCGACCTGCGCAAGATCTCGATGGTAGCGCTGGTCGACCAGTATCTGGCGCACGTGGCGCAGGCGCGCCGACTGCGTCTGGAACTCGCCGCCGACTATCTCGTCATGGCGGCGTGGCTCGCCTACCTGAAGTCCCGTCTGCTGCTGCCCGAGCCGCCGGCCGGCGAGGAGCCGTCGGGTCAGGAGATGGCCGACGCACTCGCCTGGCAGCTGCGCCGCCTGGAGGCGATGCAGGAGGCGGGCGTGCGATTGATGGCCCGCCCGCAGCTCGGCAAGGACGTCTTCTCGCGCGGCAATCCCGAGGGCGTGATCGTGGTGCGGCGCGCGATCTGGGACGTGAAGCTCTACGACCTGCTCGCCGCCTACGGCCATCAGGTGCGGCCCAAGGATGCCGACACCTACCAGATCGCGCCCATGCAGTTCTTCTCGGTCGAGGAGGCGGCGGAGCGCCTGGCCAGGATGCTGGGCATCGCCATCGACTGGCAGACGCTCGAGGCCTTCCTGCCCGCCGGTCTCACCGATCCGACGCGCCGCCGCTCGGCGCTCGCCTCGACCTTCGTCGCGGGCCTGCAGCTCGCCAAGGACGGTCAGATCGAGCTGCGCCAGACCGAACGCTTCGGCCCCATCCATTTGCGTAAACGTACCGAACCGCGGTGACGTCCATCATGTCGGCAACAGAAAGCAACAAAGTCGAAGACCTCGAGACGCTGGCGGTCCTCCTCGCCATGGCGACTCTCGAGGCTGCCAAGGAGAAGTCCGGCGGCGGCAAGGACGACGACGATGATGACGATTCGGACGACGACGACGATGATGACGAAGACGACGAGGACGAGGACGAGGACGAAGAAGAGGAGCTAGCGACCGTGACGTCGGTCGAGGCGGTGGCCGTGGTGGCGGTGGCCGTGAGCGACGTCGTGTCGCCCGATCATCCGCAGCATCTCAGGCTGCTCGAAGCGTTGGTCTTCGCCGGCACCCAGGCGCTCGACGAGAAGGAGCTGGCCGATCGGCTGCCCAACGACGCCAACATCCCGGTGCTGCTGTCGGACCTCACCGAGATGTACGCCAATCGCGGCGTGAACGTCGTGAAGGTGGCGGGCGGCTATGCCTTCCGCACCGCGCCCGACCTGTCGGAGAAGCTCAAGATCGAGCGGCCGGTGACACGCAAGCTGTCGCGCGCCGCCATCGAGACCCTGGCCATCATTGCCTACCACCAGCCCGTGACCCGCACCGAGATCGAGCAGGTGCGCGGCGTGGGCTTGAGCAAGGGCACGCTCGATCTGCTGTTCGAGCAGAACTGGATCCGGCCTATGGGCCGCCGCCGCGTGCCGGGCCGTCCCGTGACCTGGGGTACGACCGACTTCTTCCTCGAGCATTTCGGCCTCGCCTCGCTCGACGACCTGCCGGGCCAGGAGGAAATGAAGGCCGCCGGCCTCTTGGACCCGCGCGCCCAGCCCCCCATATTCCGTCCGGAGGAGCCCGATCTGCCTCTGGAGGCGGAGGAAGATGAGGCTGCGGAGCCTTTGGCCGCCGAGGAGCAGGGCGGCTGAGGCCGCAATACCGCCTTATTAGACAGGTTGCCGGCCCTTCCGCGCGGATGCGATAATGGTGCCCGCGCGATCGAAGTCATTTTAGGAGCATTTTCTGATGGGTAGCATGAGCCTCTGGCACTGGATCATCGTGCTGGCCGTTGTGCTGCTGCTGTTCGGCGGTCGCGGCAAGGTCTCGCAGCTCATGGGCGACTTCGGCAAAGGCCTGCAGGCCTTCAAGAAGGGCGTGGGCTCGCAGGACGATGCCCCGACGCAGGCCGGACAGCCGGGCGACTCGGCCAAGCCGATCTCGGCGCAGACCACGACCACTCCCGGTGGCCAGGTCCACCAGGACACCGCCGCCAAGGTCTGACGAGGTGCGGCCCTGCACCTGCAATACGCCTTGTTCGGCATAGACAGTCCCGAGCTCCTGGTCATTGCCATCGTCGCGCTGGTGGCGATCGGACCGAAGGAGCTTCCCGGCCTCTTGCGCACCTGGGGCAAGTGGATGGCCCAGATGCGCGGCATGGCGTCGGAGTTCCGCGGTCATGTCGACGAGATGATCCGCCAGTCCGAGCTGGACGAGGTCAAGAAGTCGCTCGAAGGCAGTTCGGGCGGTCTCGACCTGAAGTCGCTCGACCCGACCCAGCAGATCAAGGAGCACATCCAGGAAGGCATCGCCGAAGGCGAGAAGGCCATCGCCGAGGCCAAGAGCTCGCTCGACGAGTCGCCGGCGCCTCCGGTCGACAATCCGCTGGCCGAGCCCGAGTCGGCGCCCCAGATCGCCGCGGAAGCCGCGGCCGAGCCCGCCACTGAAGCTGCCGCCGTACCGGCGATCGAGCCGCCGCCGGCAATGCCCGCCGAGCACAAGCCCGACAAGGCGGCCGCCGAATAGGGCAAATAGCACTTTGAACTGCCGGCCGAAGGGCGGCATAACCCGCCTCCAATGACCGCAGCCCACGACGGACCCGAAGACGACAAGCCGATGCCGCTGCTCGATCACCTGATCGAGCTGCGCAAGCGGCTGATCTACGCGCTGATCAGCTTCTTCGCGGTGTTCTTCATCACCTTCTACTTCGCCAAGCCGATCTTCGACTTCCTGATCGAGCCGGCGAAGGACCAGGGCTACAAGCTCATCGTCCTCGACATCTTCGAGTTCTTCTTCGTGACGGTGAAGCTCTCGGCCTTCGTGGCGCTGATCGTGGGCTTTCCGCTCATTGCCGCGCAGCTCTGGCTGTTCGTGGCGCCGGGCCTCTACCGCAAGGAGAAGCGCGCCTTCCTGCCGTTCCTGGTCGCCACGCCGTTCATGTTCTACGCCGGCTGCGTGATCATGTACTACGTCGTGCTGCCCTACGTGATCAACTTCATGCTGACGCAGTACGCACCGCCCGACATCGAGAAGACGCTGCGCTCGTCGGACTACCTGCAGCGCGTGCTGCAGCTCGTCTTCGCCTTCGGCTTCGCCTTCGAGATGCCGGTGCTGCTGACGCTCATGGTGCGGGTCGGCATCGTCTCCGTGGCGGGCCTGCGCTCCAAGCGCCGCTATGCCGTCGTGCTGTGCTTCATCGTCGCGGCCGTGCTGGCGCCGCCCGACGTGATCAGCCAGCTCGCGCTCGCCTTCCCGCTGCTCGCCTTCTACGAGATCAGCATCCTGATCGGCGCCTCGATGGAGCGTAAGCGCGAGGAAGAGCAGAAGGCCGAGGACGCCGCGAACGACTCGTCCGGCAGCTAGCCATGCACGACATCCGCTTCATCCGCGAGAACCCGGCTGCCTTCGATGCCGGCCTGAAGAAGCGCAACCTCGCGCCTCTCTCCGCCGAGATCCTGGCCGTCGACACGCGCCGGCGCGCCGCCATCACCGAGAGCGAGCAGGTCCAGGCCAGGCGCAAGCAACTCAGCCAGCAGATCGGCATGGCCAAGCGAAAAGGCGAGAACGCCGATGCGCTGATGGCCGAGGTCGCGGGCCTCGAAGACTCCCTCAAGAAGGGCGAGCTCCTTGCGGCCGAGCTCGATGCCGAGCTGACCGCCAGGCTCGAGGTGCTGCCCAACCTGCCGTTCGACGACGTGCCCGACGGCACCGACGAGACCGGCAATGTCGAGATCCGCCGGGTCGGCAGCCAGCGCAACTTCGCCTTCAAGCCCCGGGACCATGTCGAGCTGGGCGAGGCGACGGGCGAGATGGACTTCGCCTCGGCCACCCGCATCTCCGGCGCGCGCTTCGTCTTCATGAAGGGCACGCTCGCCCGCCTCGAGCGCGCGATCGCGCAGTTCATGCTCGACCTGCATACGTCGGAAGAGGGCGGCTACACCGAGGTCAATCCGCCGCTGCTGGTGCGCGACAATGCGGCCTACGGCGTGGGCCAGCTGCCGCGCTTCGCCGAGGACATGTTCCACACCGACAACGGCTTCTGGCTGGTGCCGACCGCCGAGCTGCCGCTCACCAACCTGGTGAACGACCAGGTGCTGGACGAGAAGGCGCTGCCGCTGCGCTTCACGGCGTTCACGCCCTGCTTCCGCTCCGAGGCCGGTGCCGCCGGCAAGGACACGCGCGGCATGATCCGCATGCATCAGTTCCCCAAGGTCGAGCTGGTCTCGATCACCACGCCCGAGCAGTCGGCCGCCGAGCACGAGCGCATGACCGCGCGCGCGGAGGAAGTGCTGAAGCGACTGGACCTCCCGTTCCGCACCATCGTGCTGTGCGGCGGCGACATGGGGCCGGCCTCGCGCAAGACCTTCGACATCGAGGTCTGGTTGCCGGGACAGGGCCGCTATCGCGAGATCTCGAGCTGCTCGAACTGCGGCGAGTACCAGGCCCGCCGCATGGGCGCGCGCTTCCGGCCCAGGGAAGGCAAGGGGACGCGCTTCGTGCACACGCTGAACGGCTCGGGCCTCGCCGTCGGCCGCACGCTCATCGCCATCCTGGAGAACTACCAGAACGAGGACGGCTCCGTGACCGTCCCCGAGGCGCTGCGTTCCTACATGGGCGGGCTCACGACGATCCCGGCGCCCAAGAAGTGACGCCGGAGCAGATCGCCAGGGCGCGCATCCTGGTCACCAACGACGACGGCATCCATGCGCCGGGCCTGGAGGCGCTGATCGAGATCGCGGGCCAGCTCTCGGGCGACGTCTGGGTCGTGGCGCCGGAGACCAACAACAGCGGCGCGGGCCATTCCCTGTCGATCACAAAGCCCTTGCGCGCGCGCGAGGTCAGCGAACGCAAGGTCGCCATCGAGGGCACGCCGACCGACTGCGTGCTGTTCGCGATCAAGCATCTGCTCAAGAGCCGCAAGCCGGACCTCGTTCTGTCCGGCGTCAACCGCGGCACCAACATGGCCGACGACGTGACCTATTCGGGCACCATCGCCGGTGCCATGGAAGGCTGCCTGCTCGGCGTGCCGTCGATCGCCTTCAGCCAGGCCTACACCCATCCGCATCCCGTGAAGTGGGGCACCGCGACGGCGTTCGGCGCCGATGTGGCGCGCCGCGCGCTCGCCGTCGACTGGCCGCGCAACGTGTTCGTGAACGTGAACTTCCCTGACGTCGTGGCGGCCTCGGTCAAGGGCATCAAGGTGACGCGCCAGGGCGTGCGGGAATTCGGCAGCTCGATCGTCGAGCGCGTCGATCCGCGCGGCGGCGCCTACTACTGGAACTCCTATTCGGCGGGCGACCATGAGCCGGACGAGGAGGGCGACGTGTCGGCCATCCGCTCCGGTTGGGTCTCGGTGACGCCGCTCCATCTCGACCTCACCCACGAGGCCACGCGCCGCAAGCTCGCGGCCCAGTTCGCGACCTGAACGGGATGCGGGCGCGATGAACGTCCCCGCCATGCAGCGCCTGATCGCGGAGCTCCGCCAGTCGGGCATCTCCGACGAGAACGTTCTGGCGGCCATCGGCGCCGTCGATCGCGAGCGCTTCGTCTCGGCGCCCTTCGCCGAGCGCGCCTGGGAGAACACCGCGCTCCCCATCGCCTTCGGCCAGACGATCAGCCAGCCGCTGGTGGTGGCGGCCATGACCGAGGCGCTGCGCGTCGGCCCGCGCATGAAGGTGCTCGAGATCGGCACGGGCTCGGGCTACCAGGCCGCCGTGCTCGCCAAGCTGGCGCGCCGCGTCTACTCGATCGAGCGCTACAAGCCGCTCTCCAAGGAGGCCGAGAAGCTGCTGATCGATCTCGGCGTCTACAACGTCGTGTGCGACGTCAGCGACGGCAGCAAGGGCTGGCCGGGCCAGGCGCCGTTCGACCGCATCATCGTCACCGCCGCGGCGGAGGAGCGCCCGCAGGCGCTGATCGACCAGCTCGCCGTGGGCGGCATCCTGATCGTGCCGGTCGGCCGCGACCCCACCTCCCAGGTCGTCGAGCGCATCGTCAAGAGCGAGCACGGGCTGCAGCGTGACACTTTGATGCCGGTGCGCTTCGTCCCGCTGGTGGCCGGTGCGCTGCCCGTACTGGGCGAGGGATAAGAGCGCGGGCGCTATTTTCGCCCCATTCGCGATGCAGTAAACTGGGGGCATGAAGTCAGCCCCTCGCTTCCCCTCGCGATGGGCGTGCCGGACGCGCACACTGGGCATAACAGTGGCGCTGTCGGCCGCGCTCGGCGCTTGCCAGTTCGACCCCTTCGCCGCCCGCGAAGGCACCATCGAGTATCCCGGTTCCGGCGCCGCGCCCGGCGCGGCGGCCAGCTACGTGGTCAAGTACAAGGACACGATCGACGGCGTCTCCGAGCGCTTCGGCGTCAGCCGCGACACCATCATCGCGAGCAACAAGCTCCAGCCGCCCTACACGCTGGTACCCGGCCGCACGATCTCGCTGCCGGGCGCGCGCGTGGTCGAAGGTCCGCGCGACTCCGACGTGGCGACCGCGGCCCCGCCGCCGCCGTCGCGCGGGCCGATCCAGAAGGAGCAGCTGCCGCCGCCGGGCCAGGGCGAGGCGCCGCGCTCGGCCGCCCCGCAACAGCCGCCCCAGCAGCCCCCCGCGGGCGAGCCCACGCCGCTCAGCCCGGCCGCGTCGACGCAGCCGCCGGCCGGTCCGCCGCCGCGCTTCGAATGGCCGATCCGCGGCAAGGTCGTCTCGGGCTACGGCTCGCATGACGGGCAGAAGAACGACGGCATCGACATCGCCGCCGAGAAGGGAGCGACGGTCCACGCAGCCGATGGCGGCACCGTCGTCTATGCCGGCAGCGAGGTGCGCGGCATGGGCAACCTGCTGCTGGTGAGCCACAGCGGCGGCTACATCACGGCCTACGGCTTCAACGACTCGCTGCTGGTGAAGAAGGGTGATGTCGTGAAGAAGGGCCAGCCGATCGCCAAGGTCGGCACCTCCGGCAGCGCGCCCGATCCGCGGCTGCACTTCGAGGTCCGCCGCGGCAACAAGACGGTCGATCCGGCAACGGTGCTGCCGGGCGGCTGATACCCGCGGATCGCTATCTCGCCTTCGCCACCAGGGCGTCGAGCGCGGCCCAGTCCTTCTCGTCGAAGCGCTCGACGCCGGGGCAGGCCGAGCGATTGTCTTTCCCCGCGCGCATGCGGTCGGCCACGATCGCGATGTCGGGCCCGGTGGCCGCGAGCCGGCCGTTGGCCATGATCCCGCGCGCCACGTTCGAGCGATCCCAGGCCTGGACCATCTCCGACGGCGGCTGGCAGACAAGGTCGGCGAGGAACGCCGCCAGCGACTTGCCGGTGGGCGCCGGCGCGGTCCAGGTGCTCGCCGGCGTCGCATCCGCCGGCTCGGGCTTGGCGGGATCGAGTGTCGCGAGGCGCCGCGCCTGTTCGTCGCTCCAGGGATAGTTCGCCGCCTCGCGACGGATCGCCTCGACGTCGATCGGGCTTCCGGCCGCACGATCCACACCCGTGGCGTCGGCGAGATCGAGCCGCGGCTCGTTCGCGGTCCGCCAGACATGCGCGCCCCTGAGCGACGCGCCGGTGAACAGCACGCCCTTGAGGTCGGCGCCGCGCAGGTCCGCACCGTCGAGATTGGCGCCGTCGAGACGGGACGTGCCGAGATCGCTGTCGGGCGTGTAGTTGGTGCTGAACGTCACGCCGGCGAGCCTGGCGCCGCGCAGGTCCGCGCCCTGCAGGAAGACGGTCTCGAACACCGTGCCGTCCAGGTCGGCGCCCGCGAGGTTGGCGCCTTCGAGATGGGTCGGCACGCCGAAGCTCAGGACGGCGCCGCGCAGATGCGCGCGCTGGAAGTTCATGCCCGGCAGGATGCCGTTGAACAGCGTGCGCTCGGCATGGACGTCGCTGAAGTCGGCGCCTTCGAGCCCGCCATTGCCGAAGTCGGCCTCGCGCAGGAACGCCGCCGTGAACTTCGCCCCGCGCACATCGGCCTGGACGAACTTCGCGCCGTCGAGGAAGGCGCCGCTGAAATCGGCGTCGCGCAGATCGGCCAGGAAGAAATTGGCCTTCTCGAGCCGCCGGCCGCGCAGCGACGGCGCCCCGCGCAGCGCGCTGTAGGCGGGAACGGCGAAGGATTGGCCGGCGAGATCGAGGGTGTTGGAGAAGGGGCCCCACGCGTCTCCGGGAAAGCGGCCGAACAGGAGCGCCGACGGCGACAGCCAGTCGTCGCGGTCGGGGTTCAGCTTCTGCGGAAAGAGCGCGGCGTTGCCGACATGCTCGTCGGCCCACTCGCCGGGGAACGTCGCGAGGCCCAGGCTGAAGAGCAGCGCGGCGGCGCCTGCCACGCGCGAGCGCCAGACCGGCCAGGCGAGCGCGAGGCCGAGCACGACGAAGCCGCGCTGCGTCCAGGTCACGCCCGGCGAATGCAGCGGCAGGAAGGCGAGCTGCGCCTGAAGCAGGATGAGCACGGGCACGACGGCGAGCAGGAGCCGGGCGCCCGGCCGAAGCTTCAGGAAGAGCGCGCCGCCCACGGTCGCGAGCAGCAGCGCCGGCGCCGCGATCGCGAGCACCTCGGGCGGCACCGGGACACCGAGCAGCGGCAAGGGCACGGGCGACAGCAGGAAGAGTTCGCGGTGCGTGACCGAGGCCAGGGTGATGGCGATGTAGAGCTCGACGAGGGGAACGATCGCCCACCAGTCGCTGCGCTTCATACGATCTTTCCGTCGAGCTTGTACTGCCCCCGCCGGTCCTCGATCTCGAGGACCCAGACGTCGGGATCGTACTGCACCTGGCGCGCGATATAGGCGTCGGCCTCCGCTTCCGCAACGGGCGCAGGTCCCGTGCCGCGGCTCCAGGTCGGCTCGTCGTTGGTGCTGCTCGCCTGCACGTAGACCGTCACGCCCTGCTCGAAGCGGTTCAGCTTCAGCAGCACCGTGCCCGCATCGGGATCGCCGCGCCGCACGACGGTCGCGGGGATGAACGCGCGGTCGCAGATCCGCACCTGGGCGGAGACCCAGAGGCCGGTGGTGAGGCCCATCACCATGGGATCACGCCAGCGCGTCGTCGAGGCCGTCGAACACCGCGCGTGCGCCGCGCCAGGAGTAGCGCACGCAGGCGAAGGGCAGCGAATCGAGCGCGGCGCCATCGCCCTCGGCGAGGGCGGCCGGCGCCACCAGGATCGGCCGCACGTCGCGGCCGCCGCGCGCGGAGGCGAGCGACAGCGAACCCACGGCGAGCGCCAGCTCCTCGGGCCTGTCGTCGGCCACCAGGGCGAACAGCGGCTGCGGACGCTCGCCGCGCAGCGAGAACAGGTCCTCGTCGCCGCCGAACAGGCCGCGCTTGGAGAGCTCCTCGTGCAGCGCCACGTCGACCAGGCTGCGGTCGCAGGCGGCGGCGGCCGAGGCATGGGCCGAGGGCTCGACGCAGAGGCCGGTCTGGTGGTCGGGCGTGTCGCCCGCCTTGAAGCGATGCACGGCGTCGACGAAGCGGCCGATCAGGCGCGTGAGGCGGGGGCTGTCGAGCGGCGCCACGATCAGCGCCTCGGTCTCCTCGCCGTCGGGCCATTGCACGGAGCGCCACACGCCGTCGGCCAGGAACTCGCGGAAGCCCGATTTGCTGAGGCGGCCGGAATGGGCGAGGTAGAGCGCGCCTCCTTCGTCGCTCGCGACGATGCCCGCGACCTTCCGGTCGGCGCCCTCGCGCGGCAGGTTGATCTCGCAGGTGATGCTCTCGCGCCGGGTCGGCGCGTCGGGCGCATGGCCCAGCACCAGCGCGTCGCGCTGATGGCGCGGCTCGACCGCCCACCAGAAGGAGTCGTCCCGCACCCAGTGGATGGTCGTGCGCAACTCGCCGCCGCGCCAGGTGAGGCGCACGCCGCGCGCAGGAACGCCCTTCAAGGCGCCGTGCAGGCGCTTGATGGCGCGATCGATGCGCTTGGGGTCCCCCACGACCTGAAGCATGGCGATCCAATCTACCTGCATAGTTATCCTTGCCCCTGTGGACAGGTTCGGGCGAAAACCTCCTCCCCATTCGCATGGGGAGGTGCCCACGATGACGTCGGCACCTCCCCTTGGCGGAATCCGCCAAGGGGAGGAAGAGTTCGAAATGGCCACCGCCCCGCTCCTGACCCTCTCCGGCATCCGCTTCCACCTGGGCGACCAGACGATCCTGGACGGCGTCGATCTCGCGATCGAGCCGGGCGAGCGCGTGTCGCTGGTCGGCCGCAATGGCGCGGGCAAGTCGACCCTGCTGCGCATCCTCGCGGGCGAGCCGATCGCCGACGGCGGCACGCGCTTCGCCCAGCCCGGCGCCACCATCGCGACCCTGCCGCAGGAGCCGGATTTCTCCCATCACGGCACGATCGCGCATTATGTCGCCGCGGCCCTGCATGACGGTCATCATGAGGGTCATCACGGCCACACGGATTACCGGGTCGAGGCGATCCTCGACGAGGTCAAGCTCGACGGCACGCGCGCGCCACACGAGCTCTCCGGCGGCGAGGCGCGGCGCGCGGCGCTGGCCCGCGTGCTGGTCGCCGAGCCCGACGTCATGCTGCTCGACGAGCCGACCAACCATCTCGACCTGCCGACCATCGAATGGCTGGAAGCGAAGCTCGGCCAGTGGCGCGGCGCCTTCGTGCTGGTGAGCCATGACCGGCGGTTCCTCTCGAACCTCACCCGCGCCGTGCTGTGGCTCGATCGCGGCATCGTGCGCCGGCTCGACCGCGGCTACGACGCCTTCGAGGAATGGTCGACCGAGATCCTGGAGCGCGAGGCGACCGAGCGGCACAAGCTCGACCGGCTGATCGAGCGCGAGACGGAATGGGCGGGCAAGTCGATCCGCGCGCGGCGTACGCGCAACGAAGGCCGCCTGCGCGCCCTGCGCGATCTGCGCAAGCAGCGCCGCGAGCAGATCGGTCCGACCGGCCGCGCCACGATCGAGGTCGGCGAGGCGGAGAAGTCCGGCGCCCTCATGATCACCGTGCGCGGCATCTCCAAGAGCTTCGGCGACAAGGCGATCGTGAAGGACTTCTCCACGCGCATCTTCCGCAAGGATCGCGTCGGCCTGATCGGTCCGAACGGCGCGGGCAAGACGACTCTCCTGCGCATGCTGATCGGCGAGCTGGAACCGGATACGGGCTCGGTGAAGCTCGGCGCCAACCTGCTGCCCGTGGTGATCGACCAGCGCCGCACCGCCCTCGATCCCGACAAGACGCCGTGGGAGATCCTGGCCGACCGCAACGACCACGTGCTGGTGCGCGGCACGCCCAAGCACGTGA
This sequence comes from Reyranella sp., assembly GCA_035501235.1. Taxonomy (GTDB): domain Bacteria; phylum Pseudomonadota; class Alphaproteobacteria; order Reyranellales; family Reyranellaceae; genus Reyranella. The sequence continues at coordinate 21,333 of DATJWN010000379.1, forward strand.
TGACCTACCTGCGCGAATACCTGTTCAAGGACGAGCAGGCGCGCCAGCCCGTGCGCACGCTCTCGGGCGGCGAGCGCAACCGGCTGCTGCTCGCCAAGGCGCTGGCCGCGCCGTCGAACCTGCTGGTGCTGGACGAGCCGACCAATGATCTCGACGCCGACACGCTCGACCTCCTTCAGGAGGCGCTGAGCGACTATGACGGCACAGTCCTGCTGGTGAGCCACGACCGCGACTTCCTCGACCGGCTGGTGACCTCGACCATCGCCCTCGAAGGTGACGGCACCGCCATCGAATATGCCGGCGGCTACAGCGACTATCTCGTGCAACGCGGGCCCCGCGAGGCGCCCATGGCAGCCCCGGTGGTGCGCAGGGAAAGGCCGGCCGCGCCGCCCCGCGAGCAGAAGCAGCGGCTGGGCTACAAGCGCGAGCGCGCGCTGGCCGAGTTGCCGAAGAAGATCGAGGCGCTGCAGGCCGAGATGGCCGCGCTCAACGAGGCGTTGGCCGACGCCGGCCTCTATTCGCGCGATCCCCAGGGCTTCGCTGCAAAATCCTCCCGCCTCGCCGCGGCCCAGGCCGAGCTGGAGGCCGCCGAGACCGAATGGCTCGAACTCGAGATGCTGAAGGAAGAGCTGGGCGGTTGACGCCGGCCCGCAGCCTTCTCGATACTGGCCTGCCTCTCGACGCGCCAGGAGCTTTCGGATGCTGAAGCCTCCCCTGCCACAGAACGAGACCGAGCGGCTGCGCACGCTCCATCTTTACAAGGTGCTCGACACCGGCTCGGAGGAGATGCTCGACGACCTGACGCGGCTCGCCGCCAATATCTGCGGGACGCCGATCGCGCTGATCTCGCTGGTCGACGAGAAGCGGCAATGGTTCAAGTCCAGGGTCGGCCTCGACGCCACGGAGACGCCGCGCGATATAGCCTTCTGCGCCCACGCGATCCTGGGCGACGAGGTCTTCGTCGTCGAGGATGCCACGCGCGACGATCGCTTCTTCGACAATCCCCTGGTCACCCAGGCGCCCAACGTCCGCTTCTACGCCGGCGCGCCGCTCAAGGTGGAGGATGGCAGCGCGCTCGGCACGCTCTGCGTCATCGACCACGAGCCCAAGCGTCTGAGCGGCCGCCAGCAGGAGGCGCTCGAGACCCTGCGCCATGCCGTCGTCACCCAGCTCGAGCTGCGCCGCGCGCTCGACGACTTCAAGTCGGTGCAGAAGATGCTCCGCATGTGCGCCTGGTGCCGCAACGTCCAGAACCCCGACGGCACCTGGCGCCCGCTGCACGAATACGTGCAGAAGATCGAGAGCGTGACCCACGGCATGTGCCCGACCTGCGCCAAGCAGGTCGAGGAGGAGTGCTAGAGTCTTTCCGGCGCAAGTCGAAGCGCTCCTCCCTGCGCGCAGCGCGGGATCTCGCGGGCGGAGGGGTCATGAGCACCAGTCGCGTTGCTCATGACCCCTCCGCCCCTTCGGGGCACCTCCCCAGCGTCGCTGGGGAGGAAAGCGATTCGGCCTACGTCGCCATGACTCCGGAGGCCCAGTTGTCTCGAAGCGGAGCTTCTGGCAACAGAGGCCATGCACTTCAATTCTCCGTTGCGCCGTTGGGGCCGGGCTCTTGGTATCGGATCGGAAAAGTTCCCCCTCGGGCCGCGACGGGTCGAGTTCATCAATCCGCGGCCCGAGCAGGAAAAGGCCGTCGCGAAGAACAACATCCTCGCCAAATACGCTCGCCCGGTGACCTCGCAGGACGGCGAGGAGGGCGTGCTGCGGCACATCGTGGAGACGCTGGGCATCTCGGAGGGCTGGTGCGTCGAGTTCGGCGCCTGGGACGGCACCCGCGATTCGAACGTCCGCGACCTGATCCACACGTCCGGCTGGCACGCCGTCCTCATCGAGCCCCACAGCGCCGCTTTCGCGCGGCTGGTCGAGACCTATCGCGACCGGCCGGACGTCCATTGCCTGCATGGCTTCGTGGGCTTCGAGGGCGACATCGCGCTCGATGCGCTGCTCGCCAGGACGCCGATCCCCACCTCGTTCGACCTGATGGTCATCGATGTCGACGGCGACGACTGGCACATCTGGGAGGCCTGCACGCGCTATCGCGCCAAGGTCGTGATGATCGAGATCAATCCCTTCTGCCCGACCGACCTGCCGTTCGTGAAGGAGAAGGGCGCGCCCGGCCTGGGGGCGGCATCGCTGCGCTCCGTCTGCGAGCTCGGCAAGGCCAAGGGCTACGAGCTGGTCTGCGCCATGGGCAACAACGCCATCCTGGTCGAGCGGGAGTATTTCGCGCGCTTCGCCATTCCCGACAATCGCCCCGAGGCGATGTTCGCCTCCTACGCCTTCACGCGGCTGTTCCAGGGCTATGACGGCACCCTGCATTTCGCGGGCAACCACGAGCTGATCTGGCGGCATCAGAAGGACGAGGCGGGCAGGATCGGCCGCGTGCAGGTCGCGGACGAGGACATCCAGCCGCTGCCCAAGGGCCTGCGCGTGTTCCGGCCGCGGCTCACCTACGACAATCCCTTCCTCGCCGAGCAGGCCGGCAAGATCGACCGCGCGCGGGTGCCCTCGAACCGGCTGCTGGAGCATCAGGCCAACCGGACCTCCGAATGCGGCGAGGACGGGATCCTGGCGCACATCTTCGGTGTGCTGGGCGAGGGCGGCCGCACTTGTGTGGACGTCGGCGCCAATGACGGCGTCGCCTTCTCCAACACGCACACGCTGCTCGAGGAGCGCGGCTGGAGCGGAACGCTGATCGACAAGGATGCCGACGCCGTCGCCCGCCTGCGCACGCTCTACCAGGGCAAGGCCGGCATCAGGATCGAGCAGGCCGAGGTGCGGTCGCGCGGGCCCAACAGCATCGATGCCCTCCTGTCCCGCGCGGGCGCGCCGCGCGACATCGACCTCTTGTGCATCGACATCGAGGGCAACGACTATCACCTCTGGGCTTCGCTGCGCCGCCGTCCGCGGGTCGTGGTCATCGACTTCAACCCGACCGTGCCCAACGACGTCCTGCTCGTGCAGCAGGACGATCCCACGGTCCACGACGGCGCCTCGCTGCGCGCGCTGATCGAGCTCGGCCAGGCGATGGGCTACGAGCTGGCGGCGGCGACAAGCTGGAACGCGATCTTCGTCCGCGCCGACCTGTTCGGCCAACTCGGCGTCACCGACAACACGATCGACCGCATGTACTATCCCGTGTTCGAGACGCGCGCCTTCTTCTCGATCAATTCCTACATGAGCATCGCCGGCTGCAACCGGCTGTTCCGGCACAACTACGTCTTCCAGGCCGACGCCATCCAGCCGATCCCGCCCGACTTACGGAACCTGCCGTTCCAGGAAGGGCCTGGTGAACCGGTGATCAGTACTTTCTTCTGAAGTTTCGTATGACGCTCAAACCCAGCCTGTGGCTTTTTCTGCGAACGGTCCTGGGTATTCTGATTGCCCTGACCGTGTTCGGGTATTTCTGGCAGGGGTATGGCGAAGGCCACTGGTGGTCGTATGACTACGACCTTAGCCTGGCCGTTCCTCTCACGGTTGTTCCGTGCTTCATGTGGATTGCATTCGTTCCGTTGGAACTCACTATTTCGGACGAATGTCTCAAGATCCGCTATGCCTTCCGTAGGGCTCGCGAGGTCCGTTGGACCAGGCTCATGTTTTGGGGAAACGGCGGCGAAGCCACGTTCCTTTTGCAATTCAGTGGCGTCACGTTTCAAATCGCCCTTTTTGCTTTTCCTCGGGACCAGCGCGAACAGCTGATCGATCTTCTTAAGCGCCGCTTCCCGTTGCATAGAGCAAAGGGGTGGTCCGGCATCTCGGGCTTTCGTTGATCAATCCGACGGGCGCCTGTTGACGGGCCTGTTCCCCTCCGCTACCCCACCGCTCCCCTCGTCCCGGTTCGAAAAGTGCCCGATTCCGCCGTTCCCACTGTCGCGTCCGATTCCGCCCTGGCCGGCCATCCCGCCGGGCTGCGGCGCACGTTCGCCATCATTTCGCATCCGGACGCCGGCAAGACGACGCTGACCGAGAAGCTGCTGCTGTTCGGCGGCGCGATCCATGTCGCGGGCGCGGTCAAGGCGCGCGGCGAGGCGCGACGGGCGCGGTCGGACTGGATGAAGATCGAGCAGCAGCGCGGCATCTCGGTCACGACCTCGGTCATGCACTTCGAGTACGGCGGTGCGGTGTTCAATCTCCTGGATACGCCGGGCCACGAGGACTTCTCGGAGGACACCTACCGCACGCTGACCGCGGTCGACTCGGCGGTGATGGTGATCGACGCTGCCAAGGGCATCGAGGCGCGCACGCGCAAGCTGTTCGAGATCTGCCGGTTGCGCGACGTGCCCATCGTCACCTTCATCAACAAGATGGACCGCGAGGCCAAGGACCCGATCGAGCTTCTGGACGAGATCGCTTCGACGCTCGCGCTCGACGTGGCGCCGATGACCTGGCCGACCGGTTCGGGGTCCGCCTTCAAGGGCACCTACGATCTCGCCCACAGCCGCATGCTGGTGTTCGACAATACCGACCGCAGCCGCATCGGCGAGGTGATCGAGAACTACGAGATCACGGATGCCAGGCTCGCCGAGGAAGTCGAGCTGGTGCGCATGGGCTATCCCGCCTTCGACATGGAGGCCTATCGTGGCGGGCATCTCTCGCCGGTCTTCTTCGGCTCGGCCTACAACAATTTCGGCGTGAAGGAGCTTCTGGACGCGATCGCCGCCTGGGCGCCGCCGCCGCGGCCGCAGCCCGCCGAGCCGCGCGCCATCGAGCCGACCGAGCCCAAGGTCGCGGGCTTCGTTTTCAAGGTCCAGGCGAACATGGACCCCAACCATCGCGACCGCATCGCCTTCCTGCGCCTCTGTTCGGGCAAGTTCCGCCGCGGCATGAAGCTGACGCAGATGGGCACGGGCAAGACCTTGTCGGTGAACTCGCCGATCCTGTTCTTCGCCCGTGAGCGCGAGATCGTCGACGAGGCCTGGCCGGGCGACATCATCGGCGTGCCGAACCACGGCGTGCTCCGGGTCGGCGACACGCTGACCGAGGGCGAGACGATCAAGATCGTCGGCATCCCGAACTTCGCGCCGGAAATCCTGCGCCGCGTGCGGCTGGAAGACCCCATGAAGAGCAAGCAGCTGAAGCGCGCGCTCGACGATCTGGCGGAAGAGGGCGTGACCCAGGTGTTCCGCCGCGTGATCGGCGGCGACAATATCGTGGGCGTGGTGGGCGAACTGCAGCTCGACGTGCTCAAGACCAGGGTCGAGGCCGAGTACAACGTGAACATCGATCTGGAACCCGCGCCCTTCGAAACCGCGCGCTGGATCTCTGCCGACAGCAAGGCCGATCTCGAGGCCTTCATGGCCGCCAATCGCGGCGGCATGTCCGAGGATCGCGACGGCTCACCGGTGTTCCTGGCCCGCAACGCCTGGGAGCTGGGCTACATCGCCGAGAAGAGCCCCAAGGTGAAGTTCTCGGACATCCGCGAGCGGGCGTAGCTAGTGGTTCCGAGGCTTTCCAACCTCTACGGGTTGGCATAGCGTATCGTGCATGGAACGGAAGCTCGAAAAGCTGAAAATCAAGGGCTTTAAGTCAGTTCGCGATCAGGAACTACGACTTGGCAATCTGAACGTCTTCATCGGCGGTAACGGATCGGGAAAGTCAAACCTGATCGAAGTATTTAGATTTTTACGAGAAATTCTTAGTGAAAATCTTCAGCAATATACTGCACAAAAAGGTGGGGCGGATGCCCTGTTATATTTTGGTCGAAAGACCACCGATCGCATTTACTTGTTTCTTGAATACTCTGAAGGGCTAGATGCTGAGACCTCGAATTCCTATCAGATTGAACTAGCCCCAACTGATGAAGATAGTCTCTACGTCGCCTACGAGGACGCTTACTATCACGAACGTAGGCGATATCATCAGCCGTTTGATCTGCCGATTTCGAGAGGGGGGGCAGAATCTAAGCTTCGCCGCAATGTGCACATCGCAGCCCAGCAGATAGCGTCTGATCTGCAGGAATATCTCGTATATCATTTCCACGATACTAGTGATTCTGCACCAATGCGTGGCACAAGCGACGTGGAGGATAATCGTTACTTAAGACCGAAAGCCGAGAATCTTGCGGCATTCCTGTACTATTTGCAGCAGGCTCACGGCCAGCACTTTAGAAATATAGAATCGGCAACCAGACTTGTGGCCCCGTTCTTCGACAAATTCCGACTTTCTCCTTCACGATTAAACGCTGAGAAAATTCGACTTGAGTGGGCGGAGAAAGGCGACGACGGTTATTTTGGACCATCGGCTCTTTCGGATGGCACGTTGCGCTTTATCTGTCTGGCAACGCTTCTTCTGCAACCTACGCCTCCGCGGTTAGTCTTACTTGATGAGCCAGAGCTTGGTTTGCATCCGGCAGCAATTAACGTTTTAGCGGGGCTTCTTCGCTCAGCTTCTGCAAACACTCAAATCGTAGCTGCAACTCAGTCAGTCACGCTCGTCAATCAATTGGAGCTGAGCGAGCTTTGGGCCGTGGATCGTGAGGAGCATCAAAGTACATTTCGGTCTCTTCGCGATGCTGACATGTCGGCGTGGCTCGATGAATATTCCATCGGTGATCTTTGGGAAAAGAATCTGCTCGGGGCTCGACCGTGAAGCGAGTCCTCGTGTTGGTCGAGGGAGCTACGGAAGAGCGCTTTGTGAAAGACGTCCTGGGACCCTATTTCTGGGCAAAGAAAATTTTTTTAGTGCCGACGATCCTGGTCACTAAGAAGGTGTTGGCGGGTCGGAATTTCAAAGGTGGTGTTAGTAAGTTTTCGAAATATGAAGGGGACGTTAGTCGATTGCTCCAGAATCCTGGCGGCGCTCTGATAACTACGCTGATTGACTATTATGGGCTGCCAAATGATTTCCCTGGGATGGCGACACGTCCGGTAAATGCATCTCCCCGCCAAAGAGTGCAGCATGTACAAAGCGCG
>DATJWN010000380.1:0-10129 GCA_035501235.1 Reyranella sp.
CCTCGATTGTCAGCATAGTCCATTCAGCTGATTCCAGCTGAATGGACCATGCTCTAGCATACCCAAGGTGGCGGGTCAGCATCGCAGAGTCACTGGCGGCAAGAGCCGGCGTCAGCGATCGCGCCAGCGTCGCCAGCGGGACAGGATGCGCGACATCAGCCGGGAGTTCCGTGTACGGAGCCTGAACAATCCGTCGAGCATCACGCCTGCGGCAATGGCCTCGACCAGGCCGCTGAAGACGGTGAGGGCCAGGGTGAGCGCCATGACCGCGAATCCCGGGCGCGACCCCTTGAACAGCCTCGCGATGGCGTGCGGTTCGATCATGTTCCAGGACACGACGATCAGGACGCCGGCCAGCGCCGACAGCGGGATGTACGCACAAAGAGGCGCGGCGAGGCGCATGATCACCAGGATCGACAGGGCATGCACGATCCCCGAGATCGGGCTTCGCGCGCCGGCGCGGACGTTGGTCGCGGTGCGCGCGACGGTGCCCGTGACGCTGATGCCGCCGAACAGCGCCGAGCCGATATTGGCGATGCCCTGCGCCACCAGCTCGCAGTTGGACCGGTGCTGGCGCTGCGTCATCTTGTCGGCGACCACGGCGCACAGCAGCGATTCGATGGCGCCCAGCAGGGCAAAGACGCAGGCGTCCGGAAGCACCTCCAGGACGTGCGCCATCGACACGTCGGGCAGCGACGGCAGCGGCAGGCTCGACGGCAGGGCGCCGAAGCGGCTGCCGATCGTGTCGATGGCGAGGCCGCCCGTCACCGCCGCGCCGGCGGCAATCGCGATGGCGATCAGCATGCCCGGCCAGGCCGGAAGCCAGCGCCGGATCGCCAGGATGATGCCGATGGTCATCGCGCACAGCGCCATGGCGGATGCGCTGGCGGTGCCGGACGCTTCGACCAGGGCCTGCAGCTTAGGCGCGATCGCGGCCGGTTCCTTTCCGGCGAGATGCAGACCGAGCGCATCCTTGAGCTGGCTGGAAAGGATGATGGTGCCGATCCCGGCGGTGAAGCCCACGGTCACGGGGAACGGGATCAGGCGAATGATCGATCCCAGGCGCAACGCACCCGCCGCCACCAGGATCAGCCCCGACAGGGCCGTCGCCAAGACGGTCCCCTCGATGCCGTGGCGCTCGATCGAGGAGGCGATCACGACGATGAATGCGCCGGCCGGCCCGCCGATCTGCACGCGGCTGCCGCTCAGTGCGGAGACCAGGAAGCCGCCGACGATCGCGGTGAACAGGCCACGGTCGGGCGTCGTCCCCGACGCGATGGCGATCGCCATGGACAGCGGCAAGGCCACCACCGCCACGGTCAGGCCCGCGAGGATGTCGGCGCGCAGGTCCGGGAGGCGATAGCCCTCCGCCAGCACCGTGATGAGCTTGGGGGTGAACAGCCCCGCCGAGGGCGAAGCGGAGCTCTGCACGATCAGCTCACCGCCGGGCCTTGTTCTCGCTGCGGACCCAGGCGTTGTAGTGGATGGTGCTGCCCGCCAGGACCACGGCGAAGATGCCGAAGGCGCCCAGCACCACGCTCAGAAAGAAGATATCGCTGCCGCTCATAGGACCGTCTCCTTCGTTGGACGCCCAGGATAGGATTGCGGACGCCGGCGGCCTTGATCTGCATCAAGGGCGGCGGGGGCGGCGCATTCGCGGCCCATCATCCGGCCCACGGCCGCCTCGAAGGCGAGCCGCGCGCGGCACCCCGACAAGGGATCCGGCGCCGAGGCGAGAACCCGTTCGAGGCCTCGCCAGTGCTCGGGCGACAGAGCCGCCTCTGCCGCAGGGAGCACGGTCTTGCGCATCAGCAGGCCGTGCGTGGCGCTGAGACGATGGTGATCCCGCGCATTGTCGAGATACATGTCGATGGCCTTTGACCAGCCCTTCTTCCAGTGCGCCAACGCCTCCCTCATGCGGAAGCAGTAGCCGCCGGCGCCCACGTGATCGCGCCGCAGGCGGCCGAGCGTGAGGCGCAGATCGGGGCGCGCCTGTTCCAGCGGCTTGGCGACATGGGCCTCCTCCTGGACGTAGTGCACGCCGCGCACCGTTCGCTCGACGTAGGACAGCAGGGTCTCCAGAAGGTCGAAGTCCGGCGCAAGACCGGCTTTCCCGCGCTGGCCGTGGAGGCGGAGCACCGCGAGCGCCCGGGTGGCGACGCGGCCCCGATCGGCGAGGACGTGGACGGCGTCGCTCACTTTGCGTGCTCCCGCCTCGTCCGGGGGACGACCTGCAATCTGGCTTCCTGCGGGCCTTGTCCCGTCAGCGGGTCGACGAGATGAAAGCCGCCGCAGGCGACGCACGATTGGGTGACGAAGGTCTGCCCCTCGTAGTCGCCCTCTTGTATCGTCCCCTGGACGATCAACTTCGTGGCCGGGCAGCGGTACAAGAAATTGCGCATGACCCTACTATCGCCCCGCCACGCCGGAGGACTTTGATCTGGATCAAACCGCCTCGGTCGCATTCGCCTCGCGGACGCTGACGATGCGGAAGGGATAGGAACGCCCGTCGTGCTCCGTCACGGTGACGTACTCGCCCGGCGTGAACATGTGCTTGTCGAAGCGGAAGATCGGCTCTTCGTCGTCGACCGGGCCGTAGGAGAAGACCCATCGGCCCCCGTGATGACGCAGCAGGCCGTGCTCGTCATCGGCATTGTCCCAGAACCGGCGGACCGTGCAGCGCTCCTTGTCGTGACGCCATCCGGCCTCGTCGAGATGGCCTTGCCGGTCGAGCGGCGCGGTGAACTCGTAGCCGCAATGGCTGTTGCCGTCGGGAAACTCGCGCGTGCGCGCCATCTCGAGGCGGATCTTCTTCAGGCTCATGCCGCCCTCCTGAGCTTCTCGCCCGAGGACGCGGGCTTCGCTCCCTCGGCGGTGTGACGCGGGTCGATCGGCGTCTCCCAGAAGATCCGGCGGGCCTCCGCCTCATCGAACGCGGTCTTGATCATCCACCAGGCGAAGAGGACGCCGAACACCGCCAGCGTCAGGCCGAACCAGAAGATTCCCGGGTCGACGGCGGCGGCGGCCATGAACAGGCCCAGCAGGGCAGCGCCACCGCCGATAACGCCCATGATCCAGTGAGACATCGTCTTCTCCTTCAGTCGTCGTCGAACAAGATCCGGCCTGCCGCGCCCTCGGGGTCGTCGAACTGGCCGCGGCTCAGCGCCCACAGGAAAGCGGCCAGACCGATCAGGCCCAGAAGCAGCGCGGCCGGCACCAGGATCATCAGGCTGTCCATCACGCATCTCTCCGCCAGGCGCCAAGACGCAGCGCATTGACAATCACCAAAATCGAGGAGGTCGACATCGCGACCGCGGCGATGAGCGGCGTCACCATGCCCGCGACGGCAAGCGGCACGGCTGCGAGGTTGTAGGCGAGCGCGAGAGCGAGGTTCTGCCGCACCAGCCGGTCCGTGCGCAGGGCGATCTCCAGCAGGTCGCCGACGGCGGCGAGCGAATCGCCCTGGAAGACGGCGTCCGCCGCATGCTGTGTCGCCTCCGCAGCCGTGGCGGGCGACAGCGAGGCGTGGGCGGCCGCGAGGGCGGGCGCATCGTTCAGCCCGTCGCCGACCATCAGCACGCGCACGCCCTGGCGCGCGAGTTGCGCCAGGTGCTCGGCCTTCTCGGCGGGCGTCGCGCAGGCACGCCACATGTCGATGCCCAGCTCACGGGCGACGGGCGCCACCGCGGCGAAGCGATCGCCCGACAGCAATTCGATGGTCTTGCCCATCAGGCGCAGCCGGTCGAGCGTGGCGCGCGCCTCGGGCCGAAGCCGGTCGGCGAAGGCGAACCGCACCGGCGCCCGGCCCGGACGGGCAAGCCAGAGCTCGGAGAGCTCGTCGCTCGACGACTTGGCGACGCCGCAGAACCGCACCGAGCCCAGTCTCACACCATTGGCCTCGAGCCCCTGGCCGGGATGCTCGATGACGCCGGAAACGGCCCGCGCCCGCGGGGCCGCGCGCACCAGGGCCTTGGCGAGCGGATGGCGCGAACTCGCCGCCAAGCCCGCGGCCTGCAGCAACGCTTCGTCATCGATCGACGACACGAGCTCGGGCCGGCCGAGCGTCAGCGTGCCGGTCTTGTCGAACACGACATGATCGACGGCGGCGAGCCGCTCGAGCGCCGAGGGCGAAAGCAGCAGCACGCCGCTCTTCATCAGGCGCGTGCTGGCGACGACCTGCACGACGGGCACGGCCAGCGCCAGCGCGCAGGGGCAGGTGACGATCAGCACCGCCGTCGCGACGACCAGCGCGCGATCCCAGCCGAGGCCGCCCAGCACCATCCAGCCCACGAAGCTCGCAAGCGCCGTCAGATGCACGACCGGCGCATAGGCGCGCGCCACGCGCTCGGCCAGCGCCACGAAGCGCGAGCGGCCCTGCTCGGCCGCCTCGATCAGGCGAACGATCTCGGCCAGCACGGTGCGCTCGCCCGAGGCGGTCACCCTGACCCTGAGGGGCGCCGCGATGTTGACCATGCCGGCCACGACCTTGTCGCCCGCCACCGCCGCCTGCGGCAGGCTCTCGCCGCTGATCAGGGACGTGTCGAGCGCGGATCGGCCTTCGACAACGGTGCCGTCGGCGCCGAGGCGCTCGCCGGCCGCGACCAGCATCACGTCGCCTTCCGCGAGCTGGTCGAAGCGTCGCGGCTCGGCAACACCGCCTTGGCTCAGGACGTGCGCCGTGCCGGTCGAGAGGGCGAGCATCGCCTGGACGGCGTAGCGCGCCCGGCCCCGCGCGCGCCGGTCGAGGTAGCGCCCGATCAGCAGGAAGAAGAGCAGCGTGATCGCCGAGTCGAAATAGGCATGCTCCGCGTCGATCCAGGTCTCGTGCAGGCTGACGAGGCAGGCGAGCGCGACGCCGACCGAGATCGGCACGTCCATGTTGGTGCGGCCCCGACGGAGCGCGGCGATGGCGGAGCGGAAGAACGGCCGGCCGGCATAGGCGACCGCGGGCAGCGCGATTGCGGCCGACAGCCAATGGAACAAGGTGCGCGTCGCCTCGCCCATCGAGCCGTCATGGCCCGACCAGACGGCGACGGAGAGCAGCATGACATTGGCCGCCGCGAAGCCCGCCACGCCCATCGAGCGCAACAGCTCGCGCGTCTCGCGCTCGTCCTGGACCAGCGCCTCGGGCGCGCGGTACGGCGCCGGCACGAAGCCGAGTGCCGCGATGAGCGCGGCGTGATCGTTCGCCTGCTCGGCCCGGCCCTGCCATTTGAGCGCAAGCCTGCGGGTCGAGAGGTTGACCCGGGCCTGCCGGACCGACGGGTTGCGGGCAAGAAGGCTCTCGATCAGCCAGACGCAGGCCGCGCAGTCGAGCCCCTCGACCAGCAGATCGAGCGCGAAGACGCCCGAACCGAGGTCGCGCGCGAAGCCGCGGAAGTCCGTCTCGAGTGCCTCCGGCCTGTGGGCGCGGAACGCCTCGAGCTTGCGATAGAACGATCCCAGGCCCGCCGCGTCGATGATCGCGTAGGCGCTCGCGCAACCGGCACAGCAAAACGCCTCGTCGCCGATCACCGGCACACCGCAATGGCGGCAGATCGGCCGCTCCCTCGCCGGCGCCGCGCGCGGCAGGAGAGCGACGTCGCTCATCTCAGGAACATCCGCTTGGTGATGGCGAAGCGATGGCCGGCCGCCTCGACCAGGATGTCGGCATCCCAGTTGCCCCGCTCGGGCAGGTCGACATGGCGGGCGAAGCGGCCCTCGTCGACGCGCTCCAGCGCGAGGCTGATCGGCGGCCGCTTTTCCGCCGGCCGGACGAGATCGACCGTCACCGCCGCGTCCGGCACGGGCCGTCCGTCGCGCCCGATGAGGACGATCTGGAGGAGGCCGGCATCGGCCCGCCAGGAAGCATCGACGTGCCAGCCGAGCGCGTCGCGCGCCCGCTGGTCAGCCACGATGGCGTTGTAGTGCACGCCACGCTCGCGCGCATGGTCGCTGTAAAGGCCCGAGAAGGAGCCGATGGCGAGCCATATCATCGTGGCATTGACCGCGATGACGATCGCGAAGCCCGCAACGAAGGCGGCGGGCACGGGATGCATTCGAAAGGAGGCGATGGTCATGAACAACTCCTACCGGCCGGGGCCGACGAAGACGGAGGCGTGCGCCGCGAGCTCGCGGCCTTGTCGATCGAGAACGAAGAAGGCGATCGGAGTCGTTGCCGCCTGTGCGGCGCGGGCGGGAACCGTGATCAGCACGCGATAGGAGCCCACGGCGTCGCTGCGCACCGAAAGCTCGGGCCTATCCGCGCCGGTCTCGCCGCTGTCGGCTATGGCGAGACGGGCCGCGTCGAGGCCGCGGACACCCAGCCGCACGCCGAGCTCGCCCTGGCGCTTGTTGGAGATCTTGACCGTGTAGGCGTTGCGGATGTCGCCGTTGGACAGCCGCACGAAGTTCGGGCTGCGGTCGCGCTGCGCCGACAGCTCGACATCGCTGCGCAGCAGGAAGGCGGCGAGCATTGCGCCCGCGACAACGAGCAGCAGCAGACCATAGAGCACCGTGCGCGCCCGCACCGGCCGCCAGCGCCCGGCCGGCTTGCCCTCGCTGCGCCGTTGCTGGCGGGCGAGCGTGTCCCAGCGGATGAGGCCGAGCGGCCGCTCGACCTTGGCCATGGTCTCGTTGCAGGCATCGACGCAGAGGCCGCAGCCGATGCATTCGAGCTGCTGGCCGTCGCGGATGTCGATGCCCATCGGGCAGACATTGACGCAAAGCCGGCAATCGACGCAGTCGCCCCTGCCCTCCCACGAGTCGCCCGCCTTGTGCTTGCCGCGCTTCTCGCCGCGCCAGTCCTGATAAGTGACGATGACGCTGTGCTCGTCGAGCATGGCCGACTGGAAGCGCGGCCAGGGACACATGTAGGTGCAGACCTGCTCGCGGGCCCAGCCGGCCAGCAGGTAGGTCGTCGCGGTGAACAGGCCGATGAAGAAGTAGACTTCCATCGAGGCCTGCCCGCGAAAGATCTTCACCAGCGTGCTGGGCGCATCGACGTAGTAGAAGATCCAGGCGCCGCCGGTCGCCGCCGCTATCGCAAGCCAGGCCGCATGCTTCGTGACCTTGCGCACGGCCTTGTCGAGCGACAGGGCCCCGCGATCACGGCGCAGGCGCTCGTTGCGGTCGCCCTCGATCGCGCGCTCGACCATCATGAAGAGATCGGTCCACACGGTCTGCGGACAGGCGAAGCCGCACCAGACGCGCCCGAACAGCGAGGTCGCGAGGAACAGGCCGAAGGCGCCCAGGATCAGGAAGCCCGTGACGAAATAGACTTCCTGCGGCCACAGCACGATGTCGAAGATCCAGCCGCGGCGGCCGTCGAGATCGAGCAGGATCGCCTGGTCAGGCGCGCCCGGGCCGCGCGGCCAGCGCAGCCACGGCACGATGTAGTAGAGGCCGAGCAGCAGGACGAGCGCCGCCCACTTCACCCGTCGCCAGGTGCCGCTGATCGCGTGCGGGTAGACCCGCACGCGAGCGGCGTAGAGGGAGCTGCCGCCGTCCATGACCCACGTCCGCTACTTGCCGCCGCCCAGCGCATGGACGTAGAGCGCCAGCATCTTCATGGTCGCCTCGTCGAGCCGCTCGCTCCAGGCGGGCATGCTGCCGTTGCGCGCGTAGAAGACCGTCCGATAGACGCTGGCGCGGTCGCCGCCGTAGAGCCAGATGCTGTCGGTCAGGTCGGGCGCGCCCATCTCCTGGTTGCCCTTGCCGGTCGCCTGGTGGCAGGCCGCGCACTGCTCCTGGAAGATCTTGGCGCCCTCCGGCGTCGCCTTGCCGTTGCCCGAGAGGCTGAGGACGTAGTCCGTCACCGCACCGACCTGATCGGCCGTGAGCACGCCGTCGACTCCGAAGCGCGGCATGTTGGTCTGGCGCGACTTCTCGTTGGCGTTGCGGATGCCGAAGCGGATGGTCTGGTAGATCTGGTCGATCTTGCCGCCCCACAGCCAGTCGTCGTCGACCAGCGCGGGAAAGCCCTTGCCGCCGCCGCCGCCCGCGCCGTGGCACTGCATGCAGTTGGTCTGGAAGGCCGAGCGGCCGCCCGCGACCGCGAAGCTGTACAGCTCGGGGTCCTTGCGGATCTCGTCGAAGGACGCGGTGCGAATGCGCTCGACATACTTGGCCCGCGCCTTGGCCTGCTCGTCGAGGTCGCGCGCGAGCTGCGCGCGGTTGGTGTAGCCCAGCAGCCCCGTCGTATGACCCGACAGCGAGGGCAAGGCGGGATAGAGCACGCAATAGACTACCGCGAAGACGATGGTCGCGTAGAAGGTGTACACCCACCAGGTCGGCAGCGGCGTGTTCAGCTCCTTCACGCCGTCCCATTCGTGGCCGGTCGTGTCGCGCCCGCTGATGGCGTCTTTCTCGATCTTGGTCGGCATGACGGATGCCTCACCGTTCGTCGTTGAGGGGAATGCGCGCGTCGCTCTCGAAGCGCGAACGATTGGCCGGACGCAGCGCCCACCAGGCGATGCCCAGGCAGATCGTGACGGCCCAGACGGTCCAGACGGTGGCGAGCAGGTCGCCCAGGGAGTCGATGGACATGGCGGTTCCCTCACTGGCGCAGGCGGTCGGGCGGCAGATTGCTGATCGGCACCAGGGTGCCCAGCATCTGCAGATAGGCGATCAGCGCGTCGAGCTCCGTGATCTCCGGCGACTCGCCGTTGAACTTGCCGACGACGGCCTTCGGATATCGCTTCAGCAGGTCGGTGGGATCGGCGTCGGGACTGACCTGCGCCTCGAGATCGGCGCGCGCGTTCTTGATCATCTCGGGCGTGTAGGGCACGCCCGTCGTGCGCAGCGCCTTCATGTGCTGCGCGACGTCGTCGTACTTGAGCCGCCGCTCGGCCAGGAACGGATAGGCCGGCATCACGCTCTCAGGGACGACCGAGCGCGGCGAGACGAGATGCTGGACATGCCAGTCGTTGGAGTAGCGGCCGCCGACGCGCGCCAGGTCCGGACCGGTGCGCTTGGAGCCCCACTGGAAGGGATGGTCGTACATGCTCTCGGCCGCGAGGCTGTAGTGGCCGTAGCGCTCGACCTCGTCCTTGAAGGGGCGGATCTGCTGGCTGTGGCAGAGGTAGCAGCCCTCGCGCACGTAGATGTTGCGGCCCATCTGCTCGAGCGGCGTGTAGGGACGCATGCCCTCGACGCGCTCGATCGTGCTCTCGATGGTGAAGAGCGGGATGATCTGGACGATGCCGCCGATCGACACCGTGATCAGCGTCAGCACCAGCATCAGGATCGCGTTCTTCTCGATGGTCTCGTGACGGATGAACATCGCGTGTCTCCTAGGCCGCGAACACGGGCTGGCCGTCGGCGCTCACGGCTTCGGGCGCGCGGCGCACGGTGCGCCACATGTTGAAGGCCATCAGCAGCGCACCGCCCAGGAAGCAGAGGCCGCCCAGCAGACGGATGGCGTAGAAGGGATGCATGGCCGCCACCGACTCGACGAAGGAGTACTGGAGGAAGCCGAGCTCGTCGTAGGCGCGCCACATCAGGCCCTGCATGATGCCGCTCACCCACATCGCGGAGATGTAGAGCACGATGCCGATGGTCGCGATCCAGTAGTGCCAGCCGATCAGGCGCGTCGACCACATGGTGGTGCGGCCCCACAGGCGCGGCACGAGGTAGTACATGGTGCCGAACACGATGAAGGCGACCCAGCCCAGCGCGCCGGAATGAACGTGGCCGATCGTCCAGTCGGTGTAGTGGCTGAGCGAGTTCACGGCCTTGATCGACATGACCGGGCCCTCGAACGTCGCCATGCCGTAGAAGCCGACGGCGGTCACCGAGAAGCGCAGGCCGGGATCGGTGCGCAGCTTGTCCCATGCGCCCGACAGCGTCATGAGGCCGTTGATCATGCCGCCCCAGCTCGGCATCCACAGCATGACCGAGAAGACCATGCCGAGCGTCTGCGCCCAGTCGGGCAGCGACGTGTAGTGCAGGTGATGCGGACCGGCCCAGATGTACAAGAACACCAGGGACCAGAAGTGGACGATGGAGAGCCGGTACGAGTAGATCGGCCGGTTCGCCGCCTTCGGGATGAAGTAGTACATCATGCCGAGGAAGGCAGCGGTCAGGAAGAAACCGACGGCGTTGTGGCCGTACCACCACTGGATCATGGCGTCCTGGACGCCCGACCATG
>DATJWN010000381.1:0-19590 GCA_035501235.1 Reyranella sp.
GACGGCGGCGATCGTCGGATCGATCTCCATCAGGATGTTGTCGAACATCTTCTTGGGCAAGGTCATGTTCGGCCCGGCCAGGAACAGCGCCACGACCAGCTCGTCGAACGACGAGATGAAGGCGAGCAGGCCGGCGGACACCAGGCTCGGCCGCAACAACGGCAAGGTGACCCGCAGCAGAGTCCTCACGCGGCTGGCGCCCAGCCCTTCCGCGGCCTGCTCGAGGGCGCGATCGAAATCGCGCAGGCCGGCCACGATCACCAGCACGACGAACGGCAGCGCCAGCACGGTGTGCGCCAGCACCAACCCATACCATTCGCCGATCAGCTTCAGCTTGGCGAACAGGCCGTAGATGCCGACCGAGACGATGATGGTCGGCACGATCAGCGGCGCGAGCGCGAGGCGATCGAGGAAGACACGGCCGCGGAAGCGGCGGCGCACCAGGGTGAAGGCGAGCGGCACGCCGACGGCGAGCGCCAGGATCGCCGTCGAGACGCCGATGTAGAGCGAGCGCACGGTGGCATCGATCCATTGCGGATCGTCGAGATAGCGCTCGTACCACTGCCAGGAGAAGCCGGGCGGCGGGAACTGCATGTATTGCGCCGAGGAAAGCGAGATCGGAAAGACCACGAGCAGCGGCAGCATCAGGAAGAAGTAGATGATCGCGGCGGCGACCACGAGCAGGCGGCGGCTCATGGCTGTTGCAGCTCGCTTCGCGTGAAGCGCTGGCTCGCCGAATAGATGGCGAGAGTGACCGCGAGCAGCACGGCAGAGAGGGCGGCCGCGAACGGCCAGTTCAGCGTCTCGTGCACCTGTTGCTCGATCAGGACGGCGATCATCATCACCTTGCCGCCGCCCAGCAGCGCCGGCGTGATGAAGAAGCCGAGCGACAGCACGAAGACGATGATCGAGCCTGCCAAAATGCCGTTCAGGGTGAGCGGCAGGTAGATGCGGCGGAAGACGTTGAAGCCCGAGGCGCCGAGCCCTTCGGCGGCCGAGACGATGGCGGGATCGAGCCGCCGCACGGCGCCGTAGACCGGCAGCACCATGTAGGGCAGCAGCACATGGACCATGCCGATCAGCACGCCGGTGAAGTTGTTCAGCATCGGAATGGGATCGGCGATCACGCCGCCATCGACCAGCAGGCGGTTGAACACGCCGTTACGGCCGAGCAGCACCATCCAGGCATAGGTGCGCACCAGCACCGAGGTCCAGAGCGGCAGCAGCACGAAGATGAAGCCGACGGTCGCCCAGAACGGCGTCGTGGTGGCGATCAGGAAGCCCAGCGGATAGCCCAGGATCAGGCAGATCGCCGTGACGCAAAGCGCCACCTCGAAGGTATTCCAGAAGACCCTGAGGTAGAGGCCCTCGCCCAGCGCCTTGGCGTACCAGTCGAGCGAGCCGCCTTCGACGCTGAAGCCCAGCATGCGCGCGACGGGGAACAGGAAGAAGCAGAAGAGCAGGATCAAGGCCGGCAGGGCCGGCCAGGCGCTGCGGCTAGAAGACATGGATCGCATCCGGGTCGATGGCGACCGTCACCCGCTCGCCGGCCTCGGGCAGCTTGCCGCGCGCGGGCTGGCGCACGACCAGCTCCAGCCCGTCGTTGCAGGCGAGCCGGAGCTTGAAGGAGGAGCCGAGATAGACCGCCTCGCGCACCTCGCCCACGAAGGTGTTGGCGCCGCCGACGAACCGCTCGGGCCGCATCAGCACGCCGAGCCGCCTGCCGACGGCCATCGGGCCCGAATTGATCTGCACGCGCCGCCCGCCCTCGAGGCTGACATAGCCCGGCTCGGTCAGGGTGCCGTGGAAGATGTTGCTCTCGCCCACGAAGTCGGCGACGAAATCGTTGGCCGGCCGCTCGTAAATCTCGGTCGTGCCGGCGACCTGCTGGATCGCGCCCTTGTTCATGACTGCGATCCGGTCGGAGAGCACCAGCGCCTCCTCTTGATCGTGCGTGATGAAGATCGTGGTGAGGCCGAGCCTGCGTTGCAGGCGGCGCACCTCGAGCTGCATGGTCTCGCGCAGCTTGCGGTCGAGCGCGCCGAACGGCTCGTCGAGCAGCAGGAGCCGCGGGTTGAACACGATGGCGCGCGCGAGCGCGACCCGCTGCTGCTGGCCACCGGAGAGCTGCTTGGGCAGGCGCTGGCCGTAGCCCGCGAGCTCGACCATCGCCAGCGCCTCGCCCACTCGGCGGTCGATCTCCGCCTTCGGCACGCCCCGCATCTCGAGCGGGAAGGCGACGTTGCCGCTCACCGTGAGATGCGGGAAGAGCGCATAGTTCTGGAACACCATGCCGATGTCGCGCCTGGCCGGCGGCAGCGAGGTGATGTCGGCGCCGTCGACCTTCACCGCGCCGCCATCGGGACGCTCGAAGCCCGCGACGATCTTGAGCAGCGTCGTCTTGCCCGAGCCGCTCGGCCCCAGGATGGTGAGCAGCTCGCCGCGCGCGATGTCGAGCGAAACGCGGTCGAGCGCGAGCACGTCGCCGAAGCGCTTGCTCACCCCCTCGACACGCAACTCGCCCGACGGTTCGGCCACTCGTCAGGCCTTCTTGAGCTTCCAGGCGTTCCACAGCTCGAGCGCCTTGGTGCCGTTCTCCGCGTACCAGGAATCGTCGATCCAGAATTGCTTGTCGATGTACTGCGTCGGCAGGAAAGGCTTCACCTTGGCGTCGACATGGTTCAGCGATTCGAGGTTGAGGCCGGGATAGCCGAGCTCGCTGGCATAGATCGCCTGCTGTTGCGGGATCGACATCTCGGCCAGCATCTTCTGGCCCCAATAGGCATTCTTGGCGCCGCGCGGGATCACGAAGCTGCCCTGCTTCAGCGCACCCTGGCTCCATTCGATGGCGATCGGCGCGCCCTTCTTGATCAGGTCGTAGAAGCGGCCGTTCCAGCCGGTCGCCAGCACGACCTCCTTGTCGAGCAGGAGCTGCGCCGGCTGCTGGCCGGTCGCCCACCACACCGAGACGTGCGGCTTGATCTGGTCGAGCTTCTTGAAGGCGCGGTCGAAGTCGATCGGATAGATCTTGTCCATCGGCACGCCGTCGGCCAGCAGCGCGAACTCGAGATTGTCGGTCGGATGGTCGCGCATGGAGCGCGCGCCGGGGAACTTCTTGACGTCCCACCAGTCGGCCCAGCTCTTGGGCTGGCTGCCGTCCTTGAACACGTCGGTGCGGTAGCCGATGATCGTCGTGTAGACCGACGAGGCGAACACATAGGGCGTCCGCACCTTCTCGGGATACTTCGAGCGGTCGACGATCTTGTCGTCGATCTTCTCGACCAGGTTCATCTTGGTGGCGCGGATCGCGTCCTGTCCGCCGATCTCGGTCACGTCCCACTCGACGTTGCCCGAATCGACCATGGCGCGGAGCTTGCCGAAATCGGCCGGGCTCGTCTCGACGACACGGATGCCGTACTTCTTCTCGAAGCCGTTGAAGAAGGCCTTGCGCATGGCCTGTCCCATCGAGCCGCCGGAATGGTTGACCACGATCTGCGCGGGCTTCTTCGGCTCCTGCGCCAGCGCGGGCGCAGCGAGGCCCGCCGCCGTGGCACCGCCCAGCATCAAGGCATGGCGACGGCCCAATGTGCGGATGTTCATTCTTCCTCCCCTTCCTTTTTCGGGTCCCACGCGACTCTAGAGCGGGCCCGGGCAAAGAAAAAGCCCGGCGGTCTGTTGACCGGCGGGCCTTTCCTTCTGCGCCACGGGCGCCGACGCGCTACGGCGTCGTGGTATGCGGCGAGATCAGATGACCCTGCGCGTCGATGCGGTCGCCGCGCGAATCGTAGCGGAAACCGTACTCGTCGCGAAACGCCTCGGCGTGCTCGCGGCGGCCGACATAGGGCGAGGTCGACTGGGCCTGCTGATCCATCGGCTGCAGGCCCGGGCGCTCGCGCGTGTAATCGCCCGGCGAAGGCTGCGGCGGCGAGCTGATCACGGGCTGGGCCGAAGCGACGCCCGCAAAGCCGATCAAGGCAAGGGTGACGACAGACAGTCGCGTCATATGAGGCTCCTGCGAAATGGACTGACCGACTAACGCCCATCCGCGGGAAGCGTTGCGTGGACCCAGAAAAACCCCGCCACAGCAAGCCTTTTTCGGCCACAAACGCAGATCGACTGCGCGCGCTCCGGTGCTAGGCTTCGTCCCTGCGTTCGGTGGAGGCGGCGATGCGAATGTGGAGCGTGCTGGCGGGCGTGACGCTTGCCTGGGGAGTGGTCTCGACGGCGGCGGCGGAGAACGGGCTCGAGCGCTTCGAGCGCGAGATCAAGCCGCAGATCACGCTCGACAAGTTCACCTACGGCAAGGCCGAGCCTCTGGGCGACGCGGGCTTCGTGCTGACCGACGTCGTGGCGGTGATCCCGAAGAACGACGGCGCGGGCAGCCCGGCGAGCACGCTGAAGATCGAGAAGGTGACCGTCGAGGCGCTCGACTTCGATCGCCTCAAGGACAGTGACGGCGACTCCCTGCCCCGCTTTGCCAACATCAAGCTGCAAGGCATGACGGGCGACGAGGCCATGACGCAACTGCTGACGCCCTACGGCATTCCGGCCAAGCCCGCCGACATCACGTTCGACTACAGGCTCGACGTCGACAAGAAGGTGCTCACCCTCAACAAGCTCGAAGTGAGCCTGCGCGACCTCTCGCGGTTGTCGCTCAGCCTCGTGATGGACGGCATCAGCGACAAGGCGAGCGAGATGGAGGGCGCCAAGGATGACGGCCGACTGCGCACCGCGGCGCTGACGCTGGAAGACAATGGCCTCGCCGCCAAGCTCCTGACGGCCATTGCGCAGCAGCAGGGCGGCTCGCCGGACAGCATGGTCGCCCTGGCATTGCTCTCCATCGCCTCCTTCTCCGCGGGCCAGGGACCCGAGACGCAAGCCAGCCTCGATGCCGTCGCGTCGTTCGTCGGCGACTGGCAGGCGCCGAAGGGGCCCCTGGTCATCACCCTGAAGCCGACCAAGACCGCATCGATGGCCGATCTCAATCGCTTCATGGAGCCCAACGCGTTGAAGGACATCTTCGGCTTCGGCGCCACCTACCCCGGCACGCGCGCCGGTGCTGCGACGGCTGGTCCGGCAGCGAAATAGCCTTCCGGAACAGGCTGTTAGAGGTCGCCTCGTGCGGCAACCTCCATCCCCCGCAGGTCGTTTTTATGACAGCGGCGCTCAATCCCGGGCGCCGCTTCGCGAACGTGGAGAGGATGCACGGTCATGAACCAGCAGAACAACAACCAGAACCCGTCGCAGCAGCAGCGTGAGCAGCAGCAGCGCGAGCAGCAGCAGCGCCAGAACCAGAAGCCGGGATCGCAGCCGGGCGGCAAGCCCGACATGCCGGGCCAGAAGCCCGGCCACGACCAGGGCCACAACGACCGCTCGTGATCGTCCGATAAGCTGAACGCAATCCGAGGGAATGCCCGCCCAACCGGCGGGCATTCTCTTCTTTGCAGGGAGCCTTCCATGCCTACCAAGCCCGACCGGCCGCCAACGCCGATACCAGGCCCGGTGCCCGAGGCGCCGCCGCCACCCGGCAAGGCGCTGCCCATTCCACCCGAGATGCCGCCGGTGACGGTGCCGACACCTGAAGTCGGTCCACCTAGCGTACCGCACCCGTCGGGACCGCCAGGCCCCGTCGCCTGATTTCCTCCAGGACCCGCGCTCACGTGCTATGGAGCGCGGATCATGGAGGAAGTCGTGTCTTTCGTTCTCAGTCGCCGTCGTCTCTTCTCCGTCACCGGGGCGACGCTGGCCGCGCCCGCGATCGCCCACGCCCAAGCGCCGTGGAAGGCCGACAAGCCGATCACGATCTACAATCCCTTCGCCGCGGGCGGCGGCACCGATGTGCATCTTCGCCTGCTGGGCGAGACCGCCGGTCCCCTCCTGGGCCAGCCCATCCTGATCGATTCGAAGCCCGGCGCCGCGGGCACGCTCGCGCCGGCGCTGCTGCTGAATGCCAAGCCCGACGGCACGACTCTCGCCTGCATGAGCATCAACAGCCTGCGCTATCCGCACTACCAGCCGACAAACTGGAACCCGATCCGCGACTTCACCTACATCATCGGTCTCACCGGCTACACGATCGGCATCGTGGTGCGCGCCGACTCTCCCTGGAAGACGCTCGAAGACATGATCGCGGCCGGCAAGAAGGAGCCGGACAAGTACAACTACGCGACCAGCGGCATCGGCGGCACTGGCCAGCTCACCATGATCGAGCTCGAGCAGACGACGGGCGCGAAGTTCACCCATGTCCCCTACAAGGGCACCGCCGAATGGACGCAGGCGCTGCTGTCGGGCGAGGTCCAGTTCATCTGCGACGGCGCGCAATGGGCGCCCATGGTCGATGCCGGCAAGTTCCGCATCCTCGGCATGGCGACCGAGCAGCGCATTCCCAAATACAAGGACGTGCCGACCTTGCGCGAGCGCGGCATCGACGTGGTGGGCCAGAGCCCCTATGGCCTCGTCGGCCCCAAGGACCTGCCGCCGAACATCGTCGAGGCGATCCATCAGGCCTTCAAGAAGGCCATGGCGGACCCGCGGGTCGATGCGCTGCTCGACTCCTACATCCAGGCGCCGTGGTACAAGAGTCCGGCCGAGTTCCGCGCCTATGCGGAGAAGTATTTCATCGAGGTGAAGCCGCTTCTCATCAAGGCCGGCCTCGCCAAGGGATAGGAGTTCCACGATGGCATTGAAGAAAGTGGCGCTGGAGATCGGCATGGGCACCGACATCCGGGGCGGTGACTACACCAAGGCCGCCGTCCGCGCGCTGCGCGATGCGCTCTGGCACAACTCGCTCACGGTCGCGACGGCGGTCGGCAAGTCGAGCGACGACATGCAGGTCGAGGTGCTGATCGGCGTGCCGCAGCCCGACAAGGTCGACGCGAACGAGGTGCTGAAGATCCTGCCGCACGGCACGGGCACCGTGAAGGTGATGCAAGGCGGCCTCGAGATCATGAACGAGGCCGGCACCGACAAGACGGTGATCGCCCAGGCCGCCGCCATCGTGCGGCTCGATCTCTAGGAGGACGGCCATGGCCAAGAAGCGTGTCATCCTCGAGCTCGGCACCGGCAACGACCTGCACGGCGGCGACTACACCAAGGCGGCATTGCGCGCGGTGCAGGATGCGCTGCATCACAGCTCGCTCAGCATGCTGCGGGCGCTCAAGGTCAATCCGAAGACCGACATGTTCGTGAACGTGACCATCGGCGTGCAGCAGCCCGACAAGGTCGACATCGAGAAGGTGAAGGCCTCGCTGCCGCACGGCATCGTCACGGTGCAGGCCGTCAAGGGCGGGCTCGACATCGCCGATCCCGAGCACAACGATCCGGCGGTGATCGCAAGCGCCGCGGTCGAGGTGAAGCTGGAGCTTCCCTGATGCTGCTCTACGAACACCCGCTCTCCTCCTACGCCCAGAAGGTCAAGATCGCGCTGCGCGAGAAGGGGCTGAAATTCGACGTCGAGACGCCGCAGGCGCTGGGCTCGGGCAATTCGACGGGTCCGTTCGCCGATGCGAGCCCGCGCCTCGAAGTGCCTTCCCTGATCGACGGCGACGCGCGCATCTTCGATTCGACCATCATTCTTGAATACCTGGAAGACAAGCACCCCACGCCCGCCCTGCTGCCGCGCGATCCCCTGAAGCGCGCCGAGGCGCGCATGATCGAGGATGTCTGCGATACGCTCTATGAGGCGATCAACTGGGGCCTGAGCGAGATCCGCTGGTTCAAGCGCGCGGAGGGCCGGCTGGCCGATGACATGAAAGCCAAGGCGGCGTCCCAGACACGCGAGCTGCTGGGCTGGCTCGCGGGCAAGCTCGGCAAGGGTCCTTGGTTCGGCGGCGAGACGTTCGGCTGGGCCGACCTGAGCGTCGCGCCCTATCTCAATCGCTCGGTGCACTACGGCATCGGCCCGCATGAGGATTCGCCGCTCAAGGCCTGGCATAAGCGGCTCTGCGAGCGCCCTTCGGTCGCCCAGACCTTCAAGGAGTTCGAGGCGGCGACGCAAGGCATGGGCAATGCCGCCGAACGGCTGGCGTCAGGCGCCATCCGCCGCGAGTATCGCGATCATCGGCTGGAATGGATGATGAAGTCGGGCGGCGTGCAGATCGTTCTCGACGGCCTCGCCAAGAACAACATCCGGTTCACCTGGCCTCTTTAGAGCGGGGCCGCTCTAAGCCGTCTTGCGGCCCATGAACACGAGGCCGAGACCAACCACGATCGCGGCAACGCCGGCGATGGTGGGCACAGGCACGGAGTGCTGCTCCTCCTTGGTCACCTTCAGCGGGCCGGCGTCGAGCACGGTCTTCTGCTCGGTGAAGGAGATATTGGCGACACCGAGGCCGACGATGCCGGCCACGATCAGGACGATGCCGAAGACAGCAATGGGCTTCATGCCGTGGCAACGCCGACGGCCGGTGAAGGTTCCGCTACTCTTTCACCAGCAGCTTGCAGCCCTGCTCGATGGCGGTGCGCGCCATGGCCTTGAGTTGATCGTCGGTCGCGCTCGAGACGGGATGGCCGATGACGGCGAACTTGTAGCCCGGCATGCCGAGCACGCGGCCCATCATCTCGGCGGCGCTGACGAAGCGCTCGGTCATCACCCCGAAGGCCGGGATGCTCTGTCGTTCAGCGGTGACGGCGTCGTGCAGACTGCACGATGAACAGCTGCCTCAATCCCCGAGGCCTGAGATGACGGCATCCCAGGACGTCATCTCGGCGGCGATCGGCGGGTCGGCGGGCGCGCTGTAGTTGGTCTTGGTGCGGAAGACGACGTTGGCCACGCCGTAATCGTCCTTCAGCATCTGCTCGAGGTGCCGGAAGAAGCCCTTGGTGCCTTCCTTGCCGTTCGACACGAAGCCCACGGTCTTGCCCTTCAGCGTATCGAGGCGCGGCGCGAGCTGGCCCGCGGGCGGCGCGGTACCGGGCGTGGGATCGAGAACCTTGAAAGCCATGACCTACCTTCTCGTTATTTCTTGGGCGGCTCACAATCGATGCAGACGCCCAGGGGCAACGTGACCGCGCGGCTCTTGTGCCCGAGCCAGGGCGGGATGACGGCACCGAAACCGCCGGCCGGACCGCCCGCGGCGATCACCAGCAGATCGTCGGCCGAGGGCATGGCGGGATAGACGCTGTCGCCGCGATCGCGCACCACGGCGCCCTTGCCGACCTCTGCCCATTCGCGGCGATGGATGCGCGCACGCTGGTGGATGAACTCGGCGATGTCGCGCTTGGTCCACTTGGCGGCCTGCAGATGCTCGCGCAGCTGTTTGGGGATCACGATCGCGTAGTTGCCGGGGTGGATCGAGTAATGGCGCAGGTTGGCGCGCATTTCGGCCGCGAAAGTCTCGAGGATCTCCTCGGGCTTCGTCGTCCACTCGTTCATGAGCTGGCGCGGTGCTTGAGCCGCCATCACCGTCACCGCCGAGGCCGCGCGCTCGACGCCGCGCACGACATGCAGCGGGTCCCAGCTCGTGTCTTCCTCGTCCTCGGCGACGCAATAGGAGAACTTGCCGGGATGGCCGAGCGTCGAGCGATCGATCACGCCCGGCCGCACATCCATCAGGTTGATCAGGCAGAGGCGGATCGCCCGGCCGATCACCGACGTCGCGCGATCGCTGTTGCCCAAGGCATTGAAGGTGCCGCTGGCGCCGATCTCCAAGCGGATAGGCCCGTTCAGCACGACCAGCACGGCACAGCCGCCGGTGCTCGCCGTGGCGCCGTGCATCAGGAACGGCTCCTGCATCATCGCGGTCCAGGCCGTCAGCACGACCGGGAAATGCATGGGCAGGCAGCCCGCCATCACCGCGTTGATCGCGATCTTCTCGGCCGTGATCGCGAGCCCGCGCACCGGCTCGATGCCGATCAGCTGGTCGGGCGGCATCATCGCCCAGTCGAGGCATTCCTGAACCGCCTCTTCCGTCGGCGGCACGATGGGCAGCCCGTCGGTCCAGCCGTTGCTGTGATAGAGCTCCTGCACCGCCGAGATGCTCTCGGCCTCATGGACGCGGCTCTGGAACTGCACGGGCGATCCTCCGCTGGCCAGAATAGTCTTCAGGGCGGCTATGCCAAGACCGACTTGATAGCCGGGATTATTGCGAAATATATATCAATTGCGCCTACTCGCCTTTGGGCCACCGCCGCTTCAGCAAAGCGATAAACCCGGAGGCCGCCGGTGTCGGCTCGCGCTCGCGCAGAGCGATCAATCCAAGCCGCCGTGTCAGCAGGGGCGGGCCGAGCGGGATCACCCGAAGCCCGCGTCCCATCGGTCCGCGCACCGCGCCCTTCGGCACGATGCCGATCCCGACACCCGCGCCGACCAGGCCGAGCAAGGTCGCGATCTGGGTCACCGTCACCAT
The DNA here is from genome assembly GCA_035501235.1 of Reyranella sp. Classification (GTDB taxonomy): domain Bacteria; phylum Pseudomonadota; class Alphaproteobacteria; order Reyranellales; family Reyranellaceae; genus Reyranella. The sequence continues at coordinate 10,347 of DATJWN010000381.1, forward strand.
CTGCCGCAAGGTGAGACCCGCGGTCGCCGCCGCCGCGTCGATGGTGCGGCGGGTGCGCGATTCGGTGGGCAGCGCCACGATCGGCTGACCCGCAAGGTCGGCCATCGAGACCTGGCGCTTGGCGGCAAGCTTGTGGCGCGCCGGCATGACGGCGCAGAAGGTCTCGCGGCCGAGCGCGGTGCCGACGGCGAACTCGGGCAGCTCTTCGACATAGCCGATGCCGAAATCGGCGACGCCGCTCCGCACATCCTCGACGACGGTCGCATGCACGCCCTCGCGCACATGGATCTCCACGCCCGGCCGGTCGGCACGATATGAGGCGACGATGCCGGGCAGCAAGCCACCCGCCACCGACATCACGCTCGAGATCACGACCAGGCCGCGGCGTTCTTCAGCGACTTCGCGCACGCTTTGCACGGTGATGCCGAGATCGTTCAGCATGCGCTCGGCGACGGCGGCGAACTCGCGGCCGGCCGCCGTGATCTGGACCCGGCGCGTGCTGCGCTCGAACAGGCGCACGCCCAGCGCCGTCTCCAGCCGCTGCAGCAGGCGCGTCAGCGCCGGCTGCGACACGCCAAGGCGCGCGGCGGCGGCGACGAAGCTGCCGTATTCGGCCAGCGCCAGCACGGCTTCGAGTTGGCGGGCGCTGAGATCGGGAAGAGTGGCTCGCATGCGTCCGGCTCGATTTAAGGCAAAATTATGATTTCTGATGCTCGCGATTGACTATTGCGCGATTCAAGATATATCTTATATATAATTAGTAACACCAAAAGGCACTCCATGCGCTTTCACCACCCCCATTCCCACGGTCACGGCCATCATTTCGGCCGTCACGGCGGATTGCACCGCTTCTTTCGCCACGGCTGGGACCGCGGCGACGAGGAGCGCGGCCATCGCCGCCGCCGCGTCTTCGACTCGAGCGAGCTGAAGCTCGTCTTGCTGAAGCTGATCGCCGACCAGCCACGCCACGGCTACGAGCTGATCCGCGCCATCGAAGAGCTGACCGGCGGCAGCTACGCGCCCAGCCCCGGCGTCGTCTATCCGACACTCACCATGCTCCAGGAGATGGGCCAGATCGAGGAAGCCGCCGCCGACGGCGCGCGCCGTCCCTTCGCCATCACCCCGGCCGGCACCGAGCATCTCGACGCCCACAAGAAGGAAGTCGAGGAGCTGTTCGCCCGCCTGGCCCAGCTCGGCAACGCGCGTGAGCGCACCGATGGCGGCCCGGTACGGCGCGCCATGCAGAACCTCAAGACGGTCCTGCGCGACCGCTTCGAGCGCGACACGCTGAAGGGCGAGACGCTGCATCAGATCGCCGCGATCCTCGACGAGGCCGCGCAGAAGATCGAGCGGCTCTAGGCCATGAGCACTCTCAGCACGGTCCACGTCCCGACCACGAATGCGAGCCGCTACCTCCAGCAGCTTTGCAAGCACTGGAGCCACAACCTCGCGGTCGAGTTCGATCCCAACCACGGCACCGTCACCTTCCCGCGCAACGCGCGGGGAGCCGACTGGCCGGGCGACGCGACCCTCAAGCTGGAGGCTCACGACAATGCGCTCGACTGCCGGCTCGAAGCGAGCGCACCGGGCCAGCTCGAGGCGCTGAAGGGCGCCGTCGCCCGCCACCTCGACCGCTTCGCCTTCCGCGAGGCGCCGCTCTCCTTCGATTGGCGAGATCGGTAGAGTCTTCCGGGACCGCGGGCCTCCAGGCCCGCGGTCCCAGAAACTAAGCCGCGAGCATCCGCTCGCGATTGCGCTCGCGCAGGATGGGCATCACCCATTTGCCGAAGCGCTCGGCCTCCTCGTCGTGCAGGTAACCCGACAGGCAGAAGGAGTGGCAGCCGAGATCGATGAAGTTCTGCAGGGTCTCGGCGCATTGCTCGGGCGTGCCGACCACGGCGATGCCCGCGCCCGGCCGCACCTGCGTGATGCCGGTCCACAAGTTCTTCTCGATCACCTCGCCCATGGACGCGAGCTCGCGCACGCGGAGGTTCGCCTGCGAGGTCGCGAAGTGCGCCTTCACGAAAGCCTTTTGCGCCTCGCTCGCATGGCCCACCAGCTCGTGCGCGGCGTCCCAGGCCTCCTTCTCCGTCCGCCGGCAGACGATCTGCAAGCGCATGCCGAAGCCGATCTCATTCTCACGGCCGTGCTTCGCGGCCATCGCCTTGATCTCCGCCATGTTGGCGCGGATGCGCTCGTAGGTGTCGCCCCAGAAGAGATGCACGTCGGAATGCTTGGCCGAGATCTCCCACGCCTGGCGTGAGCCGCCGCCGAGATAGAATTTCGGATAGGGCCGCTGCAGCGGACGCGGCCGGACCTGCGCGCCCTTCAGCTGATAGAACTTGCCGTCGAAGGTGACCGCGGGATTGGTCCACAGGAGCTTCAGGAGCGTCACCTCCTCGTCCATGATCTCGTAACGCTCCTCCTTGCCCCACTTCACGCCTTCCTGCGCGTTCTCCGCCTCGCTCTGGCCCGCGATCAGGTTGACGCAGATACGCCCGCCCGAGAGCTGGTCGAAGGTCGAGATCATCTTCGCCAGCAGCACGGGGTTGATGTAGGAGGGCCGCGCGGCAACGAGCATGCGGATCGACTTCGAGCGCGCGACCATCATGGCGCTCGAGATCCACGCCTCCCAGCAGGCAGTCTGCACCGGCACCAGCATGTATTCGAAGCCCGCCGTCTCGGCGGCCGCGACGATCTTGTCGAACAGCGGCAGCGACTGCGGCACGAAGGCCTCGGCGAGGCCATAGGCCGTCGTGTCGCCCGCGGTGGGCAGGAACCAGCCGAATTCCAGTCTGCGCATCGTGCGGGTTATAGCGCACCGCGGGCGAAGGCGTCATGATCCGCCAACTTTCTGGGGGTTCCTGACACATGTTGCAGCACGGCAAGCGTCCGACCGTCACCTCGCGCCACGGCATGGTGGCCGCAGCCCATCCGCTGGCCGCCGCCGCGGGCGCGCGCATCCTGGGCAACGGCGGCAACGCCTTCGACGCGGCGGCCGCGACCGCGGCGGCGCTGAACGTGGTCGAGCCCTATATGTCCGGCCTGGCGGGCCAGGGCCTCGCCACCTGCTACGTCGCCCAGGAGCGCCGCGTGCGCTCGCTCTCCTTCATGGGCGCCATTCCGCGCCGCTTGCCGCTCGACCGGCTCAAGAATCGCGAGCAGCTGGCGCGCGGCGCCCTGGCGGTCGGCGCGCCGGGCAATCTCGGCGGCTGGTGCCGGATGGTGAGCGACTATGGCAGCAAGAAGCTGCCGGAGCTGTTCGCGCCGGCGATCAAACTGGCGCGCGACGGCTACGGCATGATCGAGTTCAACATCGAGGAGTTCAACAACGCCAAGGGCCTGCTGCGCGGCCTCGGCGATCTCTATCCCGAGTGGAGCAAGAACTATCTCGACGGCATTACGGGCGGCACGCCGAAAATCGGTGCCGTGCTGAAGCAGACCAATCTCGCCAAGACCTTGGAAGCGCTCGCCAACGAAGGGCCGGGGCTGCTCTACGGCGGCGCGCTCGGCCAGAAGCTGATCGACCGGCTGCAAGCGCTGGGCGGCTGTCTCACGATGGATGACCTCAAGGAGGCCCGCACCGAATGGGTCGATCCGGTGTCAGCCGACTATCGCGGCCGCACGGTGCATGTGCCGCCGCCGCCCTGCGAGGCGTTCCAGTACCTGCTGACCCTGCGCATCCTCGAAGGCTTCGACTTCTCGAAGATGCCGCGCAACGGCGTCGAGCATATCGACACCGTGCTGCGCGCCATCCGTCTCGCCGCCGGCGTGCGCATCCGCGTGGGCGTGCCGAGCAAGCAGAAGCTCGCCGAGCTTCTCTCCGACGGCCATGTCGAGACCTTGCGCGCCCGTGTGCGCGACAAGAAGCCGATCACCGGCGCCACTGAGCAGTGGACGGCCGACATGAAGGACAAGCCCGCGGAAGGCCACACGACCTCGTTCTCCATCGCCGATGCCGAGGGCAACATGGTGTGCGTGACGCAGAGCCTGGGCGCGGTGTTCGGCTCGGGCGTGGTCGTGCCGGACACCGGCATCTGCTGCAACAACTTCCTCTATTGGGCCGACGTCAATCCCGACAGCCCCAACCGCGCCAAGCCAGGCGAGATCATGCCGGTGTGCGTGGCACCCTCGATCGTGACGCAGGGCGACCAGGCGGTCATGGCGCTGGGCACGCCCGGCTCCTACGGCATCCTGCAGACCCAGCCGCAGGCCTTCGTGCAGTACGTCGATTACGGAATGCCGATCCAGCAGGCGATCGAGGCGCCGCGCGCGCGCCTCACCGACGGCCGCGAGGTGACGCTCGAGACGCGCGTCGATGCCGAGGTGCATGCCGAGCTGCGCAAGCGTGGCCACGATCTCACCAGCGGCCCCGACTGGACGATGAAGGTCGGCGGCATGCAGGGCGTGGCGCGCGATCCGGAAACCGGCACCTTCACCGGCGGCTGCGACCCGCGGCGCGACGGGTACGTCGTGCCGGTCTAAGACCCTCACCTCCCCATTCATATGGGGAGGTGGCCCGCAGGGCCGGAGGAGTCATGAGCCACGAGCAAGATCTCGTTTGGGGCTCATGACCCCATCGCCCGCGAAGACGCGGGCACTTCCCCATTTGAATGGGGAAATAAATGACTGTCGGCATTCCTCTTGCACGGCGGCAACGGGCGCGATGGAATGCCTGCGTCATAAGGGGAGCTATCATGCGCATTTTCACCTGGCTCGCGATCGCCGTCGCGGCCGCGCTCGCCGCCGGAACAGCCGACGCCCAGCAGACACCGCGCAAGGGCGGCACGATCCGCATGACCGCGCCCTATGCCGCGAGCTTCGGCAGCCTCGATCCGCACGTCACGCCGCGCGCGCAGGACGACATCGTCAACAAGGCGATCCATCGCACGCTCTATAACTGGGACACGGCCAACGCGAAGCTGGTGCTCGAGCTCGCCAAGTCGGTGTCTGTCTCCGACGACGGCCTCGTCTACACCTACAAGCTGCGCGACGACGCCTACTTCCACAACGGCCGCAAGATGACGGCCGACGACATCATCTGGTCCTACACGCGCATCATGGACGGCACCAAGGGCTATCCGGGGGCGCTCTACATCCGGGTGATCAAGGGCGCGATCGATGTCGAGAAGGGCACGGCGAAGGAGATCTCCGGCCTGCGCAAGATCGACGACTTCACGCTCGAGATGACCATCACCGATCGCGTCGATCCGGGCTACTACCTGTTCGGCGGCACGACGGCGATCCTGCCGCGCGAAGAGGTCGAGAAGGGCAACTTCGCCGCCAATCCGGTCGGCCTCGGGCCCTTCAAGTTCAAGGAGCACATCCCGGGCAGCCGCGTCAGCATGGAGCGCTTCGACAAGTTCTACAAACCCGGCAAGCCCTATGCCGACAAGCTCGAGGTGCTGATCATGCCGGAGGCCGCCGCGCGCGACGTCGCCTTCCGCAACAAGGAGATCGACACTTCGATCCTGGGCCCGGCGCAGTACGTCGCCTATCGCGCCGATCCGCAGCTCTCCAAGGGCATCCTCGAAGTGGCCGAGATGTTCACGCGCTCGATAACCTTCAACCTGACCGACGGCCCCAAGCCCTTCAAGGACAAGCGCGTGCGCCAGGCCTTCAACTACGCCATCGATTCGGAGCTGATCATCAAGCGGCTCGTGAAGGACAAGGCCTATCGCGCGGTGAGCTGGCTGCCGCCTTCCTCGCCCGCCTTCGACAAGACGATGAAGCCCTATCCGTTCGATCAGGCCAAGGCCAAGAAGCTGCTGGCCGAGGCGGGCTATCCCGACGGCTTCGAGTTCGAGCTGACGACCAGCCAGAACGAGAGCTGGGGCCTGCCGATCGTCGAGGCGATCATGCCGATGCTGGCCAAGGTCGGAATCAAGATAAAGCCCAAGCTGGTCGAAGCGACGGTGCTCACCGAGCTGCTGATGAAGGGCGAGCATCAGGCCCTGATCCGCTCCAGCCTGACGGGCCCCGACTCGCTCGCCATCCTGCGCACTTACTATTCCAAGACGCCGCGCACCGCCGGCAATTATGCGGGCTTCAACAATCCGGATTACGACAAGCTGCTCGACGAGGCCGCCCAGACCGGCGACCTCGCCAAGCGCAACGAGTTCCTGAAGAAGGCCAACGCGCTCCTCTTCGAGGAGGCGCCGGTCTGGTTCTTCAACTACAACAAGGCGGTGCTGGCCCATCAGCCGTGGATCCACGGCCTGCAGGCCAACCCGACCGAGATCACGCATCAGTATCCCGAGGACATCTGGGTCGACGCGACATCTCCCGCTAAGTAATGCTTCCCGTCCTCGCGCGTCGCCTGGCCAACGTCATCCCGACGTTGGTCGCGGTCATCGCGCTCGTCTTCCTGCTGTTCAGCGTCCTGCCCGGAAGCTTCATCTCGGGCATGGGCGAAGACGGGCGCACGACCATCGATCCCCAAGTGATGGAGCGCATGCGCAAGGAAATGGGGCTCGACGATCCCCTGCCCGAGCGCTTCGCCAAGTACATCGCCCACACCGCGACCGGCGATCTCGGCACCTCCTTCCGCACGCACGAGCCGGTCACGACCCTGATCGGTGTGAGGGTCTGGCCGTCGCTGAAGCTGGTCTTCGGCGCCATGTGCTTCGCCATCCTGGTCGGCGTCCCGCTGGGCTTTCTCGCCGCGCTCCGGCCGGGCAGCCTGATCGACACGGCGTCCATGGTCGGCGCGATCTCCGGCCTGTCGCTGTCGCAGTTCTGGCTCGGGCTGATGCTGATGTACCTCTTCGCGCTGCAGCTGAAATGGCTGCCGAGCTTCGGCTATGGCGATGGCGGCATTCAGCACCTGATTTTGCCCGCCGTGGCGCTGGGCGTCGGCCCAATGGCGCTGCTCGCCCGCACCACGCGCGCCGCCGTGCTCGACGTACTGAACGCCGATTTCGTGCGCACCGCCCGCAGCAAAGGCATGAGCGAGCCGCGCGTGGTCAAGTGGCACGTCATGCGCAACGCGCTGGTGCTGGTGATCACCACCATCGGCCTGCAGTTCGGCTCGCTGATGGGCGCCGCCGTCGTGGTCGAGAAGCTCTTCGCCTGGCCGGGCGTCGGCTCGCTGCTGATCGACTCGGTCTTCCAGCGCGACATCCCGACGGTTCAGGGCTGCATCCTGCTGATCGTGACGTTCTTCCTGGTGATCAACACGCTGGTCGACATCGCCTACGTGGCGATCGATCCGCGCATCCGGTACGGAAGATGAAGCTGCCCAGGCTGAAAGGCGGCACGTCGCTCTGGATCGGCGGCACTCTGGTCGGCGTCGCCATCCTCGTGGCGATCGCCGCACCCCTGATCGCGCACACCGATCCGGTGCTCGACGCCAACCTGATGAACGCCGAGATCCCGCCCGGCGAGGAGTTCTGGTTCGGCACCGACGCGCAGGGCCGCGACATCTATTCCCGCATCGTCTACGGCTCGCGAATCTCGCTCACCGTGGGCGTGGTGAGCCAGCTGCTGAACAGCCTGATCGGAATCTCGCTCGGCCTGACGGCGGGCTACTGGGGCGGCTGGTGGGACGATTTCGTGAGCGGCCTCACCAACATGATGCTCGCCATCCCCTCGCTGATCTTCGCGCTCGCCATCATGGCGATCCTGGGGCCGGGCCTGCCGAGCCTGGTGATCGCGCTCGGCCTCACCGCCTGGTCCTACTCGTGTCGCCTCACGCGCGCGCAGGTCCTGTCGCTCAAGAGCCAGGGCTACATCCAGGCCGCGCGAATCCTGGGCTACGGCGACCTGCGCATCATGTTCACGCAGATCCTGCCCAACATCCTGGGCCCGCTGATCGTGATCGCGACCCTGGGCATGGGTACCGCCATCCTGGCCGAAGCCGCCTTGTCGTTCCTCGGCCTCGGCATCCGTCCGCCCTTTCCGAGCTGGGGCAGCATGCTCTCCGAAGCACGCGACCAGATCACGACCGCACCCTGGCTCTCGGTGTTCCCCGGCCTGGCGATCTTCCTCACCGTGCTCGGCCTCAACCTGCTGGGCGACGGCCTGCGCGACGGGCTCGATCCGCAATCGACCACGAGGCGGGCATGAGTGCCGCCCTGCTCAAGGTCGAGGACATGCGCATCGCCCTTGCGGGCGATGGCACCACCTACAATGCCGTCGAGAACGTCTCCTTCGAGATCGGCCGCGGCGAGGCCTTCGGGCTGGTGGGCGAATCGGGCTGCGGCAAGAGCATCTCCGCCCTCGCGGTCATGGGCCTGCTGCGCCAGCCGCTGTCGCTGGCGGGTGGCCGCATCCTGCTCGACGGGCAGGAGATCCAGCACGCCTCGCCCGCCGAGATGCGGCGCCTGCGCGGCAAACGCATCGGCATGATCTTCCAGGAGCCGATGACGGCGCTCAATCCGCTCTCGCCCGTCGGCCGGCAGATCGCCGAGATGTTCGTGCTGCACCAGGGCGCCGGCTGGAGCGAGGCGATGGACCGCGCCGAAGAAGCGCTGCGCCAGGTCCGCGTGCCCTCGCCGGAGCGGCGCATCAAGGACTATCCGCACCAGCTCTCCGGCGGCATGCGCCAGAGGGTGATGATCGCCATCGCGCTGGCCTGCGGCCCCGACCTGCTGATCGCCGACGAGCCCACGACGGCGCTCGACGTCACGGTGCAGGCCGAGATCATCGATCTCATGCGCGAACTGTGCGCAGCGAACGGCACGGCGATCCTGATGATCAGCCACGATCTCGGCCTGGTCGCCAACATGTGCCGGCGCGTGGCCGTGATGTACGCCGGCCGCATCGTCGAGGCGCAGCAAGCCGACGCGATCTTCGCGACGCCGCGCCATCCCTACACGCAGGGCCTCGTGAACTCCCTGCCGCGGCTGGGCGAGCGTTCGAAGCACGGCCGCCAGCGCCTGCGCGAGATCTCGGGCGTCGTGCCCTCGATCGCGGCCTACCCGCCGGGTTGTCGCTTCAACCCACGCTGCCCGTCGGTGACTGACGTCTGCCGCAGCACATCGCCTGACGTCACGGCATTGCCGGCGGACGGGCTCGTGCGGTGCCACCACCATGGCTGAGAACCTGCTCGCGCTGGACGATCTCGCCGTCCACTTCACGGTCGGCAGCGCGCTGTCCGGCGGCGTCAAGACCTTGAAGGCCGTCGACGGCGTCACGCTCGACGTGAAGCCCGGCGAGTGCCTGGGCCTGGTGGGCGAGTCGGGCTGCGGCAAGTCCACGCTCGCCCTTGCCATCATGGGCCTGCTGCCGCCGACGCACGGCA
>DATJWN010000382.1:0-11697 GCA_035501235.1 Reyranella sp.
GACCCGCACCATCAAGAAGGTGCTCGACGAGGAGACGACCAGCCTCGAGAACGGCCTCACCATGCTGGCGACCATCGGCGCCACGGCGCCCTTCGTCGGCCTGTTCGGCACGGTGTGGGGCGTCTATCACGCGCTGGTCGCGATCGGCATGACCGGCTCGGGCATGCTCGACAAGGTCGCGGGCCCGGTCGGCGAGGCGCTGATCATGACCGGCATCGGCCTCGCCACGGCGCTGCCCGCCGTCATGGGCTACAACTGGCTGACGCGCTCCAACCGCGTGCTGAACGCCAAGCTCGACGCCTTCGCCTTCGAGCTCCTGACGTTCCTGTCGATGGGCCGCGCGCTGCAGGCCACAGCGGCGACGGGCGGACGCCCCTCGCTCGCAGCCGTGAAGTAAGGGAGCCCCGCCATGGCCTTCGCAAGCTTCGACCGCAAGACCAGCTCCGGCCCGATGGCCGAGATCAACATGGTGCCGCTGATCGACGTGGTGCTGGTGCTGCTGGTGATCTTCATCGTCACCGCGCCACTGCTCACCAACTCGGTCAAGCTCGACTTGCCCAAGGCGACCTCGCAGCCCGACATCCAGAAGCCGGAGAAGATCGAGTTCGCCATCGATCCGAGCGGCAACCTGTTCTGGAACGGCGAGCGCATCACCCGCGAGGATGCGGCGGCAAAGTTCCTCGAGGCGGGCAAGAAGCGCCCGCAGCCCGAGGTCTATCTCCGCGCTGACCAGAACGTGGCCTACCGCTACGTCGCCGAAACGCTGGCCGACGCCTCCAAGGCGGGCCTGAGCAAGGTCGCCTTCGTCAGCGAACCGGCAAAATGAAGAAGCTTCCCTCCCCATTTGAATGGGGAGGGAAGACTCTAGCTCCGAGTTCCAGCCAGCGTGACCGTGGCTACGCCCGCGCCGATCAGCAGGCTGCCGCCAGTCCGGTTGATGATCCGGATGGCGCGCGGATTGGAGACCAACCCCCGCGCGCGAGACGCGACCAGCGCGTAGCCGAAGGCATTGGCGAACGCCAGGACCAGGAACGTCGACTCGAACACCGTCATCTGCGTCCAGAAATCCGCATGCGGGTCGAGGAAGGCCGGGAGGAAGGCCACGAAGAAGGTGATGCTCTTCGGGTTGAGCGCCGTCACCAGCCAGGCATGGCCCAGCATGCGGGCGGCCGAGACCACATCGGTGCGCGGCTTGGCCTCGAGCGCGCCGCCTGCCCGCCAGAGCTTGATGCCCAGCCAGACGAGATAGGCGGCGCCGATCCACTTCAGCACGGTGAACAGCGCGGCCGACGCGGCGAGCAGGGCGCCCAGCCCCAGCATCGAGAGCGTCATGGCCGTGAAGTCGCCCAGCGCCACGCCGATCGCCATGGGCAGCGCCGTGCGCCAGCCCTGGCCCAGCGCATAGGACACGACCAGCAGCACGGTCGGCCCGGGAATGACGAGCAAAATGGAGGAGGCGGCGACGAAGGCGAGGTAGAGGGAGAAGGTCATCGGGAAATGAAGCCTCATTGCCTAATTTGACACCAGCAAATTCGAGTCGCCTAAATCTAGCCGCCGACAGAATAGGCAGAGTCATGGCTACGACGCGTAAAGCTGCTCCTTACCACCACGGCGACCTGCGCGAGGCGCTGGTGAAGGCCGGCCGCTCGCTGCTCGAGGAGAAGGGCTGGCGCGGCTTCACCTTGCGCGAATGCGCCCGGCGGGCGTCGGTCTCGCACGCAGCCCCCGCCTATCACTTCGCCTCGCTCGACGACTTGCTGGCGGAGATTGCGCGCCGCGGCTCGGAGGAAATGACGGCCACGATGGAGGCGGAGGCCCGCCGAGCCAAGGACGAGCCGGCCGCCCGGCTGGTCGGCCAGTGCGTGGGCTACATGGCCTTCGCGGCGGCCAATCCCCGGTTGTTCGAGCTGATATTCGCCCGCGACGCCGAGCGGGGACAGGTGCCGGCACTGGCCACGGCCGTCGCCGCCGTGATTCCGCACGCCAAGCCCGACGTGAAGGCCCGCATGACCGACTTCGCCTGGGCGACGGTGCACGGTTTCATCGTGCTCATGCTGGAAGGCCGGATCGGTGCCGGTGAGTCCTCGCGCGGGCTAAAGACGCGGAGCCTCGCTCTGCTGGCGGCCATGGTGGAAACGATCCTGCGCGAAGGCGGCGTCCCGGACTGACACCGGGAGGGGGGTGGTGAGACTCTGAGACTCGCGGCCAAAGGCCTTGTGGCATCTACATCGAACCGGTCTCACGCCCCTGAGACTCGGGGCCCGGCCCCGTGAGACTGATCCGCCAACGTAACTCGGGCCTGTCGGCGCCATAGGCCGCCTCGGCGAAGAAGCGCTCGATGAAGACGCCGCCGTTGCCGGTGATCACCTTCTGCGAGGCGACGTTGTCCGGATCGGTCGTCAGCTCGACCCAGCGCAGGCCTTCCTGGCGCGCCTCGGCGAGCATCAGGCCGAGCGCCTTCGTCGCGTAGCCGTTGCCGCGCTTCCAGGGCACGACGGCATAGCCGATATGGCCGAGACAGTGCTTGGGCAGCGCCTCCGTGCCGGGCTGCCAGCGGAAACCGATCTGGCCGCAAAATTCACCGTCCCACATCCAGCGCACGAAGCCCGGCAGCCGCGGCACCGTGCTGCCGTCGGGCAGGGTGACGTCACCGCCCTTGGCCTCGCGATCCGTGCAGCGCGCGATGAAGGCCGCCGCGTCCTTGGCGATCATCCCGAGGAACTCCCTGGCCGCTTCCTCCAGCCGGATATTGTCCGGCGACCAGCCGCGTTTCAGCGCGTCGACGAATTGCGGCAGCGTTTCCAGGGAAGGGACGATCAATTCCATGCTTTGCTGTAGCATGGAGGCGCATGTCCGCCAGCCCCGTGCTCGTCCTCGATATCGACGGTGTCGTCTCGCTCGCCCAGCCGGGCTCGGCCACGCCGTGGTACGCGACGCTCAAGGAGGATCTGGGGCTCGACTATGAGTCGATCCGGCGCGACTTCTTCCGTGGTCCGTTCCAGGAAGTGCTGCGCGGTCGGCTCGACCTGTACGTCGCGCTGCACGCGTATTTCGAGCCGCTGGGTCTGGCCGATCGCATCGAAGAGTTCGTCGCCTACTGGTTCGAGAAGGACGCGGTGATCGATCGCGAGGTGCTGGCCATGGCCGATGCCTGGCGGCGGCGGACCGGCGGCCGATGCTATGCCGCCTCCAATCAGGAGCATCATCGGGTCGCCTATCTGCGCGACCAGGCCGGCCTCGGCGCGCATTTCGACGAGATCGTCTATTCGGCCGCCTTGGGTGTCTGCAAGCCGGAACGCGTCTTCTACACCAATGCGCAGGCGCGCATGGGCGTGACGGTGGCGCAGTCGATCCTGTTCGTCGACGACGCCGCGACGAATGTCGATGGCGCGCGTATGTCCGGCTGGCGCGCGATGCTCTATCGTGGCCGCGACAGCCTCGCCAAGGCGCTGGATCAATGGCAGTGAGAGTGACCGCATGCTGATGTTCGACATACCCTTCGGCACGACCGACTGGACCGGCGTGGAGCGCACGGAGCATCCGGGCGAGACCGGCAAGGCCTTCTGGCGCACGCGCAACTTCAACAACATCCGCGTGCGCATGGTCGAATACTCGCCGGGCTATCTCGCCGACCATTGGTGCCAGAAGGGACATGTGCTGCTGGTGCTGGAAGGCGAGCTGCACACCGAGCTGGCCGACGGCCGCACCGTCGTGCTGAAGCCCGGCCAGAGCTATCAGGTCGCCGACGGCGCTCTCGCCCATCGCTCGCGCACCGAGGGTGGCGCCAAGCTTTTCATCGTGGACTAGCCTCTCATCCACCTCCCCATTCATATGGGGAGGTGTCAGCGCCTTGCGCTGACGGAGGGGTCATGAGCGACCGCGCGCTGTGGCTCATGACCCCTCCGTCGGCGATTACGCCGACACCTCCCCATTTGAATGGGGAGGAAATTGATGACTGAGATGATCGGTTTCATCGGCGTCGGCACCATGGGCGAGCCGATGTGCCGCAACCTTGCGAAGAAGAGCGGCCGGACCGTGCTGGCGGCGGACCGCGATCCCGCGCCGCTGCAGCGGCTGGCCGCCGACGGCGTGAAGACGGCGTCGATCGACGAGATCGTGGCGAGCTGCACGACCATCCTTCTGTCGCTGCCCGGAGGCAAGGAAGTGGAGCAGGTGTGTCTGGGCGCCGGCGGTCTGGTGTCCAAGGCGCGCCCCGGCTGGACGGTGGTGGATTGCAGCACCGCGCCCGTCTCGCTCGCCCGCCGGCTCTATTCCGAATTCGAGGGCAAGGCCTCGGCCTTCGCCGACGCGCCCGTCGCGCGCACGCGCCAGGCCGCCATCGACGGCACGCTCTCGATCATGGTCGGCGGCACGAAGCAGACCTTCGAGCGGATCGAGCCGCTGCTGCGCTGCATGGCGAGCGAGGTCACGCATTGCGGCGACGCCGGCGCCGGTCAGGCGGTCAAGATCCTGAACAACATGATCCTGTTCCAGACCGTCGTGGCGCTCGCCGAGGGGCTCACCATCGCGCGTGCCAACGGCGTCGACGGCAAGGTGCTCTACGAGACCCTGACCAAGGGCTCGGCCGATTCCTTCGCGCTGCGCAATCACGGCATGAAGGCGATGCTGCCCGGCGTCTTCCCCGAGCGCGCCTTTTCGACCGACTACGCGCTGAAGGATCTTTCCTACGCCATCCAGATGGCCGAGGAGACCGGCGTGCCGGCGCTCGGCGCCGACGTCGCCCGCGAGCTGATGGAGCGCGCGCGCGACCTCGGCTTCAACAAGGAATACTGGCCCGTGCTCATCAAGGCGATCGAGGACGGGGTGAAGAAGGGCTGAGCTACGACTTGCCGACGGGTTGTTCAGGCGAGGGCGGCCCGGTCTGCGCCGGCGGAATCGTGACCAGCGTGTAGCCCTTGTTGCGCATGCAGAAGTCGGTCAGCCGGTGCTCCATGTAGAAGCGGTCGCTTTCGATATTGTCGCGATAGAAGAACGATCGAGGACCGATCGGTACGGGGCCCGGCCAGGGAAGATCGCGCATCGCCTCCTGCTGGGCGGCCCGCCGGCAGGTCACCAGGTCGCCGGCGGTCGTCTTCTCGTCGGCGCCGGGCTTCTCCCAGCGCGTCTGGGGCAGCGAGCAGGCAGCGGTCGCGAGGAGCAGAACGAGACCGAAGACATTGCGCATGGCAGTGATATGGTCCGGCTTCCGGCTTGAAATGGGAAGGGGTATGGGGCGATGGCGCGTATTGCTGTTGGTGGTTTTCAACATGAGACGAACACCTTCGCCCCGCAGCAGGCGACCTGGGCCGACTTCGTGCGTGCCGATGCCTGGCCGGGCCTTCTCCACGGACCGGAGATGATCGGCGCCGTCGAAGGCTACAATGTCCCGATCTCGGGCGCGGTGCAGAAACTCGGCGAACTCGGCCACGAGATGGTGCCGCTCGCCTGGGCGAGCGCGCCGCCGGCCTCCTACGTCACCGAGGATGCCTACGAGCGCATGTGGGCGCTGTTCGAGCCCGATCTGCGCGGCAAAGGGCCGTTCGATGCGATCTATCTCGATCTGCATGGCGCGATGGTCGCCGAGAACACCGAGGACGGTGAGGGTGAACTTCTACGCCGGATCCGTTCCATCGTGGGTAACGATCTGCCTATTGTCGCGAGCCTCGACTATCACGCCAATTTGACGCCCGACATGGCCAGGCTCGCGACCGCGCTCGTCGGTTATCGCACCTATCCGCATATCGACATGGCGGAAACCGGCCGGCGTGCCGCCCAGCTGCTCGACCGGCTGCTCAAGGAGAAGCGGCCGGTCTACCGTGCCTATCGCCAGCTCGATTTCCTGATCCCGCTGGTCTGGCAGTGCACCTTCATCGAGCCGGCCAAGAGCATCTTCGATCTCGTGGGCGAGCTGGAGGCGGGCGAAAAGAGCCACAACCAGGGCATCGTGAGCGTGACCCACACGCCGGGCTTCCCGCCGGCCGACATCGCCCAGTGCGGCCCGGCACTGGTCGTTTACGGTCATGACAAGGAAGCGGTCGAGGCCGCGGCCGACAAGCTCGCCAATGCGGTGAAGGTGCAGGAGAAGGCGTTCAACGGCGAGCTGCTCGATCCGGACGCCGCCGTGCTGCGCGCACTGGAGCTGGCGAAGACGGCGAAGAAGCCGATCGTGCTCGCCGACGTGCAGGACAATCCCGGCGCCGGCGGCACCTCCGACACGATCGGGCTGCTGGCGGCGATGATGCGCCACAAGGCCAGGGGCGCGGTGATCGGCATGATCGTCGATGAGGAGGCCGCGAAGGCAGCCGTCGCGACGGGCGAGGGCAACATCATGCGCCGCGGCATCGGCGCGGCCGTCGGCTATGCCGGAGAGAAGCCGCTGGAGGCCGACTGGCGCGTGATGAAGGTCGGCGACGGCGTCTTCACCGGCACCGGCCCGTTCTATGGCGGCGCCAAGTTCCAGATCGGGCCGATGGCGCTCGTCACCGACGAGGCGAGCGGCGTCTCGGCGGTGCTCGCGAGTCGCCGGGTCCAGGCAGCCGACCAGGAGATGTTCCGCCACGTCGGCGTCGAGCCCTCCAAGGTGCCGATCCTCGGGCTGAAGTCGACGGTGCATTTCCGCGCCGACTTCCAGCCGATCGCCGAGACGATCCTGGTCGTCCAGTCGCCCGGCGCGCACATCACCGATCCGGTGGAGATGCCCTACAAGCATCTCCGCAAGGGAGTCAGGCTGCGGCCTATGGGGCCGGAGTGGAGTGGAAAGCCGGCCTGAGCGCCCACACCAGCGGCACCGTCAGCAAGGCGAGCGCCGCCACGCTGGCGATTGCAGGCACGAGGCCGATCGCATCGCCCAGCACGCCGAACAGGAAGGGGCTCAACGCGCCCGCAACGGACCCGCCGGTGTAGAACACGGCGAAGGCGTGCGTGCGGCGTTCGGCGGTGACGAACTCGGGCACCGTGCCGTAGAGCACGGAGGAGGTGCCGTTCAGCATCAGACCGACCGGGGCCAGCAGCACCAGCGACCAGAAGAGCGGCAGGGGCAGGAGGGCGACGATCAGCAGCGTGGTCGCAAGCTCCGTCAGCACCACCGAGCGCACGACGCCGAGACGCGAGCCCAGCCAGCCCATCACCAGCTTGCCGGCCGCGCCGCCCGCGAACAGCAGCGACAGCGCGAGGCCGACCATCGGCAAGTCGGCGCCCTTCGATTGAAGCAGGAAGGGCAGGAAGATCAGGAAGCCGCTCCTCACGCTGCTGTCGGCGACGTGGATCGAGAAGAGCAACCAGAAGGCCCACGGCCTGTCCTGTCCGGAGACTGCGGCCTTGGCCGTCTCCTTGGCGCGCATCTCCGCGCCTTGCAGCGTGGCGACGATCAGGCCGGCGCCGGTCACCGCCAGTGCCGCCGTGATGAGCAATGCCTGCCGCCAGCCGAGCGCGGTTGCAATCAGCGCGAACAGCGCCGGCACCGCCATCTTGCCGACGTCTCCGGTGAAGTTGTACGTCCCGAGTGCTGTGCGCGAACGCAGTCCGGGGAACGCGCCCGAGACCAGAGTCGAGGCGATCGGATGCTGGGTGCTGCCCCCCAAGCCCGCGAGCAATAGACCGGCGATCACGCCGTAGATCGAGCCGGTCAGACCGGCCAGGCCGTAGCCGACCGCTACCAGTGCCGTGCCGAAGGCGAGGACGCGGACGCCGCCCAACCGCGTCGCCAGCCAACCCGAGGGGATTTGCCCGCTCGCCATGGCGCCCGAATAGACCGCCTTCAGCGCGCCAATGGCTGCGTAGGTCAGGCCGAACTGGGCCTGAAGCAGCGGATAGAGGACGTTCAGAAGGTCGGTGAAGCCGTCATGCAGCGCATGCGCGCCGCCGCACACCGTCAGCGTTTTCCTGGCCGAGAGGGAGGGGGCGGAACTGACTGTCATCGTTCCGTAACATTACTACCGCCCCGGCATACGGTCGAACCAAAAGGCGAGCTGCTGGGCGAAGTCGTTCTCGGCGAAGGCGGTATCGGTGATGAAAGTCGGCTGGCCGGTGCGCGGATAGCGCACGCTGGTCAGCCGCCTGAAGGCCGTGTCGCAGTGATGGAAGACGAGGACATCACCCTGCCGGCGATGAAACACGAACTCGTGGATCTGGCGCAGGTTCACCAGGCTGACCACATAGCGGCCGTCGGTGCCGTCGAAGGCGAGCTGGCGGACGGGGATGTCGCGGCCGCCATTGTTGAGGCCCATCACCGTCAGCGCATCGGGCGCCATCATGACGTCGTGGCCCTCGTGCTGGATCCATCGCACCAGGCGGTCGCCGCGGGGCGTGAGCGTGTATTTGGGCTTGGCGCCGAACATCTCGGTGATGTCGATGCAACCGCCGAGGGGGAGCGCGAGGACGGAACCGAGGAACAGGCGACGATCGAGACTACGCTGACGCAAAACGCTCACTCCTTCGCAAGGTTGTCCATGTCGACAAGCACCGGCGCGATGGTCTCGAGCTTGCCCTCGCGAATGGCGCGGAAGAAGCAGTTGTGCCGCCCGGTGTGGCAGGCGACTCCGGTCTGCTCGACCTCGGCCAGCAGCGTGTCGCCATCGCAATCGACGCGCAGCTCGACAAGTGTCTGGATGTGGCCGGACGTGTCGCCCTTGCGCCAGGGGCCCTTGCGCGAGCGCGACCAGTAGCAGACACGACCCGTGCGCATTGTCTCGACGACGGCGTCGCGGTCCATGTAGGCCATCATCAGCACTTCGCCCGAATCGTGCTGCTGGGCGATGGCGGGCACGAGACCCTGGGCGTCGAACTGGATGGCCGCCAGCATGGCGTCGATGGCGGCCTGCGGATAGGTGGTGGCGGTGCGGGGCATGCTGCCTTGGCCTCCGGAAGGAACGGGGCGTATAATCGCCGTCGTCCCGCTTGGCAAATCGGAACCCCGTGAAGAAGCCGGCCAAAGCCTCCACCCACGACCACAAGCACTGCATCGAGGACGCGCTCGCGGCTGCCGAGAAGCTGTGCGAGCGCAAAGGCCTGCGCTTCACGCCGCTGCGCCGCCGGGTGCTGGAACTGGTCTGGTCGAGCCACAAGCCCGTGGGTGCGTATGCGCTGCTCGATCAGCTGCGCGACGAGGATCTGGGCTCGGCGCCGCCGACGGTCTATCGCGCGCTCGACTTCCTGATCGAGAACGGGCTGATCCACCGCATCGAGCGCATGAACGCCTTCATCGGCTGCAGCCATCCGGGCGAGAGCCATCGCGGCTTCTTCCTGATCTGCGGCGAATGCGGCAACGCCGAGGAGATGCAGAGCACGGGCGTCGCCGACACGATCGCCGCCTCCGCGAGCCGCCGCGGCTTCACCGCGCGCGATATGACGCTCGAAGTCACCGGCACCTGCGCGGAGTGCCGGAAGTAAGCTACGCGTTGTGCGCGCGGTTCAGCCGATCGAAGCCTTCGGCCAGATCGGTCTTCAGGTCCTCGACGTCTTCCAGGCCGATATGGACGCGCAGGATCTGCTTGTCCTTCGGCCACGGCACGGCGGTGCGATAATTGTCGGGATGCGCCGGGATCATCAGGCTCTCATAGCCGCCCCACGAGGCGCCCATGCCGAAGATGTCCATGCCGTCCAGCATCGCGGCCATCGCGTTCTTGCTGTAGCCGTCGCGCAGGGTGAAGGCGAAGAGGCCGGACGAGCCCTTGAACATGCGCTTCCAGTTGTCGTGGCCGGGGCAGTCGGGCAGGGCGGGATGCAGCACCTTGTCGACCTCGGGCCGCGTCTTCAGCCAGTTGGCGATATGGATGCCGCTCTTCTCGTGATGGCGCAGCCGCACGGCCATGGTGCGAAGCCCGCGAAGGGCCAGGTAGCTGTCGTCCGGCGCGGCATGGCAGCCGAAGTTCATGCACGCGGTCTTGGCGACCTCGAACATGGCGCGGTCGCGACAGGAGATGATGCCCATCATCGCGTCGGAGTGGCCGACGATGTACTTCGTGCCGGCATGGATCGAGAGATCGCAGCCATGCTCGAACGGCTTGAAGTAGAGGGGCGTCGCCCAGGTATTGTCGAGCAGCACCGCCGCGCCGTGCTTCTTGGCGACAGCCGCAATCGCATCGACGTCCTGCACCTCGAAGGTCTGCGAGCCCGGCGCCTCGAGATAGACGACCTTGGTGTTGGGCCGCATCAGCTTCTCGATGCCCGCGCCGATCATCGGATCGAAGAAGGTCGTCTCGACGCCGAAGCCCTTGAGCGTGGTGTTGGCGAAGCGCCGCGCCGGTCCATAGGCATTGTCGGTGATCAGCATGTGATCGCCGGTCTTGAGGAAGCCCACGATCGCGCCGGTGACGGCGGCGAGGCCGGACTGCACGGCGATGGAGCGGTACGCGCCTTCGATCGCGGCGACGGCGTCCTCGAGCGCCTTCTGAGTCGGCGTGCCGTTGCGGCCGTAGCCGAAGCCCTCGAAGGGGATCCGGTTCTCGAACTTCGCCATGGTCGGCGAGAGGATCGTCGAGGCATGATAGACGGGCGGATTGACGATGCCGAAGTTGTTGTCGGGATCGCGGCCGGCGACGGCCAAAACGGTGTCGGGTCGGGTATAAGTTTTCTTCGCAGTCATGCCTTGCACTATGGCACAGGCATCACTTCGGCGGCCACCGATAGATGTCCGGCCACAGCACGCGCGGATCGGGCAGATCCCGCGCTTCGGCGCGCACGACGCGGAAGCCCGCGCGGCGATAGATGTTGAGCGCCTTCGGATGGTCGAGGCTGTTGGTGTTGAGCACGATCTTGGTCGAGCCGCGCTCGAAGGCGCGGGCGATGGCCCGATCGAGCAGCCAGGGACCGATATGCCTGCCGAGATAGCCGAGCGTGAGGCCGAAGAAGGCGATCTCGTTGTCCTCGAACTCGAAGAAGCCCACGAGCTCGCCGTTATGGCGCGCGACCCGTACCTCGTGCCGCGGACCGGCGAGCAGGCGGGCGAGGTCCTCGTCCGAGAGGAGCCGCCGCTCGAACCAGAGCCACGGCCGGCCAACGCGATCGTAGAGCTCGCGGTAGAAGGGCACGGTGGGATTGAACTCTTGCGCGATCTCGATCGGCATCGGCGGCGGCTTGCCCGGCTCCATCCAGGCAAGCTTCACCAGCTCCAGATGCTTGATCGCGATCTGCATGCGGCCGTCGGGGCGTACCGGCGGCAGGTGGGAATAGAGATCAGGGACCGGTGACGATTGGTGTGTCTGCACGACCGCCCCATTCCGTCCAGGAGCCGTCGTAGATCGCGGCTTCCGGTGCCCCCGTGAGAAAGAGACCAAGGCCCACGACGCAGGCCGTGACGCCCGAGCCGCAGCTCGCCGTCACTTTCCTGGCCGGATCGAGGCCCGAGGCCTTGATGCGCTGGGCGAGCTGATCGGCCGGCAGCATCGTGTTGGTCTTGGGATCGAGCAAATCGTTGTAGGGCAGGTTGAACGCGCCCGGCATGTGGCCCGATCGCAGCCCCGCGCGCGGTTCGGGCACCTCGCCGCGGAAGCGATTGGCCGCGCGCGCGTCGACAACCTGCTCGCGCTTGCTGTCGAGCAACCCGCGCACGTCGTCGATCGAGCGCACCAGCGTGTTGTCGAGGCGCGCCGTGAAGTGGCGCTCGCGCGGCGGCGTCGGATCGTCGGTGACCGGCCGTCCCTCGGCCATCCACTTCGGCAGGCCGCCGTTCAGCACGGCGACGTCCTTGTGGCCCATGGC
>DATJWN010000383.1:0-18317 GCA_035501235.1 Reyranella sp.
CCGGCCTGCATTATACCCGTCCCACGGCGGTGGGACGATGTGGGACGAAGCCCAGTCCCTACTCCTTTGCACACAGGATTCGCGGGTAATCGGCGAAGCACTCCGCGCCCTTCGCCGTCACCGCAAAGCTCTCGCTGATCACCAGGCCGAAGGTGTCGAGCCACAGCGCCGGGATGCAATGGAAGGTCATGCCCTCCTCCATCGGCGTGCGGTCGCCGGCGCGCAAGCTTGCGGTGAGCTCGCCCCAGGTCGGCGGGAAGCCGATGCCGACGGGATAGCCGATGCGGCTGTCCTTCTCGATGCCGTGGCGAGCGATCACCTTCGTCCAGGTCGCGGCCAGCTCTTCGCACAGCACGCCCGGCTTCACGACGTCGAGCACGGCGTTCAAGCCCTCGGCGATCACCTTGGCGACCGTGTCCATGCGCTCGGTCGGCTTGCCGAGATAGATGCAGCGCGACAGCGGCGAGTGGTAGCGATGCCGCACGCCGCCCATCTCGATGTAGAAGAGATCGTCCCTGGCCAGAGGCGCGTCGCTCCACGACAGATGCGGCGCCGAACAGATCTCGTTCACCATGGCGTTGGGCGGCTTGCACGGGAACGTGCCGCCGAACTCCGGCGTGCCGGCCGTCGTCACGCGATAGAGCTCCGCCATCACGTCGCACTGGCGCACGCCGGGCTCGGCCTTCTCGAACGCGGCCTTCTGCGCCGCCGCCGCGATCTGGCCTGCCTGACGCATATAATCCAACTCGCGCTCCGACTTCTTCATGCGGCAGCGGTTCACCAACAGGAAGGCGTCGACGAACTTGGCGTTGGGCAGGCCGCCGCGCAGGATCGCGTCCCATTTGGCGGTGTAATAGTAGTCGTCGGTCTCGACGCCGACCGTGCCCTTGTCCCAGCCGCGGCGCGTCAGCTCCTCGGCCACGTACTGAATGGGATGACGCTCGGCTGAACCGACGTAAGTGTCGGGATAGGGCACGACATTCTCAGGCTTCAGGAAGGCAGTGAACTTGGCGCCGACTGCGTCCATCTTGCGGCCGACCCAGATCGGCTCCTCGGCGTCGCTCTTCAGCGCCACCATCTGCGGCGTGTAGAACGACCAGCCGTCGTAGCCCGTGAGCCAGAACTGGTTGGCGGGCGAGGCGATCAGCAGCACGTCGATGCCGCGCTCCGCCATCGCCTTCCTGGTCCGCGCCACGCGGCCGAGATATTCCTCACGCTCGAACAGCAATTCCATGACGCCCCTTCTCCCCTCGACGCTTTTACCTCACCCTGAGGAGCGAGCGAAGCGAGCGTCTCGAAGGGTGGAACGAGCACTTCGTCTGTGGCCATCCTTCGAGATGCGCTCCTGCGGAGCGTTCCTCAGGATGAGGGCGGGAGTGCTTTCACGTCGCCTTTTCGACGACGCCCAATCGTTCGAGCAGCTTTTCGAGGATCGGTCGCTGGCCGGGCAGGATCTTGAGCATCGCTTCGCCGACATCGAACCACGCCGCGCGATCGACCTCGGGAAATGCCGCCTTGCGGCCGGAATGCGGCGGCCACTCCATCTCGAACGTTCCGCTCTCGATCTTTGCGGGATCGAGGTGCGGCGCCTCGATCGCCCAGGCATGCACCACCTTGCGGCTCGGCTGCCGCACCGGCGGCAGCCGCTGGAAAGGACCGTGCAGATCGAAACCCGTTTCCTCGCGCACCTCGCGCCTGGCCGCGTCGAGCTTGTCCTCGCCGTCCTCGATCTCGCCCTTGGGAATCGACCACGCGCCCTGGTCCTTGCGGACCCAGTAGGGACCGCCGGGATGGACGAGGAAGAAGTCGGGCGGGCCGTCGCCGTTCGGGCGGCGATAGATCACGAGACCGGCGCTGTCTTTCCGTTGGCTCATCGGAGACTCAACGCGACGGACGTCCCCACCGTTTCAGCGCCACAGGCGGGTCATCGGCCCATTCCTGCCATAAAGCGGATCCTGATCCGGCGTGGGCGTCGACGCTACGGAAGCCGTGATGGCCGCATGGTCCGTCCGCGCCGAGCGTGCGTGAGCGGAGTCGCTGCCCGCGGGATACGCGCCGACCACCAGGAGATCGCGGCTCGACGACAGGCGACGATGGCCGGTGCCCGCCGGCAGGATGGCGACATCGCCCGGCGCCAGGTCGACCTCGATGCCCTTGGCGCCACCGAACTGCACCCTCGCCGTGCCGCGGGCGATGCCCAGCACCTCATGCCCGTGCGGATGGAAATGGAGGAAGTCGAAGATGCCGGCGCGCCAGCCATGCGCCCAGCCGTGGCGATGGAAAGCTTGCTCGAACAGCGCGGCGGGATCGGCCGCGCCGTCGACATCGACGGCCTTGCGATAGAGGACCAGCGGCAGGCGCGGATTGTTGGGCGTCTCGCCGTCATCTTCGAGATGAAAGACGTCAGGCTGGATGGTCATGGCCTTCTCCTCTAGGAAGGATGGCACGCATGTACCAACCCGTCGACTCAACGTACTTCGACCGCCGGGGGCTCCGGCGCTACGCGGGCGTCGCCTCGTTGTGGGCGCTGGGCGTGGGCGCGGTGATCTCGGGCCAGTATTCCGGCTGGAACCTCGGCCTGATGGCCGGCGGCTGGGGCGGCTATGCGATCGCGGCCGTGCTGATCGCGATCATGTATCTCGGACTGGTCTTCTGCATCGCCGAGATGGGTGCCGCGCTGCCGCATACCGGCGGCGCCTATTCCTTCGCGCGCGCCTCGATGGGGCCGTGGGGCGGCTTCATCACCGGGCTGTGCGAGAACGTCGAATACGTGCTGACGGCGGCGGTCGTCGTGAGCTTCCTCTCGACCTATCTCGCCAACGTCTTCGACACCGGGCCGGCCTGGCTGCCGCTCTACTGGTTCGCTTCCTATGTCGCCTTCGTGGCGTTGAACGTCTGCGGCGTCGAGCTCTCCTTCAAGGTGACGGTGATCGTGACCCTGGCCGCTCTCGCCTGTCTCGCCGTGTTCTGGATTTCGGCGCTCCCGGTCGCCGACTTCCACCGCTACGCGCTCAACATCGGCGCCGGTCCCGACGGCACGCCGGTCGAGCTGCCGAACGGCGGCGGGCCGCTGCTGCCCTTCGGCTGGAAGGGCGCGCTGGCGGCGCTGCCTTTCGCGGTCTGGCTGTTCCTCGCCATCGAACAGCTTCCGCTCGCGGCGGAGGAAGCGCACGAGCCCAGCCGCGACATACCGCGCGGCATCATCGCAGGCCTGGGCACGCTCATGATCTCAGCCGCGCTCATCCTGTGGCTGAACCCGTCGGTCGCGCCGGGCAGCTTCAGGCTCTCGAACTCGGGCGAGCCGCTGCTCGACGGCCTGCGCGCGACCTTCGGCACCGGCCTCGCCAAGCTCTTGGCGCTGGTCGCCTGCGTCGGCCTCGTGGCCTCGCTGCACACGATCCTGTTCGCCATGGGCCGGCAGATCTATTCGCTGTCGCGCGCCGGCTACTTCCCGCGCGCGCTCTCGGTCACGCATGCGCGGCACAAGACGCCGCATGTCGCGCTGGTCGCGGGCTCGGCGGTCGGGCTCGCGATCATGCTGGTCCTGTGGTTCGGCATGGGCGCGGAGAAGGGCACGGCCGCGATCCAGGGCATGCTGCTCAACATGGCCGTGGCCGGCGCCATGCTCTCCTATTTCCTGCAGGCCGCGAGCTTCATCGTGCTGCGCTGGCGCCAGCCCGGGCTGGTGCGGCCCTATCGCTCGCCGCTCGGCATCGCGGGCGCGATCGTGACGCTGATGCTGGCGACGGTGACGCTCGCCTTCCAGCTCCTCGATCCGGTGTTCGACAGCGGCGTGCTGGGCGTCGGCGTGTGGTTCGCGCTCGGCATCGCCTGGTTCGCCGCGATCGGCCGCCACCGGCTGGTGCTGGCACCGGAAGAAGCCTTCGCCCTGCAGGCGGGGTCCGGCACCTGAGCTACATCGACCTGGTTTCGCGCGCGCGTTCGGCCACGTCGGCGGCGACGACCTTGCGGAAGCGAACCATGTCGGCGCCGCGCAGCTGGGCGTGACGCGTCGCCGGATGGCCGATCGGATTGCCGGGGCGGCCGTTGGTCAGGATCTCGAAATGCAGATGCGGTCCCGTCGTGCGGCCCGTGTTGCCGGTGAAGCCGATGAGGTCGCCCTGCTTCACCCTGGCGCCGGGCTTGATGCCACGCGCGAAGCCCGAGAGATGGCCGTAGACCGTGGCGAGCCCGCCGCCATGGTCGATCTGGATCCAGTTGCCGTAGCGGCCGTTCGGCGCCGCGCCGACCACCACACCATCGCCCGCCGCCTCGATCGGCGTGCCGGGCGAGGCCACCAGGTCGACGCCGGCATGCAGGAACATCTGGCCATGCCCGATGCTGGGCGTCGAGATATGGCCGAACCCCGAGCTGAGCGAAGTTCGGCCCAGCCAATTCTGGCCCAGCGAACTCTCGGCCAAAGATCCCGCGCCCAGCGGACTGTATTGCAGCGGGCTGTGGCCGATCGCGCTCACCGGGCCCATCGGCAGGTAGCGGCCCACCGGTTGATCGAGCGGATCGGCGCGCATGCCGAAGCCCGAGGTCACGGCGATGCTCGCAAGCGGCAGGCGCAGCGGCGCGGGACCCGCGCCCTGCCCGCTCAGCATCCAGAGCGAATCGTGCGCGGCGCCGGCGGGCCGGAAGCGATGAACGGCGAACGTGCCGCGCTTGACCGTCGTGAGCTCGGCCCACAGGACGCGGCCATCGCCGAAGGCATGGCCTTCGAGGGTGAACCTCTGCTCGTACCGCACGTAGAAGCGATCGCCGTCGCGCACGTCGCGATCGGTGTCGATCTCGGTCGCGAAGGCCTTCTCGGCTTCGAGAGCGGCCGTGCTCGGAATGCCGGCCACGGTCAGCGACGTCGCCAATCCACTCTTCACGATGCCGGTCACGCCGATGGCACGGCTGTACGGCAAGTCGCCTTCGGATACCTCGGCCACCTGGACGGCATCCGTCGCACCGGGATCGGCAAAAGCGGGCATGGCAAGCGGTCCCGTGACGAACGCCATTGCGAGCACGGGAATCGGGAAACGGCTCATTGAACCGGCTTCCAGTCGCGGACCTGCCGCCGCGCGTCGGCGAGCTGGGTCTGGCTCATGCGGGCCTCGAGCGTCGCGCGGTCCTTGATCGCCTGGTCGCGGCGTTCCTGGTTCTTCACCGTGTAGCGCTCGATGGCGAGGCTGATCCACTTGTAGGCCTGGACGTCGTCACGCGGCGGGGTGCCTTCGCCGAAGCCGTACATGAAGCCGAGATCGTTCTGCGCCCGCGCGTAGCCCTGGTCGGCGGCCTTGCGGTACCACTTGGCCGCTTCGTTGTGGTCGCGCGACACGCCCTCGCCGCTCCAGTACATGGCGCCGAGCAGGGTCTGCGCCTCGGCATTGCCCTGCTCGGCAAGCGGCCGCCACAGGCCGATCGCGGTGGCGAAGTCCTTGTGCTCGTAGGCGCCCGCTGCCGTGCGCATGCGCTCTTCCAACGACTGGGCGAATGCGGAGGAGGCAACGAGAAGCAACGCGATGAACAGGGCCTGGCCTACTCTCATGGGCGCGCATCGTATGGGCGGGACGGCCGAGAGTCACCCGTCGCGGCCATCTGCTATCATCACAAGGCATGACGAAACTTCTCCCGAGCCGCCGCGCCTTTCTGGGCGCGACCGCCCTCGCCGCCGCGCCTGCTCTCGGGCGCGCGCAGAGCCTTCGACGCTTCGACTTGCTGATCGACTGGAAGGCGGCGCCGACCTATGCGGGCTTCTTCCTTGCTCGCGAGGCCGGGGCCTTTCGCCGCCGGGGGCTCGACGTCCGGATCGTCGAGGGCCGCGGCGCCAGCGTCGCCGCCGACCTCGTGGGCGAAGGCGGCGAGCACTGGCTCGCCTCGTCGAGCGCGGCGGCGACGGCGATCAGCCGCTCGAAGGGACTGCCGGTGAAGAGCCTCGCGGTCTACTACAACCGCACACCGACCGTGCTCTATTCGCGTGCCGAGGCGCCGCTCCGCGGCCCGCGCGACCTGCCGGGCAAGCGGATCGGGCTGGTGCCGGGCTCGATCACCGTCGAGGAATATCGCGGCCTGCTTGCCGCCAACGGCCTCGCTCGGTCACAGATGACCGAAGTCGCCGTCGACTGGGAGGCCAAGTCCTTGCTCGACGGCAAGGTGGATGCGCTGCTCGACTATGAGGAGATCGTGCCGGCCGAGCTCGAATCGCGCGGCCACCGCATCCACGTGATGCGGCTCGCCGACTTCGGTGTGCGCACCTACAGCCTGAACCTGATCGTCAACGAGACGGCATGGCACGATCCCGAGCGGCGTGAAACGGCGGCGAAGATCAATGCCGCCGTGCAGGAAGGCTATCGGCTGGTCCACGACAAGCCTGCGGAGGCAGCGGCGATCTTCGGCAAGCTCTTCCCCGTCCTGACCCCGCGCTATCTCGCCGTCAGCCTGCCGATCGTGGCGCGCGAGCTCAATCCGTCGATCGGCCGCCAGACGCGGTTGGGCTGGGAGGACACGCTGCGATCCCTGTCGTCGCTCGGCCTGCTGGTCCGGCCCGTCAGCGTCGATGAGGTGGCTATCTGGGAATAGACCGCCCCGCAACGTCGTAGCCCGGCAGCATTCGCGCGCCATAGCCCAGCGCGACCAGCCGGCGGAGCGCGTCGACAACGGAGGCCGGCCTCTCCTGTTCGATCTGAAAGCCGAGCGCGGGATAGACGAAGATGCGGTGCAGGTCGCCCACCATCGCCAGCAGCGCGCGCTCGGGATCGGGCTCGCGTTCGAAATACGCGCGCACGCCGATGGCCTCGCATTGCATCACGAGCTCGACCTGCGGCCAGACCCTGCGTCCGGTGGCGAAGCCGCGGCGCGTCATGTAGGGCTTGGCGACGACGAGCAGCCGCTCGATCTCGAGCCCCGCCCGCTCGGCGACGGCGCGGCCCATCGTGAAATTGTCGCCCGTGTTCTGCGCCTTGTCCTCGATCAGGATCGCCGCGGCCGGCACGCCCTCGGCCATCGCCTTGTCGGCGAAGACGCGTGCTTCGGGCCTGTCCCACCCCGTATCGAGCAGGCCGCCCCGATGGGCGATGCCGCCCGACATGACGATCGCGGGCGCGAGGCCCTGCTTCCAAAGTGTGGCCGCGTGCACGGCCGCCATCGGGTCGAAGCTCCCCAGCACGAGAATGGCGTCGGCGCGGCGCGGCGGATGGACGAGGCGCATATAGTCCCAGACCGCCGCCAGGGGCGCGGCGACGTCGACGTCGCTCCAGGCCACGACTAGCCCGCGACCCTGAGGCGATTGGCGGCCCGCCCGCCGGCCAGCCGGTTGGCGACCGTGATCACGATGGCGGCGATGATCACGGTGGTGAGGCTCAGCACCGCGATCGCGCCCACCTCGCCGCTCTCCTTGAGATCGAAGATCAGCACCGCCAGCACCTTGGTCTGCGACGTGAACAGGATCGCCGCGGCGCTGAGCTCGCGGATGACGCCCACGAAGATGAAGCACCAGGTCGCGATCGCAGCCGAGCGCAGCAGCGGCGCGGTGATGTCGGCCAGCGTGCGCAGCCGCGTGGCCCCCAGCATGCGGCCGGCCTCTTCCAATTCGGGATGGACCGAGTGGAAGGCCGAGCCGAACT
The DNA here is from genome assembly GCA_035501235.1 of Reyranella sp. Taxonomy (GTDB): domain Bacteria; phylum Pseudomonadota; class Alphaproteobacteria; order Reyranellales; family Reyranellaceae; genus Reyranella. The sequence goes on from DATJWN010000383.1 coordinate 7,614, forward strand.
GCTGGTAAGCCGCGGGGAACTCGATGGTGACGAAGGCGATCAGCAGGATCCACAGCGTGCCGTAGAGCGTCACCGGCGGATGGGTGTAGGCGACGAACAGGCCGACGCCCAGCACGATGCCGGGAATGGCCAACGGCGCGGTGGCGAGGAAGGCGAGCAGCCGGTGCCCGGGAATGGCCTTGCGCGCCACGATGTAGGCGATGACCAGCGACAGCAGGCCGCCCAGGGTCGCCGACAGCACGGCGAGCAGGAAGGTGTTGTTGAGCGCAGGCAGGGTCGAGCTCAATTCGACGAAGGTGAAACGGACATTCCGCCAGGTCGCGGTCGCGGGCGTCACGAACTGCGAGGAGACCGGCGCGAAGGCGGTGTTGAGCAGCGCCGCATAGGGAAGGAAGAGCGGCAGCGAGAGGACGAGCATCGCCAATCCCGCGGCGGGCCAGCGCCAGATGCCGAGCGGGATCAGGCGCGGGGCGCCGTACTTTCCCCCGAGCACGGCATAGCCGCGCCGGCCCAGCACGGCAGCCTGCAGGCGCAACAGCACCACGGTCAGCAACAGCAACGGAACAGCGGCCGCGGCCGCGAGCTCGAGCTTGGGCGGGAACTCGAACAGGCTCCAGATCTTGGTGGTGAGCGTGTGGAAGCCCGACGGGATGGCGAGGATCGCGGGCGAGCCGAAGATGTTCAGCGCCTGCAGGAAGGCGACCAGGGTTCCGGCGAGCAATGTCGGCAGGGCCAGCGGCACGGTGATGCGCCGCGCCGTCGTCCAGGCCCTGGCGCCCAGCATCGACGAGGCGTCCTCCAGCTCGCCCGGCATGCGATCGAGCGCGTTGGCGACCAGGATGAAGACATACGGAAAGGTGTAGCAGGCGATGACGAAGATCAGCCCTTCGAGCGTGTAGATGTTGACCAGGACGTCATCGTCCGACGCGCCCGTCGCCAAACGCCAGAGCTGGTTGAGCAGGCCCGAATTGGGCGCAGCCAGCATCTCCCAGGCGACGGCGCCGACGAAGGGTGGCGTCACCAGCGAGGCCATGACCAGGGTGCGCACCGTGCGGCCGAGCGGCATGTCCGTTCGCGCGACCAGCCAGCCAAGCGGGGCCGCGACCAGGGCGCAGACCAGGCTGACCGAGACCGCCAGGATCAGGGTCGTCACCAGCGGATCGGCGAAGCTCGGATCGGTGAACAGCGTCTCGAAATTGGCGAGCGTCGGATGGCCCGCGGGATCGGCGAAGGCATAGATCACCAGCCAGACCATCGGCAGGATGACCATGACCGCGAGCAGCACCACGATCAGGATCATCACCGGCAGCGAGGCGTCGAAGCGGCCTCTCATACCTTGAAGTACCGCGTGTACTGCGCCTTGATCTGATCGGCCTGCTTCTCGACCGCGGCCGCATCCTCGCGCAGCGTCTTGATGTCGGAGAGCAGCGGACGGCCGGCCTTGGGCTTGATCTTCCTGCTGGCGGGATACTGCCCGCTCACATCGACCAGGAACTGCTGGCCCTCGGGCGACATGATCCAGGCCACCATCAGCCGCGCGGCATTGGGATTGGGCGCCGACTTGAAGATGCCCATCGGATTGCTGATCTGCGGCGTGCCCTCGAGGGCATGCACCACCTCGATCGGCCGGCCGCGTTCCCGGGCAAGCCAGAAGAGATAGTCGCTGCCGTCGGCGGCGATGGCGCGCTCGCCGGCGTCGATCTTCTTGGGCGGCTCGGTCGCCGACTGGACCTGCAGCACCTTCTGCTTGGCGAGCTTCTCGAAATAGGACCAGCCGAGCTCGCGGCTGAGCTGCTGCGTCGCCGTCATGATCGTGCCGGAGTAGCCGGGATGGCCCTTCACGATCTTGCCCGCGTATTTCGGATCGAGCAGGTCCATGAAGCCCTTGGGCGCATCGGCGGGCGAGAGCAGCTTGCTGTTATAGGCGATGGTGCTGAGATGGATGCGCTGCGTGCAATAGGTGCCGTCGGCATCGAGCATGTCGGCCGGCAGGTCGCGCGCCATCGCATCGGAGACATAGGGCGCCAGCCAGCCATTACGCTTCCAGACGATGAAGTGGGCGGCGTCGGAACTGTTCACCACGTCGACATGGTGGATGTTCGCGGCCATCTCCTGGCCGATGCGGCTGAACACGCGCTCGGCACCCGAGCGCTCGACGGAGACCTTGATGCCGGGATAGGCCGCCTCGAAGGCCTTGGCCATCGGCTCGGCGACCGAAAGGTCCATCGCCGTGTAGTAGGTGACCTTTCCCTCCTTCCTGGCGGCGTCGATCAGGGCAGGCGTCACCGGCTCCGCCGCCGGTGCGGCTGAAACAACGCGGGCGCCCAGAGGCAGGAGCAGCGCGCCGGCGGCGAAGGTACGGCGGCGCATCGCCTACACCTTGAACAGCTTGACGTAGTGCGCCTTGATCTCGTCGGCCTTGTCGGCGACGACCGCCGGCTCCTCGCGCATCGCCTTGATGTCGCTGAACTTCGGCAGCCCCGGCCGATCCTTCACCTTCTTGTGGGCCGAACGCAGAGCGGCGACATCGACGTTCACCTGCTGGCCCTCGGCGCTCATGCACCAGGCGTAAAACAGCCGCGCCGCGTTGGGATTGGGCGCCCTGGCCATGATGGCGGACGGCCCCGTGACCAGCGGCGTGCCTTCCGTCGCATAGATGATCTCGAGCGGCTCGCCCTTGTCCTTCATGATCGTGACCAGATATTCCGTGCCGTCGGCCATCACCGACCGCTCGCCCTGCGCCAGCTTCTTGGGCGGCTCGGTCGCCGACTGGACCTGCAGGACCTTCTGCTTGGCAAGCTTCTCGAACCACGCCCAGCCGAGCTCGCGGCTGAGCTGCTGCGTCGAGGTCATGATCGTGCCGGAGTAGCCCGGATGCGCCTTGACGATCTTGCCCATCCACTTCGGATCCAGCAGGTCGGCATAGGATTTCGGCGCGTCCTCGGCCTTCACCAGCTTGGTGTTGTAGGCCATGGGCGCGAAAGTGACGCGCCAGGAGGCATACATGCCGTCGGGATCGACGTGGCCCTCGGCGAAGTCGTGCATGTCCTCCGTCATGAACGGCGCCAGCAGGCCCTGGCGCTTCCATACGATCAGGTGAGCGGCGTCGGAGCTGTTCACGACGTCGCAATTGTAGATCTTGCTCGCATATTCCTGGCCGATGCGCTGGAAGTTGCGCTCGGCGCCCGAGCGCTCGACCCGCAGCGACACGCCGGGAAACTTGCCCTCGAATATCTTGGCGACCTTCTCGCCGAGCGGCAGGTCGACCGAGGTATACCAGGTGACCTTGCCTTCCTTCTTTGCCGCCTCGATCAGCTCGGGCGTGATCTTCTGCGCCTCGGGCGGCGCGCCGCGCACCGGCGTGAGGAAGCCGCTCGCCATCAGGGCCGTCGTCCCGGCCAGTACTTGCCGCCGTGTCTTCTTGATTTGCATCACTCATTGCCTCCCATGAGGGCCCGGCACTTCTCGGCCGGCAGCCTGATCCAGACCTCGCGTCCCGGCTCGACGGCGAGATGGGCGGGCGCCGTCACCCGCACTTCGCTCTTGTCGTCGAGCGCCACCGTGTAGTCGCGCGAGGAGCCGAGGAAGACGCCGCGCGTCACCACGGCGCGCAGCACGTTCGCCATGATCGTCGGCGCCGCGGTCACCAGCTCGATCTCGTGCTGGCGCACCGCGACCGGCACCGCCTCGCCGGCGCTGAGCGCACGACCGGTGATGCCGAGCGTGCCGCCGCCGATCGACACGCGATCCGCCGCGACGGCTTTGCCGGCCAGCACGTTGCTGCCGCCGATGAAGCGGGCGACGAAAGCCGAGCGCGGCCGGTCGTAGATTTCCTGCGGCGTGCCGAGCTGCTCGATGCGGCCGTGGTTCATCACCGCGATCAGGTCGGCCGTGGTCATGGCCTCGGCCTGGTCGTGGGTGACATAGACCGTCGTGTAGCGGTACTGGTCGTGCAGGCGGCGGATCTCGAAGCGCATCTCCTCACGAAGATTTGCGTCGAGGTTCGAGAGCGGCTCGTCGAGCAGCAAGGTCTCGGGTTCCACGACCATGGCGCGGGCGAGCGAGACGCGTTGCTGCTGGCCACCCGACAGCTCGCCGGGATAGCGGTCGGCCAAAGCCTCCAATCGCGCTGTAGAAAGGATGGCCTTGAGCTTGCCCTCGAGCGTGGCCTTGTCGAGCTTCCGGATCTTCAGCCCGTAGGCCACGTTCTCCGCCACCGTCATGTGCGGCCAGAGCGCATAGCTCTGGAAGATCATCGACATGTTGCGGCCTTCCGGCGGCACGGTGCGCCTGGGCGAGGACAGGACCTTGCCGCCAACGACGATTTCGCCTGCCGAAGGCTCGATGAACCCGGCAATCAGCCTGAGGGTCGTGGTCTTGCCGCAGCCAGACGGGCCCAGCAGGCAAACGAGCTGGCCGTGCTCGATGCGCAACGAGACGTCGTCGACCGCGACAGCGGCGCCGTAGCGCTTGCCGAGGCCTTTCAGTTCTACTGAGGCCACTTATCCTCCCTGCTTGCACACCTTATTCAAATCGCCGGCCGCGCGCTATATTCCCGGCCTCATCGGAGGGTAAGCGTCATGCAGGAGCAGAAACTCTACGGCCACCGCGAGGGCGCCGTGGGTCACATCGTCTTCAACAATCCCGCGAAGCTGAATGCCGTGTCCCTCGACATGTGGGACGGGTTCGTGGCGCTCCTGAAGGAATACGAGGCCGATCCGGCGATCCGCTGCCTGGTGGTGAGCGGCGCGGGCGGCAAGGCCTTCGTCTCGGGCGCCGACATCTCCAAGTTCGAGAGCGAGCGCGCCAACGCCGAGGCCCAGGTCCGATACGACGCGATCTCCAAGGAAGGCTACGAAGGCCTCTACAATTTCTCCAAGCCGACCATCGCCAAGATCACCGGCTACTGCATCGGCGGCGGCATGAACCTCGCGGCCTGCTGCGACATGCGCTTCTGCAACGAAGGCGCCCGTTTCGGCGTGCCCGCGGCCAAGCTCGGCCTGGGCTACGGCTTCCTGCGCATCGAGCGGCTGTCGCGCATCGTCGGCCTGCCGCGCGCCATGGAATTCCTCTTCACCGCGCGCCAGTACTCCTCCAAGGAAGCCTATGAGATGGGCCTCGTGAACGGCGTGGCGGCCGAGGGCGAGCTCGACGCGCTGGTTGCCAAGACGACCGACGCGATCAGCGTCAACGCCCCGCTGACCATCGCTCTCGCCAAGGCGGCGGCGCGCGAGATCGCCAAGCCGGAGAGCAAGCAGGATCACAAGAAGCTCGAGAAGATGGCGGCCGCCTGCTTCGACAGCGAGGATTTCAAGGAAGGCCGCCGCGCCTTCATGGAAAAGCGCAAGCCGCAATTCAAGGGACGGTAAACACCATGGCAAAGCTTCCTCTTTCCCACATCAAGGTTCTCGACCTCACCGCGCACCGAGCGGGCCCGACGGCGGTGCGCCAGCTCGCCGACTGGGGCGCGCAGGTCATCAAGATCGAGCCGCCCGCCGAGCCCGGCAGCACCGACGCCATGGGCGGCAGCCGCCACGGTTTCGACTTCCAGAACCTGCATCGCAACAAGCAGGCGATCACGCTCAACCTCAAGAGCAAGGAAGGCCACGCGATCTTCATGAAGCTCGCGAAGAAAGCCGACGTGATCGTCGAGAACTATCGCTCCGATGTGAAGTACCGCCTCAAGGTCGACTACAAGTCGGTCAAGAAGGTGAACCCCAGGATCGTCTACGGCTCGATCGCGGGCTTCGGCCAGGATGGCCCTGACGCCGCACGTCCCGGCGTCGACCAGATCGCCCAGGGCATGGGCGGGCTGATGTCGATCACCGGCGAGCCCGGCCGCGGCCCGATGCGGGTCGGCATTCCCATCTGCGATCTGACCGCGGGTCTCTTGTTGGCCCAGGCGATCACCCTCGCCCTCTACAACCGCGAGCGCACCAAGAAGGGCCAGTGGGTCCACACCTCGCTGATCGAGGCGCAGATCTTCATGCTCGACTTCCAGGCCGCCCGCTATCTGATGAAGGGCGAAGTGCCGAAGCAAGCCGGCAACGATCACCCGACCTCGATCCCGACCGGCGTGTTCCCGACCAGCGACGGCTACATCAACATCGCCGCCTCCGGCCAGCACATGTTCAAGCGCTTCGCCGAAGCGCTGGGCTCGAAGGCGCTGCTCGACCATCCCGAGCACGCGACGCCGGGCTCCCGCTCGCAGAATCGCAAGGCGCTCAATGAGCGCATCAGCGAGGTCACCAAGACCAACACGTCCAAGCACTGGATAGACGCCCTCAACAAGGCGGGCGTGCCGTGCGGGCCGATCAACTCGATCGACATGACCTTCGCCGAGCCGCAGGTCCAGCATCTCGGCATCGCGCGCGGCATCAAGCATCCCAAGCTCGGCGACATCAAGGTGGTCGGCAACCCGATCAACCTCACTGCCACCCCGCAGCCCAAGAAGCTGAAGCCCACGCCCGATCTCGGCCAGCACACCAACGCGGTGCTGAAGAGCCTCGGCATGAGCGCGAAGAAGATCAAGGAACTGCGCGCGAACGGAGCGATCTAGAGATGGCCGCCAACGGAAGGACCGCGCTGATCACCGGCGCGGGCAAGAACATCGGCCGCGCCTGCGCGCATGCGCTGGCCCAGGACGGCTTCAACATCGTGATCAACGGCTCGAGCGATCGCGCCGCCTGCGAGAAGGTCGCGAAAGAAGTCGAGAAGTTCGGCGTCAAGGCGCTGGTCGTCATGGGCGATGTCGGCAAGCTCGACGAATGCAAGCGCATCGCGGCCGAAGCGATGAAAGTGTCGGGCGCTGTCGATGCCCTGCTCAACAATGCCGCGCTCCGTCCCTCCAAGCCGTTCCTCGAGACGAGCGAGGAGGAATGGCAGCGCGTGATCTCCGTCGACCTCGAAGGCGCCGTGCGCCTGTCGCGCGCCTGCCTGCCGGGCATGCTCGACAAGGGCTGGGGCCGCATCGTCAACTTCGCCGGCCTGAACGCCATCCACGGTCATGCCGGCCGCGTCTCGGTCTCGGTCGCCAAGCATGGCGTGTGGGGTCTCACCAAGTCGCTGGCCATGGAGTTCGGGCCCAAGGGTGTCACGACCAACGTCATCTCGCCGGGTCCGATCGCGCCGGACGCGCCGGAGAACAACGCCTCGGTTCATGCGCGCAAGGAGGCGCTCGCCAAGGTGCCGCTCGGTCGCATGGGACAGCCGGCCGAGGTGGCGGCCGCCGCGCGGCTGCTGGTCTCCGATGCCGGCGCCTACATCAACGGCCAGATGATCGGCGTCAACGGCGGCGGCGCCACCTGATCACTCAAGCTGGACGTTGGCCGCCTTGGCGATCGCCGTCCAGCGCACGATCTCCTGAGTGACGAAGCGGCTGAACTCGGCGCGGCTCTCGAGCTCGACCCGCGCGCCTTGCTCCTGCCAGATCTGCTTCACGTTGGCCGCGCCCAGCGCCTTCTGCACCGCCTTGTGCGCGCGGTCGAGGATAGCGACGGGAGTCTGCTTGGGCGCAAACAGCGCGAACCAGGAGATGGCGCGGAAATCCTTCAGCCCCGCCTCGTCCATGGTGGGGATGTCGGGCAGTTGCGGCTCGCGGCGACGGCCGGCAACGCCCAGGACGCGCAGCTTGCCCTGGCGGACATAGGGCGCGAGCGAACCGACCGAGCCGAACATGGCGGCGATCTGGCCGCTCAACAGGTCCTGCAGCATCTGGCTGCCATTGCGATAGGGCACATGGTGCAGCTTGATGCCGGCTCGGCCCTGCAACATCTCGATGGCAAGATGCGGCACCGTGCCGAGGCCGGGCGAGCCGATGTCGATAGCCCCGGGGTCGCTGCGGGCATAGTCGATGAACTGCTTGAGGCTGTTCGCGGCGATGCGCTGCGGATTGACCGCCAGGACCTGCTGGATGCGGGCGAGGGCCGCGATCGGCTCGAAGTCGCGCGCGACGTCGAAGGTCGCGCCAGGATAGATCAGCGGCGCGTAGGTGATGCCGGTGGCGCCGATCGTCATCGTGTAACCGTCAGGCGCCGCGCGCGCGGCCGCAGCCCAGGCGATGGTCCCGCCGGCGCCGCTGCGATTATCGATGATGACCGGCTGGCCAAGCGCCTCGGCACAATGCTCGGCCACGGGGCGTGCAAAAGCGTCGATCGGACCACCCGGTGCGTTGGGCAGGATCCACGTGATCGGCTTTTCCGGCCAGCTCTCGGCGTGGGCCACGCCGGCCAGCGTCGTGGCGGCAAGGCCCGCCAGGGCCGTTCGGCGGGTGATCGTCATGGCATCATTCCATCTGAACGCCGGCCGCGCGGGCGATGCCGCTCCAGCGCATGACCTCCTGGCCGACGAAGCGGGTGAAATCGGCGCGGCTCTCGAGCTCGACCTTCGCGGCCTGCTCGGCCCAGACGCGCTTCACCTCATCGGCAGTGAGCGCCTTTTGCACCGCGCCGTGCAGGCGGTCGAGGATGGCGGCCGGCGTGCGCTTTGGCGCGAACAGGCCGAACCAGGAGATGGCGCGGAAATCCTTCAGCCCCGCCTCGTCCATGGTCGGCACGTCCGGCAGCAGCGGCTCGCGGCGCCGGCCGGCGATCGCCAAGGCCCGGAGCTTGCCGGCCTTGATCTGCGGGATCAGCGTGGCAATCGAGGCGAAGGACGCCGCCACGTTGCCGGCGAGCAGATCCTGCAGCGCCGGCGCGCCGCCGCGATAGGGCACGTGATGCAGCAGCACGCCGGTGCGCGCCTGGAAATTGACGATGGCGAGATGCGGTACCGTACCGAGACCGGGCGACGCCGTGTCGATCGACTCGGGCTTCGCCTTGGCGACGGCAATGAACTCCTGCAGCGTCTTGACGTCGAGCCTCTCGGGATTGACGACCAGCGCCGACTGCACGCGCGCGAAGGCCGAGATGGGCGCGAAATCGCGCAGCAGATCGAAGCCCGCCTTCGGATAGATGATCGGCGCAAAGGCAAAGCCCGTGAAGCCGACCAGCATCGTGTAGCCGTCGGCCGGCGCGCGGGCGGCCTGTGTCGCGGCGATCGTGCCGCTGGCGCCGGCGCGATTGTCGACCACGACCGTCTGGCCGAGCGCCTCGGCAACCTGCGCCGCGACCGGTCGCGCAAAGGCATCGGTCGGTCCACCGGCGGGAAAGCCGACGATCCACGTGCTCGTCTTGCTCGGCCATTCAGCAGCTTCCGCCGCTGTCGCCACGCCCGCCAGCGCGCCGCCCACCGCCGCGCGCCTGCCCAACTCGATCATACCGGCTGCCCTCCGCCCGCGCGGACCTTAGCCGCCGCCTCGGATCGCTGCCAGATGGTTATGGCGACAATGATGAGCGATATAGCAAACCCCACCAAAGTGACCGTTACGCCAAAGAGGGCGATGCGACGCATCGACAAGATCGGCTCCTGCCCAATGGCCAATCTTGCCCACTCAATCCTACTGTCAACAATCGCGCCCGTTATGCGATAGTTGCCCGGATTGTCGACGGCAAATGACAAGAGTGAAGTGCCGAACCTTCCGAGAATTTGGAACGAGCTAACTGACGTCGCCATCACCAGAGGGATCGCCTTTTCCGATTTCTCCTCGGTGACCTGCAAGCTGAGGCCGCGATTGAAAGCAGCAATGATTCGTTGATCTTTCTCAGGCCGCGGAAGTTCGACAAAAATCGTGTAGGTTCCTCGTTTGTCGAGCACAACTGAAATGCTACCTGGCACGACAAAGGACTTGAGTCCGCCGTCGGCCTCCCTCAGCAACCACACAATGCAGGCGTATCCTGCAACTAAGCTGCCAAGCGCCATGACGCCTGCTACGACGAACCAGAGCCAGTGGCGCAATTCACGCCTCCGTCGTCGGCTGTTTAAATTGGTTCGACTTTGATCGCTGCCAGATCGTTATGCCGGCAATCGCGCCGCCGGCGGCGAGGCCTGCCATGCCGATGGCCAACGCGCCGAAGACAACCCGCATGATGCCCCAGACCGCGCCCTGGCCGATGGCCACGGTCAGCCCCTCCTCGACGCGGCCGCCCTGTAGCGCGGTTGTCACGCGATAGGTCCCGGGACGCGCGAGATCGAACGACCAAACCGACTGACCGTTGCGGTTGCCGATAGAATAAGTGGTGTCGGCTCCAGGTTTCGTCAGCGCCACCGTCTGGCCCAACTGTTCCTCGACGAGGCGCACGCTCAAGCCCGCTGCGCGCGGCATCGCGCCGACCTGCTCGACGAAGATCGTGTACGAGCCGGGCTTGGTGAACTCCATCGAGGCGGTCCCCGGCACGGCGACCCGCTTCATGCCTGCGTCGAACTCATGAAGCCGCGGCGCGATATAGAAGCCGGCGCCAACCACGCCGGCAACGACGACGGCGCCGGCCACGACGAACCAGAGCCAGTGACGCATCTCAGGCCCCCGCGGTCGGCAGCTCCAGCACGCTCGCTTTGTCGCTGCCGCCCAGCAGGCTCAAGGTCGGCGGCCGGCCGTGCGGCGTCTGCACGAAGTGATCGGCGTCGGCGCCGGCGATCGACAGCCTGACTCGGCTGCCCTTGGCGAATCGCCAGGCAACCGGCAGCATCGCGAATTTCAGCAGTTGCGGCTCGTTCGTGGGCATCGGGCGAACATCCTTGCGCGCGAAGGTACGCCACGGCCAGGTGGTACGGTATTCACGCGGGGCCGGTGCCTCGGCACGATGGATGGCGCGCAGCAGGCCTTCT
>DATJWN010000384.1:0-22273 GCA_035501235.1 Reyranella sp.
GCTGGGCCTGAAGCTCTCGGAAGTCGCCTGGGTCTACATGCTCACGGTCTTCGTCGTGACCTACGCCACGACCAAGCTCGCCCTGCCACGCAAGCTGATGCTCGACTCCGTCTTCTGGGCGGCGCTGATCGAGGTCGCGACCATTCCCCTCTTCGGCTGGCTGAGCGACCGGATCGGCCGGCGGCCATTCTACTTCCTGGGGGTGGCCTTTACCGTGGCCTTCGCCTTCCCGCTGTTCTGGATGCTCGACACCAAGGACCCGGCGATCGTGATGATCGCCGTCATCATCGCCCTCAACTTCGGCCACGGCCTGATGTTCGCGCCTGAATCGGCCTATTTTCCGGAATTGTTCGGCGCCCGGGTACGCTTCAGCGGCGCCTCGTTCGGCTTCCAGGCCTCGGCGGCGATCGGCGGCGGCTTCGCGCCGATCATCGCGGCCTGGCTCGCCGTGCGCATGGGCGGCACGTCGGGCGTTTCGGTCATGCTGATCCTGCTGGCCGCGATCACCCTGGTCGCCACCTTCTTCGCGCATGAAACCAAGGGCCGTCCCTTGCTAAAGTAGAGGCATGCCCGCGAAGGTCCGTTACTTTGGTTGGTCCGCTTTGTCGATCGAGAGCGACGACGGCGCGCTCTTCTTCGATCCCTTCTTCCGCCCCTATTGTGGCGCGGAGTGGTTCCATCTCGAGGATTTCAGGCACGCCCGCTATATCTGCGTGACGCACGGCCACGAGGAGCATTTCCTCGATGTGCCGGTGATCGCGCATGAGACCGGAGCGACGGTGATCGGCTCGCCGTCGGTCTGCTCATTCCTCAAATGGCGGCGCGGCATCCCGCGGGATCGGTTGCGCGTCGTCGACCCCGGGCATTTCGGCACGCTCGAGCTGCCGGGCTTCAAGCTCTCGACATTCCGTTGGAAGCATCGCGACATCAACCTTCCGAAGGCGCTGACCCGCGCGCTGTTCCACGGCAATGCCACGCAGCTCTCCTGGGCCTGGAGCAGCGCCACGCGTGCGCCGTTCTATTCGCCCTATACGGGTTTCCATGTCGAGCTGCCGGACGGCACGACGATCCTGAACTACAACGAAGGCTTCAACACCAAGATGACCGACGCCGAGATCGAGGATCTCGGCCGCCGGCACCGCACCGACGTGCTGCTGGCGGGAATGCAGCTCGACTTCGTCGACGACGTCGTGCGCGGCGTGGCGGCGCTCAAGCCCAAGGTCGTGGTGCTCTACCCGCCGCACGAATACTTCCATGCCATGATGGGCGCGGCATCCCAGCCGTGGCCGGTCTTCGCCGACGCCGTGCGCCGGCGCTTTCCGGAAACCGACGTGCACATCGCCGCGCCCGGTTTCGAGCTGCCGCTCTACTTCTCCGGCGTCGCCGACCAGCGGCAGGAGCGTTCCCGCTCGGTGACGACGAGCCGCACCGGCTGAGCGGCGAAGTCCACCATCGCATCGACGCGTTTGCCCTCGAGCTCGAAGGCCAGGCGAAAGACGTTGCGGCGGACGGGCACCATGCGGCCGACGATGCCGCCGCGCGAGGCGATCTCGGCATCGTTTCCGTTCACCGTGATGATGTGTTCGAGTGCCATGTTGTCGTCGAGGCCATGACATTCGCTTTCGTTGCGCGGGTCCGGCTTCATGCGAAAGCGACTTATCGAATCGGCCGCGTCGGCGGCACCGGTCAGGAGCGCCGCCGCGATGGCTGCCGCCAGGTACGCGAAGCGCAGAACCAATCAACCCTCATTGCATTACAGAGAGGCTGCATCCTAACACGCTAAGCCTTTGGCGTCGTTGTAGATATCACGTCGCAGCCCTAGAGTAATGGCTTGGGGGGAGGAACGCTCATGAAGCGCCTTGCATCGTCGTTGGCCGCAGCGACGGCCGTGCTGTTTGCCGGCCAGCCCGCAGCCCGTGCCGAGGTGGTCCGGCTGGAAATCACCGAAAAGACGCCTTACGGCTCGTTCCGGCCCGGCCCCTACATCCTGGTCCGCGGCAAGGTGCATGGCGAACTCAGCACCACCGAGGCGATCCCCGATCTCGACAAGGCAAAGCGCAACGAGCGCGGCAAGGTCGAGTACACCAGCGAAATCATGCTGCTGATGCCGGCCGATCCGGCCAAGGGCAACGGCACGCTGCTGGTGGATATCCCCAACCGCGGCCGTGTCTACGGCATCGCCCTCTACAACGGCCCGCACGGCGAGCCGTTCAATTCGGGCAACATCCAGCAGGGCACGGGCTTCCTCGAGGATCGCGGCTTCTCGCTCGCCGAGGTGCAGTGGGAGCTCGGCAAGGGTGCCGGCCTGCCCTCCTTCACCGGCGCCGACGGCAAGACACGCTACATCGAAGGCGTCGGCTTCGCGATCGTGCGCGACACCGCCGACTTCCTGGCCCACGCCTCGGCCGACGAAGCGGGCACGGCAAACCCGTTGCGCGGCGCGATCGACCATGTGCTGGCGAGCGGCAAGTCCCAGAGCGGCCGGTTCCTCAAGACCTACCTGTTGCACGGCTTCAATACGGTGAAGGGCCGCCGCGTCATCGACGGCATGCACATTTTCGTGTCGGGCTCGGGCGTGTTGCCGATCCTGACATCGTCGACCGGCCCGCAATCCAGCGGCGACGCCGCGCCCTCCTTCGCCGATCCCGAGTTCCGCGGCGTTCACGAGACGGTCTTCACCATCGGCGAGATCGTCGCCGCCGTGGAGAAGCGCGGAGAGGTCCCGCCGCGCATCCTGATGCTGAGCAGCACCACGGACTTCCTGTCGCTGCGCGCCTCGCTCGGCCGCACCGGTGGCGCCGATACCAAGGAACAGCCGATTCCGCCAAACGTGCGCATGTACGACATTGCCGGTGCCTCGCACGTCGTGCTGCCCAGGGCGCCGGAGTGCAAGCTGCCGCTCGCCCGTCTCGACTGGGCGCCAGTCTCCCGCGCGACGCTTGTGGCGCTGGATCGCTGGGTCGGCGCCAATGTCGAGCCGCCGGCCAGCCGGCTGATGCCGCTCGAGCCCACGCACGATCGCGACGTGCTGGCCGCGCCCAAGCACCTGCCCAAGGCGGTGATCGAGCGGCCCAAGCGCGATATCGACGGCAACGTGCTGGGCGGCGTGCGCCTCCCCGACATGGAGGCGCCACTTGGCGTGCATGCTGCGCAACAGGAACCGACGTCTTTCTCCTGCGGTCTCGCCGGCGCCTTCCTGCCCTTTCCGCCGGAGAAGATCGCCGAGCGCTACAAGAGCCGCGACGGATACGTCCAGAAGATCCGCACTGCCGCCGCTGCCTTGCAGAAGGACGGTTTCCTGTTGCCCGATGATGCTGCCGTGCTGATCAACACAGCGGCCTCGATGCCCTGGCCGCCGAAGCCCTAGGTCTGGGGCTGGCGGCCGGCGGGACCGGCGAAGACGATGGGCAGGATCACCACCGTTGGCGCCTCGGCCGCGGCATAGCGGATGCCGCCCAGCGCCAGGAGGTAGCGACGGCGGAGATCCTCCCAGCCAGCGGCGTCGCGCTCGGCGACATGGGTCACGCGGTCGAGCAGGACATGCATGTTGCCCACGATCCCGTCGGCACCGACCACGAAGCGCACGCTGATCGGCCCGTGGAAGTTGAAGGCGTAGTCGCCGTATTCCTGCACGAAGGTGCCTAACCCCTGCTGCAGGAACGGCTGCAATGCCTCATAGGACTGCGCGCCCGTCACGATGGGCCCCTGCTCCTTGATGTGGCCGTGGAAGACGAAGCGGCCCTCCACCGGATCCATCGAACCCTCGAGGCGCTGCACGGCATGGATCATGCGGTCGTCGAACAGGACCAGGCGGTTGAACTTGGGCTCGATGAAGGTGCAGAAGCCCTGGACCGCCTGGGGACTGGCGAGATTGCTGCGGAAGGGATCGCCCTCGCTCATCACGATCGTCTCGCCGCCGATGGTGAGGCGCTGATCCCTGGTGAGCGAATAGACGAAGGCCAGGCGGCCGTTCAGCGCATCGTTGTGCAGAGCCTGGTTGCACCCCGGAATGTAGAGGCTGAGATAGGGCCAGGTGACGTCCGACATGCCGAGCTGCGCGATCGACCAGTCGCGCAGCGCGGTCAGGAACGCATCGACCTTGCCATGCTCGATGACCTTCTCCGGCTGGGTGCGGAGATAGGTGTAGGTGTTGGGCACATACCAGTAGTTCCAGATCTGGTGTGCCTCCGGCCGATGCTTGTCCGGCGTGCCGAAGTGCGCGTCGATATCGGCGCGCATGGACTGGGCAAGCTCGAGCGGCAGGAAGTCGTCGACGACGATGTACGGCTTGGTGTGGGTCTTCGGCGCGAGCGCCTCTTCAGGTACGAACCCCATCAGGTCAGGTACTCTCCGCGGAAAGGATGTCGCCGAACAGCTTCCAGGTCTCGCCCTCGAAGCGCTGCAGCTGCACGGCCTGGATCGGATAGAAGTCGGTCGCGCTGGTCGACACCGTGATCCCGGGCAGGAGGCATGGCACGCGGAACTTCCTGAAGCTCGCGGCCTGTTTCATGATGTTGGCGCGCGTGAGCTCGTCGCCGCAGCGGCGCAGCGTCTCGGCCATCAGGAACGATACGGTGTAGCCGTTCATGTTGCCGTTGTCGGCGATGTGCGCCGTCGGATGGTACTTGGCCATGAACGCCTTGAACTCCACCATCTCCGGATGGTCGGCCCATGTGGGGTCGGTCGCGTCCATGACATAGGCAGCGGTGATGATGCCCTGCACGTTGTCGAAGCCCGCGGGCTTCATCACCGTGCCGACACTCGCCGCGACGTTGTTGACGTACTGCACCGGCTTCCATCCGAGATCCGCCACCTTGCGCATCGCCTGCGCCGCGAACTTCGGGGTGGCGATGTTGAAGAACACGTTGGCGCCGCTCGCCTTCAGCTGGATGATCTGGCTGTCGACGGTGGGCTCGTTGATCTCGTAGGTCACGTGCTTGGAGACGCGGCCGACTTCCTTGCCCAGGCCCTCCTTGAAGCCGTCCCAATAGTCCTTGCCGTAATCGTCGTTCTGCATCAGCACGCCGATCTTGGCGTCCTTGATGTTGGCCAGGATGTGCTTGGCGTAGATCGCGCCTTCCGTGTGGTAGTCGGGCTGGTAGCCCATGGTCCACGGGAAGTTCTTGGGGTCGCCCCATTTGGAAGCGCCTGTCGCGACGTAGAGCTGCGGCACCTTCTTCTGGTTCATGTACTTGTGGATCGCCGTGTTGCACGCGGTGCCGAGCGTGTTGTGCGTGCACAGCACGCGCTCCTCCTCGACGAGCTTGCGCACCATCTCGACCGTCTTGGGCGGCGAGTAGCCGTCGTCGTAGGTGATGAACCTGATCTTGCGGCCGTTGATGCCGCCCTTGTCGTTGATCATGTCCCAGTAGGCCACGATCGCCTTGCCGTTCACGCCGTAGGCCGAGGCCGGCCCGCTATACGGGCAAGTGTGGCCGATTTTGATCTCGCTGTCGGATGCGCCCTCGTCGTATTTCTTCTCGGCCCTCGACACATGCGGCGCCGCCAAGGCGACAGCCGACGCACCGGCTATGAAAGCGCGTCTCCCCGTTCCCATCGTTTCCTCCTCCCTGTCTTGATGCAGGTGAGGAAACCCTACACCCGGGCGGGGCAAATTGCCCGCCCGACAGTCTCGCCGATCAGCTCGGCGTGGCCTGCGGCCCCGCGTGCGGCGGCGGAGGTGGCGGAGGTGGTGGCGGCGGTGGAGGCGGCGGCGGTGGAGGCGGCGGCGGCGGAGGTGGCGCAGGCGGAGGAGCCGGCGGCGGAGGCGGCGGCGGTGGGGGTGGAGGCGGCGGCGGAGGCGGCGGTGAAGGCGGCGGCGGCGGCGCCACAGGCGTCACCGGCGTCTGCGCGACTGTCGTCGGCGGCAGCGACGTGATGAAGATCGGCGGCGCGCTTGTCGGCGGCGGCGTCGGAATGAAGAGCACTGGCGCGGTCGTCGCGGCCGGACCGCCGGCGATCAGCGGCGCGGCGCCCTGCAGCGGGCCGACACCGAGCAACGGCGTGCTGCCCTGAAGCGGACCTGTACCGAGGAGAGGACCAGCGCCCTGCAACGGGCCCGCACCCTGGAGCGGGCCGGCACCCTGCAGCGGACCAGCGCCTTGCAGCGGGCCGGCACCCTGGAGAGGACCGGCACCCTGCAACGGACCAGCGCCTTGCACGGGACCAGCTCCTTGTAGCGGGCCAGCACCCTGAAGCGGACCGCCCGCGCCCTGCGGGCCGCCGCCTTGAAGCGGACCGGCGCCGGCGAGCGGACCACCGCCGCCGGGACCACCGACACCGCCAGGACCGGCACCACCGGGACCTGCGCCAAACGCAGGACCGGCGCCGGCGAACGGCGAGCCGCCCTGGGGACCGGCACCCTGAAGCGGGCTGCCTCCGGCGAACGGACCACCCGAGCCGCCAGGTCCGCCGCCCTGCAACGGACCTGCGCCACCCGGACCACCAGTACCACCCGGGCCGGCTCCGCCGGGCCCAGCGCCACCGGGACCTCCGGTGCCGCCTGTCCCCGTACCACCCGGTCCGCCAGCGACACCCTGTGTCCCGCCTTGCGGCCCGGCACCACCGGGAGTGGCGCCCTGAAGCGGACCGGCGCCTTGCGGCCCCGCACCTTGAAGGGGACCTGCGCCACCCTGCGGGCCAGCGCCCTGAAGCGGGCCGCCTCCCTGCAAGGGACCGCCGCCCTGCGCTCCACCCGGACCGCCCTGGCCGCCCGGACGCTGGCCACCCTGACCTTGCTGCTGGCCTTGACCACCCTGACCACCTTGGCCGCCCTGACCACCCTGGCCTTGCTGCTGGCCTTGGCCGCCCTGGCCACCCTGCCCGCCTTGCCCCTGCTGTCCACCTTGCTGGCCGCCGCCCGCCTGGGCCACCTGGACACCCTGCGAGCCGCCCTGGGTCGGGCCGCCGGTGTTGGTGAGCAACGACGCGAGCTGCGTCGGGGTCGGCGTCGCGGCAACCGTCGCGCCCGGTGCCAAACGCGAATTGAACCGGCTCAGACCATTCTGGCCGCCGAAGGCCTGGCGAATGGCGCCCGACCGGCCGCCACCCTGGCCGCCTGGACCACCCGAGCGACCGCCAGTGCGGTTGCCCTGGTTGCCACCCTGATTGTTGCCGCCCTGGTTATTGCCACCGGCCTGGGTGCCGCCACCTTGCTGGCCACCGCCCTGCTGGCCGCCGCCCGTGCGGTTGCCGCCCTGGTTGCCACCTTGGTTATTGCCGCCCTGCGGGCCAAAATTGTTGTTCGAATTCTGCTCGAACATCGCGACGTTGTTCGAGAGCCCGCCCGGCGGGATCGGCGCCGGCGGTGACGGCGGCATGCCCGGCGCCACGGTGATCTGCTGGCCGGGCTGGTTCGTCGTGGTCGTGACGCCCTGGCTCGTCATGGTGAACGAGGCGCCATAGAGGAAGTTGGCCGTGGTCGCGCCGGTCGGGCCGACGGCGAGCGTGAAGATGCCGCCGCGGATACCCATCGAGGCCGACGGCGTGGTGACCTTCACTTCCGAGTTCTTGCTGATCACGCCGCCCACGAAGCGCATGGTGCCGCGCGGCACCTTGAGCGACATCTCGCCGACCTTCTTGTCGGGGTCATAGACATACTTGTCGATGATCATCGTGCTGTTCGGTCCGATGGTCAGCGACGTGCCGTCGAGGAACACGATGTGCGCGCGGTCTTCGGCGCCGGTCATGACCTTCTCGTCGGCGCTCATGTCGATGCCGACGCGCAGGATGCGCTCGTTGCCGTCCGGCGGCGTGCCCTTCGGTTCGCCTTCGACGACCGAGGCGATGCCCACCTTGGCCCAGGCGGTCTTGTAACCCAGCACCATCGCTACAACGAGCGACAGCGCCGTCATGATCGGATTGGTCTTCATCTCTTCATCGCCGCCGCTTTGAGGAATTCAGCAGCGCGCTCCTTGGTTTCTTCGGAGGCCTCGTTCGAATTGCGTGCGGCCTCGAGATAGGTCCGCGCCGCTTCGGTTGAGCCCAATCTGTAATAGAGAACGCCGAGCTCCAGCTTGACCTCGGGTTCGTCGCCGTCGATGAGCAGAAGACGTTCGAGCGCCGAGATGGCGCCTTCGATATCGCCGTACTGGACGGCGACCTCGGCGAAATGCGCGAGCGTCTTGGGATCGGACGGATTTTGAAGCGTATCCTGAAAGGCCGCGTCGTAGGTGGCCTTCAATTCGCTGCTCGGAGCAGCAGGTGCGGGAGCGCCCGGGGCAGCAGGCGTCGTCGTCGCGCCGTTTGCGGGCGCCGTCGCCTGCGATGGCGTCGCCGATTGCGAAGGCAAGCTGATGCTTTGCGCCAGCACTGGGCTCGCGCTGCAGACCGCAAAGGCCAGCGCCACGACATAAGTCGCCGCCAGACCTGTTCCCCGCTCGACTCGTCTCGACATCACACCACCTGGAGGCACGGCGCTTCTTTGGATAGGCTGTGCCCAACGTTGGAAGTTGCCCTCCAACGAGAGACTTCCTACGGCTCAATATATAGATTACCGCGTGCGCATAGTAGAGTGCGAGCGATTCGCAATACACATGAAACACTGCAATTTTTCAGGCACTAAAGCCTCAAATTCCCTGAAATGAAGCGGCGTTCGCTGCTCTCGACCTTGGGCGCCGCCGCCCTGCAGCCTCAAGTCGCAGGGGCGCAGACATCGTCGACGCCCTTCAAGGTCGGCTTGCTGATCGGGGCTGGAAGCGACGCCCGCACGTACGCGTTCGAGGCTTTTCGCCTCGGACTCCGCACCCAGGGGTTCGTCGAGGGACAGAATCTCGTCATCGAGCGGCGCGTCGATATCGAAGGCACGGATGAGTCGCTTTCCCGCGCGGCCCACGAGCTCGCCGCCTTGTCGCCGGCGGTCGTGGTTGCGGCCAACACACCCCCCGTGATCGCTATGCGCCAAGCGGCGCCGGCCACGCCGATTGTCATGGTGGCCGTGGGCGACCCAATTGCCATGGGGCTGATTGCGAGCCTGCGCCATCCCAGCCGGACCATCACCGGCATCACCGGCCAGGATGCCGAGTTGACCGGCAAGCGGCTGGCGCTGCTCAAGGAAGTGGTGAGAAGCGTCACCAGGATCGGGCTGCTGGCCAGTCCGGACAACCCGGTGTTCGACACACAGCTCGCGAATGCCGAGGCCGTCGCCAAGGCGCATGGCATCGAGCTCCTGCGCGAAGACGTGCACGGGCAATCGGATCTGGACCGGGCCTTCGCCTCGATCGTCGATCGCGGCGGCCGCGCCGTGATGCGCCTGGGCGGCTTCCGCAGCCGCGAGGCAATCAAGAGCCTCGCATCCCTCGCGGTCGAGCATCGTCTGCCTTTCTGCAGCGACCGTCTGATCGAGGTGCAGGAAGGCCTGCTGATGTCCTACGGACCGGGCACGGCGGCGATGTTCCAGCAGGCGGCGGGCTTTGTCGCCCGCATCCTGCGTGGCGCGCAGCCCGGCGACCTGCCGGTCGAGCCGCCGGCCAAATACGAGCTGGCCCTCAACATGCCGACAGCCAGGGCATTGGGCATCGTCTTTCCTGCGGGCGTGATCGCGCGGGCGACCGCGGTCGTCGAAGCTTAGCGAAGCGCTGGCCGAAAACCTCAAGTCACCGTGCCGCCCGCGAGCACGCCGGTCATCGACGCGAAGAATCGCCCGGTTCGATCGAGCTCCTCCAGTCGCGACCACCATGCCTCGGCCTGGGGCGGCGTGATCCAGCTCCGCGCCACCGCGCCGTCGAGGTTGTGGCGCAGCGACATCACCGTGTTGGCGAGCTGCAAGGTGCCGAAGATGACGCCGCCGGTTTCGGTCGTGACGTCGCGACAGCCGGCCTCGACCAGCAGGCGATGCAATTCGCGGCCTATCGTGGCGTTGCGCGTGTCGAACTGGACCTTGTGCCGTACGACAGCCAGGTTCACGGCATAGTCTGCGCCTCCGAGCGTGATGCTGTTCCAGTCCGGCTCGAGCGCGGCGATGCGGCCGCCCGTCTTCACAACACGCGTCATCTCGGCGACCGCTTGCACCGGATCCTCGAGATGCTGCAGCACGCGATCGACTCTCGCGGCGTCGAAGGAATCGTCGGGGAAGCTCAACGCCTGCGCATCGTCGACCTGGAAGCGCAGCGCCGGCGCCAGCGCCGAGGTCCGTGCCATGGCCTGGGCGATCAGCTCCTGGCTGGCATCGATGCCCACCACGCGGCCCGAAGGTCCAACCCGGGCCATCATCGTCTCGGCGTCGTTGCCCGCTCCACAGCCGACATCGAGTGCCGCCATGCCGGGCTTCAGCTCCATCAGCTCGAACGTACGCCCCTTGATGCCGTTCAAAAGTCGCATCATCAGCGCGAGATAGCGTGCCGCTGTTTCCGGCGTGCTGTCCACGTTGCCCCAGGCGGTCCGTCCCAGATCACGCGTATCGCTCATTGTCTCCCCCACGTTCCCACGCGGGATATGACAGTGATCCCTTCCTGTTGCCAACTCATGGCGGCGCTGGAACGCCAACTGGCCGGCCTTTAGAGTGCGGACGGGAATGACGGCAGAACCGGACAACGCGACCTCCTCGGGCCAAGACGAGGCTGATCTCGTATCGCTCCAGCCTGGCCAGGCGATCGGGCGCTACGAGATCCTCGCCATTCTGGGCCAGGGCGGCTTCGGTATCACCTACCGTGCGCGCGACACGCAGCTCGGCCGCGATGTCGCGATCAAGGAGTACCTGCCGACGGCGCTCGCTGTGCGTACCGGCGGCATCACGGTCGTGCCACGCTCGACCAAGGCAGCGGAGGATTTCGACTGGGGCCGCCAGCGCTTCGTCGATGAAGGGCGTACGCTTGCCACGCTCCAACGCGCACGCGGCATCGTGCAGGTCTTCGACTTTCTGGAAGCCAACGACACCGCCTACATTGTCATGGAGCTGGCGCCCGGCCGCACCATGGAGAGCAGGCTTGCGACGGGGACGCTCTCCCCGGCCGATATCGATCGTATCCTGTGGCCGCTGCTCGACGGGCTGGAGCAGGTCCATGCCACAGGCTTCCTGCATCGCGACATCAAGCCCGCCAACATCCTGCTCGACGACGCGGGCAACCCGACATTGATCGATTTCGGCGCCTCGCGCGTGCCGAAGGAAGGCGCCACCTCGGCGATGACCGCGATCTTCACGCCGGGCTTTGCCGCGGCCGAGCAGTTCACGTCCGCCAAGCAAGGCCCCTGGACCGACATCTACGGCGTGGCCGCCACGCTCTACACCGCCATCACCGGCACGGCGCCGCCCAGCGCCTTCGACCGCATGCTGGGCGACACCTACAGGCCGCTCGCCGAATTGAACCCCGAGGGCTTCAGCCCCGCACTGCTGGCTGGCATCGACAACGGCCTTGCCGTGCGCTCGACATCGCGGCCACAGAGCATCGCCGAGTGGCGCGCCGTCCTGCGCGGCGAGGCGGCGCCCGCGGCCATCACGCCCTCGCCCGCCGCGGCCGAAGAGCCGATCGCGGCGCCGTCTGCGCCACCGCCGAGACCCAGGCGCACCGCGCTCTGGGTTGCCCTCGCCGCCGCCATCCTGGTCGTGGGCGGCGCCGGCTACTATTTCGGGGTCGCGCGTCCTGCCGCCTTGGCCGAAGCCGAACGGCTGGCGAAGCAGGAAGCGCGAAAAGTCGAGGAGCGTCTGGCGCGCGAGAAGCAGGAGGCCGAAGCGAAGATCGCCCAAGAGAAGTCACGCCTGAAGGCCGAGTTCGAGGAGAAGGAGCGCGCACGCCAACGCGAGGAGGAGCTCCGCAAGGCGCAGGAAGAAGCTCGCAAGCAGGCCGAGGCGGAATTCGCCGAGAAGCAGCGCGCCGAAGAGGACGCGAAGAGGAAGGCGGAGGCGGCGGATCCCAAGATCGCCGAAGCGGCCGAGAACGCACTCCATCTCGGCATCGTCGACCACCAGCACATCCAGGTCGCGCTGACGGCTCTCGGCCACGATGCCAAGCGCAACGACGGCGTGATGGACGCCCATACCCGCGACATGATCGGCGAGTGGCAGAAGGAGCATGGCGATCCGCCGACCCGCTTCCTCACCGGCCCGCAGAACCAGGCGTTGCTGAAGGATGCCCTGCCCGCGATCTCGAAGTTCGACGCCGACCAGAAGAAAGCCACGCCCGAGCAGCCTGCGAAGAAGCCCGATGCGCCGGCTGCCGGCTACGACGGGACCTACAGCGGCGCCGCCAGTTTCCCGAACGGCAATTCGATCCCGCTTTCGACGCGTATCGTCAACGGCAGCGGGTCGGGCTCATGGTCCGTCGGACGCTGCAACACGAACGTGACCTACAGCCTGTCGGTCGATGGTTCGGGCAACGCGCATATGCTGATGAACGGCTACAACCAGCAGTGCCAGCCGAACCAGCAGAACCTCGCCGGCCGCATCCAGAACAACCACGTCCAATTCAATTTTCCGTTCGGCAGCCAGACGGCCCATATAGACCTGACACGCAGTCCCTAGGTTGCGGCGTTCCCCTATCGGAATACGCTAGCCACCATCCTCGCGATGTCGCCGAAGATCGTTCCCGACAGGGGGGCGCAATCCTCCGAGAAGCCGGAGTTCGAGTAAGTGCCGAGCGTCTCCTCGGTCTGCAGATCGATGAGCTCGGCCGTGATGAACTTGAACTTGTACCCGCCGCCCATGCAACGCTCGAGCGCCGTGTTCGGGGCGTCGCCATTGATCCTCAGCACGACCCTCGGGACGGGCTCGGAGTCCGCCGGCGGCCGATTCTCATTTCTGGCCGCGGAACGAAGCGGAAGGAGGCGTTTGACGGTCACGCCATTCTGGCGGAGCCGCTTTTCGATTTCCGACGTCCAGGGATAGAGAGGACCCACCAGCGCCACGAGACGGGGGCCGTCGACTGTATGTGGGGCGTACACGTCGACATTCCGGGTCGGCGCGCAAGCGGACAGGGTGGCGGCGATGAAGATCGCCGTTGTCGCTGGTCTCATGTCTCCCCGCGTCTGACTGGCGTCCCCTACGGGATTCGAACCCGTGTTACCGCCGTGAAAGGGCGATGTCCTAGGCCTCTAGACGAAGGGGACGTGGGCCTGAGCGCGGGTGGATGTAACGGCCTCGGGCGGTGAAATCAATGGGCCGAAATGGAGCCTGCCGCCGCGGCCGCGTCGTCGATCTGGAGCCGCACGCTTTCGCGTCCATTGTAGCGATCGATCCGGAGCGCGCCCGCGACGTGCAGAATGGGCTTCGCACGATCGAGCAGCGCAGGGCCCAGCGGCGTGCCGCCGGCGCGAAAGGCGATGGCCTCGAGCCGGCCACGCTGTTGGCCGACCAGCGTACAGCGGACATGGCCCTCGCCCACCGGTTGGGCATAGTCGACGCGGACGCCCGTGACGGCGAAGCGCGGCAGCGCATTGCCAGCGCCGAACGGGCCCGCACGCTCGATCATGGCGACCAGGTCCGCGGTCGCGGCGGCCGGCGTCAGGGCCGCGTCGATGCCGAGCTCGCGGACGGCCGGCGCCGCGCCGAGCTGGGGCGCGATCCGCTCGTCGAGGAAGCTCGACAAGCCGGGAAGCTGGTCTCGTGCGACTGTCAGGCCCGCGGCCATGGCATGCCCGCCGCCGTTGATCAGCAGGCCGGATTGTCGCGCCGCCAGCACCGCCGCGCCGAGATCGACGCCGCGCACGGAGCGGCCCGATCCCTTGCCGATATCGCCGTCCAGGCCGATCACGAAGGCCGGGCGGCCGTAGCGCTCGACCAGCCGGCTCGCCACGATGCCGATCACGCCGACATGCCAGCCCTCGCTCTCGACTACGAGCACCGAGGGCAAACCCTGTCGATCCGGCCCATAGGTGCCTTCGATGCGCGCGATCGCCTGATCGAGCACCGCGCGCTCGATGGCCCGGCGCTCGGCGTTGAATTCGTCGAGCCGGACGGCGAGCGCCGCCGTCTCGTGCGGATCGTCGCTGGCGAGCAGGCGCACGCCGAGGTCGGCCTGGCCGACCCGCCCGCCTGCATTGACGCGCGGCCCCAGCAGGAACCCCAGATGATACGCGCCCGGCGGTTCCTTCAGCCGTGCGACATCGGCGAGGGCCGCCAGTCCCGCGTTGCGCCGCTGCGCCATCACCTGCAACCCCTGACGCACTAGCGCGCGATTGACGCCGGTGAGCGGCACGACGTCGGCGACGGTCCCCAGCGCCACGAGGTCGAGCCATTGTCGGAGATCGGGCTCGGGCCGGGCGCTCGAATACCAGCCGGCATCGCGCAGCGCGCGGTTGACGCCGACGGCGAGCAGGAAGGCGACCCCCACCGCCGCGAGCTGCTTGTGCGGGCTGTCGTCGTCGAGCCGATTGGGATCGACCACGGCGACGGCCTTGGGCAGCGCCAGCTCGGCCTGGTGATGATCGATCACGATCGTGTCGATGCCGACGCGCTGCGCCTCCAGTAAAGGCTCGTAGGCCGTGACGCCGCAATCGACGGTAACGACGACCGACGCGCCGTCTTCCCTGAGCTTCAACAGCGCGGCGCTGTTGGGGCCGTAGCCTTCCTTGCGCCGGTCGGGGATGTAGACGCCGATATTGCCGCCGACGTCGCGGAAGAAGCGCAGCAGCAGGGCCGACGAGGTCGCGCCGTCGACGTCGTAGTCACCGAACACGACGATGCGCTCGCCCTCCGTCACCGCGCGCACCAGGCGGGCGATGGCGGCAGCCATGTCCTTGAGATGCAGGGGATCGGGCAGGAACTTGCGCAAGGTCGGCTCGAGGAAGTCAGGCACGGCCTCGAGGGCGACGTCGCGCGCGGCCAGCAGCCGGCAGATCGCGTCAGGCAGGCCATGGCGCTGCGCCATGGCGAGCGCCAGCCGCTCGTCGGCGAGACGCTCGGCCCAACGGCGCCCGGTCAGCGAATGCTCGACGCCGAGGAAGGCTGCGCGCGCGGCGCGGATTTCCGAAGACATGCCGCCTCTATAGCGCAACAGGCTGGGGAGCGTTTCAACGCGCCAGGTATCTGCGCCAGGGCTTCCAGTAGTAGGCCGGCCAGCCCTCGCTCACGCCCTTGTAGTCTCCCTTCGGGACATCGAGATGCACGAGATCGATGCGGCCCCGGGCCTTGCCGGCGGGACGAAAGCTCAGGATCAAAGTCGAATAGGGATCGTCGTCGTCGAAGCTGGTCGAACGCCACGACTGCACGATCAGATGCGGCGCCTCCACCGCCAGCACGCGGCCGCTCAACGCGCCGTTGAAGGCCTTGAAGAGCGAGCCGGGCTTGCGCGAGATGGTCACGGGAAAGCCGGTGATCGCCGCATGCTTCGCCGGATCGAGATACATCGCGCAGAGCCTGTCGGCCATCGCAGGCAGCACGACCGATTGACGGATGACAAGACGTTTGCTCACCAGCGCCATTCGAACGGCCAGACGCGCACCACGGCGATCTTGAGGCGCTGTACCGAGGCGCCGCTCACCTGCACGGTCAGCGGCTCGCCTGCGGCCTCGATGTCCAGGCTGCGTCGCACGCCAGGGCAGCCCTTGGCGGTCTCCGACGCGAGCGGCGTGATCCGTGTGTCGTGTTGCACGGCGTCGATCCAAGCTTCCTCGGAGACGGCGATCTGGTAGCGCCCGGCCGGGATGTTCTCGAGCGTGATGAAGCCGCCATAACCACTGTCGCGTCCCCGCTCGGGCGCCACGATGTAGATCACGTCGGCCACCGGCTTCAGCAGAAGGACGAAAACGCCATCCCGCGGCAGCGACAAGGCGCTTTGCACGACCGGCAGAGGCTCGTCGAAGAGGTCTATCTCCCGGCCGACGGACCAGGAGAATTGGCGACACCCCTGCTCCTGCGCCGCGGCGGAACCGGCGGCGAGCAACGCGAGGACACAGGCAGTCAGGGCAGCCCGCATCCCTCCATCATGATCACGCCCAGCTCGGCAGGCCAGTCTTTATCGAGAAATTGTGATGGGCAGATACCCACCGCACCGTGCCGGTCTTGGAACGCATGACGATCGAGTGCGTCTCAGCGCCGTTGCCGAAGCGGCGGACGCCTTTCAGCATCGAGCCCGAGGTCACGCCCGTTGCGGCGAACATGACGTCGCCCTTGGCCATGTCGGTCATCGAGTATTTGCGATTGAGGTCCTTGATGCCCCATTTCCGGGCGCGGGCCTTCTCGTCGTCGTTGCGGAACAGCAACCGGCCCTGGATCTGGCCGCCGATGGCGCGCAACGCCGCCGCCGCCAGCACCCCCTCGGGCGCGCCGCCCGAGCCCATGTAGATATTGATGCCCGAATCGCCGGTCGACGTGGCAATCACGCCCGACACGTCGCCGTCGCCGATCAGCATGATGCGCGCGCCCGCCTCGCGGACCTTGGCGATCAGTTCGGCATGACGCGGACGATCGAGGATGCAGACCACGAGGTCCGCGACCTCGACCTTCATGGCCTTGGCGAGGTCGGTCAGGTTCTGCAGCGGCGTCTTGTCGAGATCGACGATGCCCTCGGGCAGGCCGCCGCCAACAGCAATCTTGTCCATGTAGACGTCGGGCGCATTGAGGAAGCCGCCGTCTTCAGCCATCGCCATGACGGCGAGCCCGTTGGGGAGGCCCTTGGCGGTAATGGTCGTGCCCTCGAGCGGATCGAGCGCGATATCGATCTTGGGGCCGCCGGTGCCGACCTTCTCGCCGATGTACAGCATCGGCGCTTCGTCGCGCTCGCCCTCGCCGATCACGACGGTGCCGTCGATCGCAAGCGCGTTCAGCGCGCTGCGCATGGCGTCGACGGCGGCCTGGTCGGCCTTCTTCTCGTCGCCGCGTCCCATCAGCTTCGAAGCCGCAAGTGCCGCCGCCTCGGTGACGCGCACCGCCTCCAGCGCCAGATTGCGATCCATCTTGCCTATGTCCGCCATCGTTTCCTCCGTCCGGCTTCTCAGCGTGCCGCTTAGAATGCTTCGATCCTGATCAGGCAGGGCGCCTCGGCCACGGCCTTGAGTTTACCAATGCGTTCGGCCGCGCGCTGCATGGCCGCTTCTTCCGTCTCGTGCGTCGTGAGAACAACCGGCACCTGTCCCGAGCGAGCCCTGCCGCGCTGCAGCATGGACTCCACGGAGATTCGTTCCTTGGCGAGCGCGCCCGACAGCGCCGCAATCACGCCGGGCCGATCCTGCACCATCAGCCGGATGTAATAGGCGCCGACATGGCGCCCCATCGGCGAGACCTTCATGTCGGAAAGCCGCGCTGCCGGCACGACGAAGGCCGGCATATGACGGCCGCGCGCCACGTCGACCAGATCGGCGACGACGGCCGAGGCGGTCGGCCCCTGCCCCGCGCCACGGCCCTGGAACATGGTCGTGCCGACGAAGTCGCCCTCGACGACCACGGCATTGTAGACGCCTTCGATGTGCGCGATCGGCGCGGCGAGCGGCACCATGCAAGGATGCACACGCTGCTCGATGCCGTACTTCGTTTCGCGCGCCAGCCCAAGCAGCTTGATGCGATAGCCCAGCTCCTCGGCGAACTGGATATCCATCGCCGAGACACGCCGGATGCCTTCGACATGGATGCCCTCGAAATTGACCCTGGCGCCGAAGGCCGCGCCGGTGAGCACCGCGAGCTTGTGCGCGGCATCGATGCCGTCGACGTCGAAGCTGGGATCGGCCTCGGCATAGCCCGCAGCCTGTGCTTCGGCGAGCACGGTCTCGAAGTCGCGTCCGGTCTCGCGCATCGTCGTCAGGATGTAGTTGCACGTGCCGTTCAGGATGCCGTAGAGGCGGCGTACGCGATTGCCGACCAACCCCTCGCGTAGCGCCTTGATGATCGGAATGCCGCCGGCGACGGCCGCCTCGAAGGCGAGGATGCGGCCCTTCTTCTCCGCCAATGCCGCGAGCTCGGCGCCATGATGCGCCAGCAGCGCCTTGTTGGCGGTGACCACATGCTTGCCGTTGCGCAGCGACCGTTGCACCAGCCGGCGCGCCACGCCCGAGGATCCGCCGATCAGCTCAACGACCACGTCGACGTCGCGCGCCTCGGCGAGCGCCAGCGCATCGCGTTCCCAGCGCACGCCATCGACATCGATGTCGCGCTTCTTGGCCTTGCTGCGCGCGCTCACCGCGACCAGCTTCAGCCGCCGGCCGCCGCGCAGCGACAGGAGGCGATTGTGCTCGGCGAGCAGCTTGACGACGCCCGCGCCCACCGTGCCGAGGCCGGCGATGCCGATCTTGAGAGGTTCCATCATGGCAGCCTGATACGACAGGTCGGGATCAGGCGCGAGCCTTGAGCGGCGTGATGTTGTCGCCAACGCCCCGCAGGTAGAGGTCGATCGAGCGCGACGGATCGGCCATGACCTGCCGGATGTTGCGGATCGCCTGCCGGATGCGGTGCTTGTTCTCGACCATGGCGATGCGGACATGGGCGTCGCCGTGCTCGCCGAAGCCGATGCCGGGCGAGACCGCGACATGGGCCTGGGTGAGCAGGAGCTTCGAGAAGGCGAGCGAGCCCAGCTCCGCGAACTCCTTCGGGATCGGAGCCCACGCGAACATCGAGGCCGCCGGCGCCGGCAGGTCCCAGCCCGCGCCCCTCAGCCCCTCGATCAGCACGTCGCGCCGTTCCTGGTAGGTGTTGCGCGCTTCGGCGATGCAATCCTGCGGACCGTTCAGGGCCGCGGTCGCCGCAACCTGGATCGGCGTGAAGGCGCCGTAGTCGAGGTACGACTTGATGCGCGTCAAGGCCTGGATCAACGTCTTGTTGCCGGCCGCGAAGCCGATGCGCCAGCCGGCCATCGAGTAGGTCTTGCTCATCGAGGTGAACTCGACGGCGATGTCGCGGGCGCCGGGTACCTGCAGGACGGAGGGCGGCGGATTGCCGTCGAAGTAGATCTCGGCGTAGGCCAGGTCGGAGAGGATCCAGATGTTCTGCCGTTTGCAGAAATCGACCACGGCTCCGTAGAAGTCGAGATCGACGACCTGCGCTGTCGGGTTCGACGGATAGTTCAGCACCAGCGCGATTGGCTTCGGGACCGTATGGCGCACCGCGCGCTCGAGAGCGGCCAGGAATTCCGTCGTCGAGTGCGCACCCGGGATCGGGATGTGGCGCACCGAGCCGCCGGCGATGATGAAACCGTAGGGATGGATGGGATAGCTGGGGTTCGGCACCAGCACGATGTCGCCCGGCGAGGTGATCGCCTGCGCGAGGTTGGCGAGGCCCTCCTTCGAGCCCAGCGTGACGATGATCTCGCTCTCGGGATCGAGATCGACATTGAAGCGGCGCTGGTAGTAGGCCGCCTGCCCCCGGCGCAGGCCCGGGATACCGCGTGAGGCCGAGTAGCCGTGGGCGCGCGGATTGGCGGCGGCCTCGGCGAGCTTGGCGACGATGTGCGGCGCGGTCGGCAGGTCGGGATTGCCCATGCCGAGATCGATCACGTCCTGGCCGGCTGCGCGGGCGCGGGCCTTCATGGCGTTCACTTCCGCGAACACGTAGGGCGGCAGTCGTTTCAGCCGGTGGAATTCCGAATCGTCCATTGTTTTTTTCCTTGATTGGCTAGAAGTCGATGGAGACTTCCGCGCGACGGTTGGCGGCGACGCCGCGGGGGGTATTCGTGGCGTATTTCGGCTCGCCGTCCGACGCTGCCTCGGCAATGATCGAGCTGCGCGGCACGCCATCCCGCTGAAGCTGGGCGACGATCGCCAGCGCGCGGTTCTTCGACACCTCATAGTTGCCGCGCTCGATGGCGTCGACCGACGAGCCGGACACGTCCTCGGAGGCGTGCGCCACGATGTGGATGCGTCCGCCGTTCCTCTTCTGCATCTCGGCGACCGCCGACAGCACGCGCTGATCGTTGCCGCCCAGGCCCGACGAAGAGCGGCCGAACTGGATGACCGCGACCTCCATCGGGCCCTTGACGGGTGGCGCCTTGATCGCGCTCGGAGGTACGGCGCCCGAGCGCGCATGCGCGATGTCGGCTTCGATCGGCGCTGCCGGAACGGGTGTGGGCGCGGGTTGCGGCGGCGCAGTGACAACGGCCGGTGGCGTCGGCGGAGGCGCAGCGGGCGTCGCCGCGACGGGCGCCGGAGCAGGCGGTGGCGCGGACGAGGCCGTCGCCGCCGGAGGTGTCCAGCCGGTGGGCGGCTGGAAGGCCTTGTTCACGTCGATCTTCGCCGGCGCTGGCGGCGCGGGAGCCGGAGCCGGCGGTGCAGGCTTCGTCTCGACCGGTGCGGGCGGTGCGACGGCAGCGGTCTGAACCGGTGCAGGCGGAGATGTCGGCGCGGGCGTCACTACCGGCGTCGCCACGGGCGGCGGCGCAGCGGCGGCCGCTGGCGGCGGCGTCCAGCCCGGCGGCGGCACGAAGGCCTTGTTGACATCCTGCTTGGTTGGCGCGGGGACCGGCTTTGGCTCAGGCGGAGCGACGGCAGCCGTTTGAACCGGCGCTGGCGCAGGTGACGGCGGCGGTGTTGCCTCGGCTGGTGTAGCGGTCGTTGCCGGCGCAGCCGTCGGCGCGGGTGTCGGTGCCGGGCCGCCAGCGGCCGTCGGAGGCGTCCAGCCCGGCGGCGGCACGAAGGCCTTGTTCACGTCGATCTTCGCAGGAGCCGTCGGCGGAGTTGTCGGCGCCGGTTTGCTCTCGATCGGCGCGACGGCAGCGGTCTGGACTGGCGCGGGCGCCGGGGCCGGCGTCGCCGCGGGAGTTGCCTCAGGCGGCGGCGAAGCGATCGTCGTCACCGGAGGCGTCGACGGCGGTGCGGGCGTATTGGCGGCTGGAGTCGCCGCAGCTGTGACCGGTTGGTTGACCGGCGCTGACTGACCGGGCGGCGTCCAGCCCGGCGGCGGCTCAAAAGCCTTGTTGACGTCGATGGGCTTGGCCGGCGCCGCCGCGACTGCCGGCGCTGCGGCGGGCGGCGGAGGTGTCGCCACAGCGGTCTGCGCTGCCGGCGGCGTAGACTGCGCCGGAGGCGTGGCGGGCGGAGCTGCCGTTTGGGGACCAGGCGGCGGAATGGGAGTCGCGGTCACCGGCGCCGGAGGCGGCGCCGATTGAACGGGCGTTTCCGCAATCGTCGGCGGTGTACCCGGGCCGCCTCCCGGCGGCTTGGTCGGGCCTTCTGCCGCGTGGGCAGCCGCGGCCTCGCGTTCGACTTTCTCGCGGGCCTCGCGGGCCTCGGCGTCACGCTTGGCAGATTCCTTCGCCGCCGCTTCGAGCTGCGCCCTCTGGCCACCGCTTTCCTTCACGATCGAGCCGATCTGCGGCACGCTGCGCGTCTCGTCGATCGGCGCGATCGCGGAGTCATACTGTCGTCCGGCGGAGGCCGAGGGGAGCGACGAAGTCGAGGCGACCGCGCGCTCAGCGCCGGGACGCACCTTCTCGCTGGTGACGGGCGTGCTGCTGCCGAACCAGTCGCAGCCGGCCAGCAAGGCCAGGGTCGATACGCCCAGCAAGCTGTACTGCCACCGCCTGTCGAAGAGGCTCGGTCCGCTCTTGCTCTTGTCGCCCCGCATCGTCATCGCTCGTTCCGCTGGTCCCGCCTCCGCGATGTTTAGCGGAGGCCGAGAGTAAGTTTGACCCGTGTTATGTCGCAGCCTACCTAAGAGAGGTACGCCGCGGTGTGGACAAAGCCACGCTAAGTTATCGCTACCGGGTGATTGAAAATACCGCAAGAAACGCCGCAAAGGCAATGATAGTAAAGGGGAAACGCATGTCGGAGACGTCTGGCCCCCAACCTTCTGCAGCCCCCCTGCCCGGCCTCTCGCCGGAGGAATCGGCCAAGATGCAGGCGGCTTTCCAGGACATCGCCACGCGCAGCCAGAAGCTTCTGGAGGACTTCGCCCAGCGCTACAAGGTGGATGAAGGGGCGCCCGCTGATCCCCTGCGCCTCACCAACACTTTCATGGATTTCACGGCCAAGCTGCTGGCCGATCCCAACAAGCTCCTTCAAGCGCAGATGGAGCTGTGGGGCCAATACATGAAGCTCTGGCAGGTGACGGCGCAGCGCATGATGGGCCAGCCGGTCGAGCCGCTCGCCGAGCCGGCGCGGGGCGACAAGCGCTTCAACGATCCGGCATGGAAGGACGAGGTCGTCTTCGACTACCTCAAGCAATCCTACCTGCTCACCGCGCGCTGGCTGCAGCACACGGTCAAGGAGGTCGAGGGCGTCGACGACAAGACGGCGCAGAAGGTCGACTTCTACACGCGCCAATTCATCGACGCGATGTCGCCCTCCAACTTCGCCATGACCAATCCGCAGGTCGTGAAGGCGACGGTCGAGAGCAAGGGCGAGAACCTGGTGAAGGGCCTTCAGAACCTGCTGACCGATCTGGAGCGCGGCAAGGGCAAGCTCGCGATCCGCCAGACCGACA
>DATJWN010000385.1:0-11031 GCA_035501235.1 Reyranella sp.
GTCATGAGTCTCGAACAAGATTTCGTTCGCGACTCATGACCCCATCGCCGCTGCGGGGCACTTCCCCATCTGGATGGGGAAGCAAGGAAATCTTCAGAGCCGCGTTCCATTGATCATAATCAAGGAGGTGAGGGAGGTGGGCGTACACTCCCCGCGGTTCGAGCTACGGACCGGGAGTTCGCGCATGTCCATGGAAGCGCTGAAAATTTTAGCGCTAAAAACGGATAAAAACGGTCAAAACGGACGGAAACGGTCGCGACCGATCGCGGCGCTATTGCGCCGCGACAGAATCGAACTTGCCGAATTCCCAGTTGCGGCCGGGCGCGGCGGCAAACAGGGACTTCGTGTATTCGTGCTTGGGCGCGCCGAAGACCTGCTCGGCGGCGCCGTATTCCACGACGCGGCCCTGGCTCATGACGGCGACGAAATCGCAGATCTGGGCCGCGACACGCAAATCGTGCGTGATGAACAGCACGGCGAGGTTCAGCCGCACGCGGATCTCGTCGAGCAACTCGAGCACCTGCTTCTGCACGCTGACGTCGAGCGCGGAGACGGCCTCGTCGGCGATCAGCAGCTCGGGCTCCATGGCGAGCGCGCGGGCGATGCAGATGCGCTGGCGCTGGCCGCCGGAGAACTGGTGCGGGTAGCGGTCGAGCGCGTTGGGATCGAGGCGCACGGTCTCCATCAGCTTGCGGGCGCGCGCGACGGCTTCGCTGCGGCCGAGGCCGAAGTTCATCGGGCCCTCGACGATCGAATCGCCCACGGTGATGCGCGGGTTGAGCGAGCGGTAGGGATCCTGGAAGACGATCTGCACCTTGCGGCGGTGCGGGCGCAGCTTGCCCGGCGAGATGGTGGCGATCTCGGTCTTGCCGAGGAACACGCGGCCCTCGGTCGGGTCGATCAGGCGGGCGATGCAGCGCGCGACGGTCGACTTGCCCGAGCCGGATTCGCCCACGATGCCGAGCGTCTCGCCGCGGCGGATGTCGAGATCGACGTCGACGGCGGCCTTCACCGTGCGCGCCTTCTGGAAGAACGACTTGCCGGCATAGGTCTTGCCGAGCTTCTCGGTGCGCAGCACGGTCTCGCCGTCCTTGCGCACGCCGCGATGGGCGGGATGGATCGACGGCACCGAGGAGATCAGCATCCTGGTGTAGCCCTGCTGCGGGCGCGACAGGATC
Organism: Reyranella sp.; assembly: GCA_035501235.1. GTDB lineage: Bacteria > Pseudomonadota > Alphaproteobacteria > Reyranellales > Reyranellaceae > Reyranella. The sequence continues at coordinate 1,179 of DATJWN010000385.1, forward strand.
TGCTCGGTCGGCCCCATCTCGACCAGCTCGCCCCAGCGCAGCACGGCGACGCGGTGCGCGATCTCGGCGACCACGCCGAAATCGTGGGTGATGAACAGCACACCCGTGCCCTGGCCTTCCTGCAGCTCGGCGATCAGCTTCAGGATCTCGGCCTGCGTGGTGACGTCGAGCGCGGTCGTGGGCTCGTCGGCGATCAGCAGCACCGGATCGAGCACCAGCGCCATGGCGATCATGATGCGCTGGCGCTGGCCGCCCGAGAGCTGGTGCGGGAAGGAGGCGTAGATGCGCTCGGGCTCGGGCAGCTTCACGCGCGCCAGGATGCCGATGATCTTGGCCTTGCGGGCGGCGGCATCGAGCTTGGTGTGGGTGCGCAGCACCTCGTCGATCTGGTCGCCGCAGGTCATGACCGGGTTGAGCGCGGTCATCGGCTCCTGGAAGATCATCGACATGCGCGTGCAGCGCAGTTCCCGGAGGCGCGCCTCGGTGGCCGTGAGCACGTTCTCGCCTTCCAGCCAGATCTCGCCCGAGGTCGGCTTCAGCGCCTTGGCGAGCAGGCCCATGATCGTGAAGGCGATCACCGACTTGCCCGAGCCCGACTCGCCCACCAGGCAGACGATCTCGCCCGGCTTGACGGTGAAGCTCACCTTCTCGACGGCATGGACGCGATCGGCGCCCAACGGCAGCGAGACGCTGAGGTTGCGGACTTCGAGGACGGGAGGCTTGTCGGTCATCTTCCCGTCGTCCCGACCCGAGTGCCTGTTGCAAGTCCAGGTGTCATCCCGAGCGCAGCGAGGGATCCTTGGAAGCGCCGACTAAGGATCCCTCGCTGCGCTCGGGATGACACGGAGTTCGATAGCGTATGCATCAGACCTTCTTCGACATCTTCGGATCGAGCGTGTCGCGCAGACCGTCGCCCATGATGTTGATCGCGAGCACCGTCAAAGCAAGGAAGATGCCGGGATAGAGGATGTTGTGCGGGAAGACACGGAACAGCGTGCGGCCCTCGGCCATGATGTTGCCCCAGCTGGGCGTCTCCGGCGGGATTCCGATGCCGAGGAAGGAGAGGATCGCCTCGGCCAGGATCGCGGCGGCGGCGGTGAAGGTCGCCTGCACGATCAGCGGCGCGATGGTGTTGGGCAGGATGTGACGGAACATCACCAGCCAGGTCGGCGTGCCGACCGAGATGGCGCCCTCGACATAGGGCTCCTCGCGCACGGTGAGCACGATGGAGCGCACGAGCCGCACGACTCTCGGCGTGTCGGGCACGGCGATGGCGAAGATCACGGTGATGAGGCCGGCGCGCCAGATCGAGACCAGGGCGATGGCGAGCAGGATGCCCGGGATCGCCATCAGGCCGTCCATGATGCGCATGATGATGCCGTCGAGCCATCTTATGTAGCCGGAGACCAGGCCGATCACGAGGCCGAGCGAGACGGCGACGACGGAGCAGAAGAGGCCGACGATCAGCGACACGCGCGTGCCGTAGATCACGCGGCTGTAGACGTCGCGGCCCAGGCTGTCGGTGCCCATGATGGCCGTGCGCGTGGCCTGCGTGCCGTCGTCGAGGCGGTAGGTGATGACCGTGTCGGGCTTCTTGTTGCGCGAGGCGGGATCGATGCGCGTCGGATCGACCGTGCCGAGGAACGGCGCCAGGATCGCGATCACGACCATGATCAGCAGGATCGTGCCGCCGAAGATGACGCTCGGGTTGCGGATGGCGAGCTGCCACAGCGGCCGCCGCTTGGTCGAGGCCGCCGCGATCGAGGCGGAGTCGACGATGTCGTCAGGAGTAGTCGCGCTCAATAGCGGATCCTCGGGTCGAAGATGGTGTAGCCGATGTCGATCAGGAGGTTGATCAGCACGTACACGACGGAGAAGAGCAGGATGACGGCCTGGATGGTCGGGAAGTCGCGGGACAGCACGGCCTCGACGGTGAGGCGGCCGAGGCCCGGCAGGCCGAACACGCTTTCGGTCACCACGGCGCCGCCGATCAGCAGCGCCACGCCGACGCCGATGACCGTGAGGATCGGCACGGCGGCGTTGCGCAGCGCATGACGCATCAGCACGACGCGGTTGGAGAGGCCCTTGGCGCGCGCGGTGCGGATGTAATCCTCGTTCAGCACCTCGAGCACCGAGGCGCGCGTGATGCGGGCGATCAGGGCCACGTAGATGATGCCGAGCGTGATCGAGGGCAGCACCATGCGCTCGGCGAAGGCGCCGAAGTCGGTGCCGATGCGGACATAGCCCTGCACCGGCAGCCAGCCGAGATCGATGGCGAAGACGTAGATCAGGCAGTAGCCGATCACGAAGGAGGGCACCGAGAAGCCCATCACCGACAGTCCCATGACCGCGCGGTCGAGCAGCGAGCCCTGCTTGTAGGCGGCGAGCACGCCGAGCGGCACGGCGGTCAGGATGGCGAAGATCAGCGTGCAGGTCGCGAGCGCCACCGTGGGCTCGAGGCGCTGCTCGATCAGCTCGACGACGGTCTTCTTGAAGAAGAAGCTCTCGCCGAAATTGCCGCGCAAGATGTCGCCGATCCAGATCGCGAATTGCTGCCAGATCGGCAGGTCCAGCCCGAGCTTCTCGCGGATGGCCGCGATCTGCTCGGAGGTGGCGTTATCGCCCGCGATCACCGCCGCCGGGTCGCCCGGCGTGAGCCGCAGCATCAGGAAGACGAAGATCGCCACCACCGCGAGAACCGGGATGATGGCGACCAGACGACGGGCGATGAAGTCGAGCATGGTGCTCCCTGGTCAGGCCTTCTCGACGTTCCACATCACCGCGCAGGCCGCCTTGAGCCAGCCGCTGATGTTGGAGCGCGTGGCGCCGGGACCGTACCACTGGCCGAGCCAGCCATACTGGCCGGTCTCGATGGCGCGGTTCTGGATCGCCGCCGCGAGCGCCTTGCCCTTGGCGGGGTCGGTCTCGCGGGCATACTGGTCGCGCAGCTTCTCCATCTCCGGATCGGTCGGCCAGCCGAACCAGGCCTTGTCGCCGTTGGCCAGGAAGTAGTTGTTGGAGATCGGATTGAGCGCGTCGGCCGACACCGAATAGGTGTGGAACACGTTCCAGCCGCCCTTGTCCGGCGGGTCCTTCTTGGTGCGGCGCGTGACCAGCGTCTGCCAGTCCATCGACTGCATGTCGACCTTGAAGCCGCCCTGCTCGAGCAGCGCCTTGGTGACCGGCGCCATGTTGGTCAGCACCGGCAAGGTCGTCGACTGCATCAGCACGACCGGCTTGCCGTCGTAGCCCGCTTCCTTGAGGAGCGCCTTCGACTTCTCGAAGTCGGGCTTGACGAGCAGGCCGTTCGGCGCCTCGACGGCGTTGGGCGTGCCGCAGATGAAGGCCGCGCTGCACACCTTATAGTACTTGGGATCGCCCACCGTGGCCTTGAGGTAATCTTCCTGGCGCATGCAATAGAGCGCGGCCCGGCGGATCTTCGGGTTGTCGAACGGCGGCTGCAGGTGGTTGAAGCGGATGACGAACTGCTGGCCGAGCGGGTTCCAGTCGACCAGCTTGACGTTCTTGTCCTTGTCCAGCATCGGGATGAGGTCGTGCGGCAGCTGCTCGACGACGTCGATCTCGCCCGCCATCAGGGCGTTCACCTGCTGCTGCGGGTCGGGCATCTCGAGGCATTCGATGCGGTCGATCTTGGCGATCTTGGCGCCGGCGAAGCCCGAGGAGGGCTCGGCGCGCGGCTTGTACTTCGGGTTCTTGATGTAGACGTGCTTCTCGCCGGGCTTGGACTCGGCGTTGACGTAGATGAACGGGCCCGAGCCGATCTGGCTGTCGATCTGCTTGAACGGATCGGTCTCGGCGATCGCCTTGGGCATCATGAACGGCGTGTTCGACGACGGCTTGCCGATCGAATCGAGCACCAGGCCGTACGGCTCCTTGAGCTTCAGGGTGAAGGTCTTGTCGTTGACCACGGCGAGCTCGGCCACGAAGTCCGAGAGCTTCTGGCCCATCGGGTCGCGCGCCATCCAGCGCTTGAGCGAGGGCACGCAGTCGGCCGAGGTGACGGGCTTGCCGTCGTGCCATTCCAGGCCGTCGCGCAGGGTGAAGGTCCACAGCAACTTGTCGGCCGAGACCTCGTACTTGTCGACCATCTGCGGCTTCACTTCGAGCTTGTCGTCGACCGCGAACAGCGTGTCGTAGATCATGTAGCCGTGGTCGCGCGTGACGTAGGCCGTCGTCCAGATCGGATCGAGGATGGTCAAGTTGCCGTTGCGCACGTACTTCAGCACCTTCGATGCCGCCTTGGCCGGCTGCACCGTCGCCGCCACCGCCGCACTCGCTGCCAAGGCGCCAAATCCGCGCCGGTTGATCTTGGTCGTCTTCATTGAAGTTTCCTTCCCTGTCCCTGTCCTTGATCGGTGAGGGAGGATGGCGCCCGCCATCCTCCCCGGTTCGCTATTTCTTGGTGATGTTCCAGAACACCGGCACCGGGGCGACGAGCGCGCCGTCGATGTTGGTGCGCATGGCGCTCGGCTGGTACCACTGGCCGACGTTGATGTGCGTGGGCGCTTCGACCCAGCGCTTCTGCAGCTCGATCACGATCTGCTTCTGCTTGGCGGGATCGGTCTCCTTGGAGAAGGCGTCGCGCAGCTTCTCGATCGTCTCGTCGCACGGCCAGCCGAACATCGCCTTGTCGCAGGAGGCGTTGAAGAAGCCGGCCATCACCGGATTGAGGATGTCGGCGGCGACCCACGAGGTGAGGAAGGCGTTCCAGCCGCCCTTGTCCGGCGGGTCCTTCTTGGCGCGCCGTCCCACGAGGGTCTGCCAGTCCATCGACTGCATCTCGACCTTCATGCCGGCGGCTTCCATCTGCGCCTTGGCGACCGGCGCGAGGTTGGTCAGCACCGGCAGGTCGGTCGACTGCATCAGCACGACCGGCGTGCCGTCATAGCCCGCCTCCTTGAGCAGCTCCTTGGCCTTGGCCGCGTCCTGGTTGAGCACGTCCTTCATGCCCTCTTCGCTGGCGAGCGGCGTGCCGCAGATGAACGGCGACTTGCACACCTTGTAGTATTTCGGATCGCCGATCGTGGCCTTGAGGAACTCCTCCTGGCCGAACGCCACCATCACCGCGTGACGGATCTTGGGGTTGTCGAACGGCTTGAACAGCGTGTTGAAGCGGAAGGCATACTGGTTGCCGAGCGGATTGCCGTCGAACAGCTTGATGTTCTTGTCCTTGGCGAGCAGCGGCAGCAGGTCGAGGGCGGGCGACTCGAGATAGTCGATCTCGCCGTTCTGCAGCGCCGCCACCTGGGTCTGCGCCTCGGGCATGGCGAGCCATTCGACGCGGTCGAGATGGACCACCTTGCCGCCGGCCAGGCCCGAAGCGGGCTCGGACCGCGGCTTGTACTTGGGATTCTTGAGGAACACGATCTTCTCGCCCGGCTTCCATTCCTTGGCGACGAAGATGAACGGTCCCGAGCCGATCACGTCCTCGACCTTGATCTGCACGTCGGGCGGCGTCTCGGCGGTCTTCTTCGGCATCATGAAGGGCACGTTCGACGACGGCTTGCCGAGCGACTGGAGCACCAGGCCGTAGGGCTCCTTCATCTTCATCTTGAAGGTCTTGGCGTCGACCGCCTCGAAGCCCGCGACCGAGCCCATCATCTTCTGGCCCATCGAATCGCGCGCCGCCCAGCGCTTGATCGAGGCGATGCAGTCGTCGGCGGTGACGGGCGTGCCGTTGGTCCACTCGAGCCCGTCGCGCAGCGTGAAGGTCCAGGTGAGCTTGTCGTCAGACACGCTCCACTTGTCGACCATCTGGGGCTTCACCTCGAACTTGTCGTCCATGGCGAAGAGCGTGTCCCAGACCATGTAACCGAAATTTCGCTGGATGTAGGCCGTGGTCCAGATCGGATCGAGAATCTTCACATCCGAATGCATCACGGCCTTAAGGGTCTGGGCCTCGGCCGGCAGGGCGCCGAACAGACCCGAAACGCTGGTGGCCGCCAGCAACGCAAGCGCCGGCTTCCTGAAATCAAACATCAATCACCCCTCCCGATGACGCTGGCTTCTTTGCAAGAATCGAGCCTAGCGGACCGACAGTAGCAGTCACCGGCCCCCCTCTGACAAGCCGATTCAAGGTTACTTGGGCCGAGCCGCCAGTGCCTTCTCGAGCAGTTCCAGAATGCCGTCGACGGCGGCGGCTGCGACAATGTCGCCGAAGCCCGCCCACGAGCCGCGGGTGGCGGCGGCCGGCACGGGGTTGGACTGCTCGACCTTGCCGACTTCCTTGCCGGCGGGGTCCTTCAGGATCCAGGTGAGTGACAGTTGCGTGGTGCTCTCGTTGACGGGCTCCAGCTTGACCGATGCCTGCACCGTGAAGGTATCGGCGCCGCCCTTGTCCATCACCACGACCTTGTTGGAGCCGAGCGCGCGGCGCATGCCGGAGAAGAGCTGGCGGTTGCCGTCGGACGGCGCGCCCGTGATCTCGGCCACCATCACCTTGACCTGGCGCGGCGGCGGCTGGCCGGGCGTCGCCGCGGCAGGTGTGGCGCCGGGCGCGGCGGCATCGGGCGGCGGCGTCGGGCGGATCGTGCCGCCGGTGGCGACCTGGCCGAGCGAGCGCGCCTCGTAGTTGGGCGGCTTGCCCATCAGGGTCGCGATCTGCGGCGCCGCGCGCTGGGCGATGCGCGAGACGAGCCCATCGCTCGCCGCCGCGTAGTCCTCGCCCGTGGCGCGCGTGGTGCTGACGGCCGGCCCCGCCATCCTGCGGCCGTCGAACAGGAACCACTCCATCTCGATCTCGATGCCGGGGCCGCTCTCGGCGTCGTGCGTGCTCATGGCGCCCGCGACCTTGAGCGGCGCCTTGGCCGGCTGCACCGCGGCGACGATGCCGTAGGCCTGCAGCTCGACGGCGAGCGCGGCGGCGACGCGATCGGCCATCTCGCTCGGCATGTTGGCGGGCGGGCCGATCGCGACGTCGACCTTGTCGTCCTTGGGGCGAAAGGCCTGGTCGTCCGAGATGTCGTGCTCGAACGGACGCGGCGTGCTCACGCAGCCGGCGAGCACGAGGCCCGCCAGCAGGATCACAACATGGCGCATGTCGCGATCAGCCCGATCAGGCAGAAGAACACCAGCATCACGAAGTAGGGCATCAGGCCTCGAGCGCGATCGCCGAAAGACCCCGCCCGTAGTCGCGCACGCCTTGCAGCGTGTTGCGGCGGTAGCTGAAGAAATCGTCGGCGCCGGTGAGCGTGTCGTGGCGCGTCGCCGTCGCGGCGACGCCCGCGCGGGCGATGCGGCGCAACAGGTAGCCCGCGAGATCGAAGATGAAATGGCCCGCGCGCGGCGACGGCTTGAAGAACTCGGCGTTGGCCGCGTCCTGCGCGAGGAACGGCGCGGGGAACTCAGGCCCCACCTCGTAGGAATCGCGGCCGATGCAGGGGCCGACGACGATCCTGAGACGCTCGCGCCTGGCGCCGATCTTCTCCATCGCCGCGATGGTCGCCTCGACGACGCCGCCCAGCGCGCCCTTCCAGCCGGCATGCGCGGCGCCGATCACCTGCGCTTCGCCGTCGGCCAGCAGCACCGGCGCGCAGTCGGCCGCCATGACGCCGAGCACGACGCCGGGGCGATCGGTCACGAGACCGTCGGCCTTGGGCGCGCCGGGCGAGACCCAGCGGTCCTGCGCCACGGTCAGCACCTCGGTCGAATGGATCTGATAGAGCGTCAGCAGGTCGGGCTCGGCGAGGCCGAAGGTCCCGGCGACGCGGCGGCGGTTCTCGCGCACATTGTCCGGACTGTCGCCCGAGCCGTAGCCGCAGTTCAGCGACGAATAGAGACCGGCGCTGACGCCGCCCTTGCGGGTGAAGAAGCGGTGCTGCACGCCCGCGAGGGAGGCGAGCGGCGGGGCCTGGAGAGCGGCGTCGATCATGGCCTGTCCGAAAAGCCGGCCGGCACGGCGCTTCTGTCGTCGCCCACGGCCAAGACGCGGAACAAATTGCCCATTTGATCCGGAGCGATCAAGCGAGAGAGTGCTGTGTCGATCGCATGACGCTGTTCGCCCGATGCACGCCTCTTCAGGGTTTCCGCACGCGCCGCGATTCCCAGCCGTTGCAGGAAGTCCCCCTGGGAGACCGGGCCGAAGATCGGCGCGCCCGACGCGGCGGCCAGCGCGGCGAAGTCGACATGGGCGCTGAGGTCGGTCTCGCCGGGATGGTCGAGCAGACCGGCACCGCGATGGGCGCGCACCGCCTGCAGCGAGGCGCCATGGCCGCTGTCGTAGCCATAGTCGACGATCAGGGCCCAGCCGCCGTCGCGCCTGAGACGCGTCCCGATGTCGGCGGCAAGCGAGCGGCCCGCTTCACATATCTCCGCCTGCGCGCCCGGCAGGGCGTCGGGCAGGAACGGGGCGAAGGGCGTGACGCCGGGAGCAAGCGCGATCGCCAGCGACTCGCCGTCGGGTGCCAGGCCCACCATGCGCTCGACCCAGCCGCGCGCCGTCTTCTCGAACTGGCGCACCGGCAAGGCGTCGAAGAATTCGTTGGCGACCAGCAGCGTCGGTCCCGCCGGCACGTCGTCGAAACGCGCGTGCCATGTCGGCTTGCAGGCGGCGAGAGCGTTCGCTTGCAGAGCACGCAGCGGCTCGTTGATCTCCACCAGATGCAGGTCGATCGCGTCGGGGAAGCCCGGCACGCCTTTGGTCGCGCGCAGCGCATCGGCCATCAGGGTGCCGCGGCCGGGGCCGAGCTCGATGAGGCGCACTTGCGTGGGGCTGCCCATCGTCCGCCAGCGCTCGGCGAGCCAGGCGCCGACAAGCTCGCCGAACATCTGCGAGATTTCGGGCGCCGTGGTGAAGTCGCCGCCGGCGCCGAGGGGCAGGGCGCGGCGGTAGTAGCCCAGCCGCGGATGGCCGAGCGCCTCGGCCATGAACTCCGCCATCGTGATCGGCCCGCCGAGCGCGATGCGTCGCGCGATCAGCCGGCCGAGCTCATTGCTCACGGCGTCCGGGGCTCACGGCGTCGCGGGCAGCGGCGGCTTCGACATCGCGCGCACGACCAGCGCGAGGCCGAACAGCAGCACCGGCACCGAGAGCAGCATGCCCATGGTGATCGGTCCCCACAGGAAGCCGAGGAAGGAATCGGGCTCGCGGAACAGCTCGCCCACGATGCGCGCCACGCCGTAGCCCATGCAGAACACGCCGGTCAGCAGGCCGGGGCGGCGGCGGCCGTCGGTCAGCTTCCAGACCAGCCAGATCACGCTGAACAGCAGGATGCCTTCGAAGAAGGCCTGATAGAGCTGGCTGGGATGGCGCGGGACGGGATCGGCGCGCGGGAAGATCATCGCCCAGGGCACATCCGTCGGCCGGCCCCACAGCTCGCCGTTGATGAAGTTGGCGATGCGGCCGAAGAACAGGCCGATCGGCGCCACGAGCGCCACCAGGTCCGAGAGCATGAACGGGCTGATCTTGTTCACCCAGGCGAAGGCGATGATCGCGGTGATCACGCCCAGCAGCCCGCCATGGAAGGACATGCCGCCTTCCCACAGCGTCAGGATCGCGAGCGGGTTCGCGAGGAAGAAGCTCGGCTTGTAGAAGAGCACGTAGCCGATGCGGCCGCCCAGGATGACGCCGAGCGCGGCCCACAGGAGGAAGTCGTCGATGCGCGTCGCGCCCAGCACCTTGGGCGGCTGCTCGCAGACGTTTCGGATGATGCGCCAGCCCAGCACCAGCCCGGCGATATAGGCGAGCGCGTACCAGCGGATGGCGAAGGGCCCGAGCTGGACGAGCACCGGATCGATGGCGGGGTAGGGGATGAGCAGAGGGGTCATGGGCGGCGCCGGTTATAGCGGGGCAATCATGACCCTTCGAGGGCTCCAGAATCGTCGCGGCGCCGGG
>DATJWN010000386.1:0-53323 GCA_035501235.1 Reyranella sp.
CGTAGCGTGAGCCGATCGAGAGCCACGGCGCGGCCATCTCGGTTGGTCACCTGGCGGAGGCGGAAGCGCTCGACGTCGCCCGAGTCCTTGTCCTTGGGCTTCACCCGAGCGAGAGCGATCCTGAACGGTGTTTCGCGGGCATGCCGCTCGGCATATTCGGGCCTGGCGAATTCGAGGGCATAGAGCCGGGCGGCTGGCCAGCGCACCAGGTCGAGCTGGCGGGCGCCGAGCCACATCGGGCCTCGGAATTCGAAGGCGACCTCGGGCAGCTCGTACTCGCGGTTGTCGAGATCGACGCCGCTGTAAACGAGGTCCTCCTTCTGCAGCCGCCCGCCGCCATCGAGCTTGCCGATGTATTTGGCGATGCTCTTGGAGCGCAGCAGATCGGAGCGGAAGGAGAAGTCCGGCAGCTGCGACTGGGCCAGCGCCGCGATCATCGCGCCGACGGCCACGGTGGTCTTGGGGTCTTCGACGCGCAGGCGGGCATCGCGGAACGGATACCAGGCGCCGACGCGATATTCGTGCAGGGCGATCACGCGCTCCGGCGGCAGCGGCAGCAGCTCCATCAGCAGCGCGCGGATGCCCGGAAGACGCGAGGGCCGGCCCGACAGCAGCAGGATGTCGCAATCGTAGGCGTGCACGATCTCGGCGAGCGGCGCCAGGACCCTCGCCATCTCGGCCCGCACGGTCTTGTCGAGGCCGGGCAGGTCGACCGGGAACACGGTCGCCTTGAGATCGAAGGCCTGCGCACCGCGCTTGCGGGCGGCCTCGTTCACGAAGGTCACGACCTCCTCGGACGGCTTGGCCCCGCCGGGGAAGAAGCTGTCATAGGCGCGCGGCTCCTCGGCCAGGGTGCCGGAGGTCGGATCGTAGCCTTCGGCGGCGCGCAGCAGCTCGAGCGCGATGGGATGGGCGATCTGGAGCGCGAACTGCTGGCGCAGGTTGCGCTGGATCACGTCCTCGCCGCCGCGGTCGCCGCCCACCAGCTCGGCCATGAGGTCGGCCGGGTTGGCGTTGCCGGCCGCGCGCAGCGCCGCCTCGATCGGCGGCAGCACGTGGCTCTGAACGACGCGGAGCAGGATGTCGTCGCCCGCGACCGCAAAGCCCTCGCGGAACTTCTGCTCGGGGAACAGGGTCACGGATGTCCCCGCGCCCTCGAGACGATAGTTGTTGATGATCAGATCGGTCGTGCCGCCCCCCACGTCGATGCTGGCGATGGAAAGCGTGCCGTCCGACGGGCGGCCCCGATGCTTGCCCGTGACCTGGAAGAAGCGCTTGGCGTCGCCGCCGAAATTACGCGCGACCTCGGTATAAAGGTAGACGAGCTGGGTGCAGGAGGCCTCGTCCCAGTCGGTCAGCACGCGCGGAGGAGGGGCCGCGGGATCGTCGAGCTTCCAGCCCAGCATCATCCAGACGAGATCGCGCGCAGCCTCGGCGCGCTTGCGGAAGATCAGCCGCTCGGCGAGCGGCATGCCCGTCGGCAGGGTGAGCACGATGCGGCGCAGACGGCGCGGCGTCTCGGCATGGGCGCGCCGGCCGCGCTGCTGCGGGGAGTTCATGAGCGTCAATGCCTGCAGCAGGATCTCCGACAGCGCGAAGGTCATGATCGAGGAGCGCGAGTAGAGCGGCTCGAACACCGGCAGATGATCGGCACTGTCGGCTTCGGGCTCGACGAGGTGCAGCGGCTCACCCTTCTGGTTGACGAGCTGCGCCATCGGACCGGAGGCGGCCGGCATTGCCGTCTGGTCCTGCGCATAGGCGATGTTGAAGCGCCATTCGCGGGTCTGCGGCTCCTCGTCCCACAGGTAGCGCTTGGGGCTCGACATGCCGGTGTTGCCTTCGGTGCCGCGGCGGCGCGCGGCGAGCCGCGTGGCTTCAGGTCCGACGCGCGTCATGGTCGGCCACATGAAGGCGTCCGACCGGCCGCCCAGGCGCGAGAGATGGTTCTTGCCGAACCAGGCCTGGGCGAACTCGACTCGGGACTCGAAAGGCCGCGCATGCACGGCTTCCGGGTTCGAGAGATCGCGCAGGGCGAGCTCGTAGGAGTCGTTCAGGTTGATGCCGAGCTCGCCCGCCGCCTCGATCAGGAGACCGCAGGTGCGCGAATTGCCGACGTCGAGGACGAGATCGACCTCGATGGCGCCGCGGCCCGGCCGCTCGGCGTCGCCGACCAGCTTGACCGGTGGAAAGTGCGCGAGATCGGCGAGCAGGCCCAGGAAGGCGAGGTAGCGCGCCATCGCCTCCTGCGGCTTCTGCTTGATGTCGTTCTCGATCTCCTCGAGCGTGGCGCGCGGATGCAGCTCGCGGAACAGCTCCTCGAGCCACTGCTTCATCCAGTCCTGGCGCAGCAGCCAGTGGTTGGCGCGCTGCTGCGGCGCCAGCGCGAACAGCGCGCCCGCGGTCACGTCCTTCGCTGAGGGCGCCAGATAGGCGCGGCCCTCGGCCTCGGCGATCAGGTCGGTGTCGAAGGCGAGCACGCAGCGATAGCGGTTGCCCTGCTCGTCGCGGAAGCCCTCGCCGTAGCGCGCCTCGAGATCGATCACGCGCACGCGTGCCCAGTCGGCGGGACCCTCGCGGAACTGGTTGTTGGGCCGCACCTGCAGGAAGGGCACAGGCACCCAGCGGTCGAGGAAGGGCGCCAGCGCGTCCTTGGCGGTGACCACGAGGTTGGGCTCGGCGGCGCGGCGGCGGCCGTTCTCGACCACCTCGTACTGGCCGCGCACCTCGTCGAAATCGAGCTGCACCAGATCGTCGACCGACGGGCCGGCGGCAGCGTCATGGAAGCCCCACTCGCGCACGCGGAGCCGGGCGGGGTCGAAGCCGAAGTCGAGGAACTGGATGCCGGAGCGGGCGATCAGCGTCGTCGGGCTCGGATAGCTCGGCAGGCGGGCGAGGTCGCTCATGAGGGCTCTCGGTAAGGGGACATCAGGATATCAGCGTCCGATCTGCACGTCGTAGCTGCGCTTGTCGCCCGGCTGGCGACCGTTGCACTGGGCGGTGCCGTCGGGGCCGACGTCGCAATTGACGATGTTGCGGGCATAAGTATGGCCGTCGCTGCATCTGGGGTTGGATTTCTCCTCGATCACCAGCTTGCCCTGGTCCCAGCGCGCCTCGGCGGGCGCCTCGCAGGTCGAGCCGTCCTGCTGCACGAAGCTCACCTTGCCCTTGCCCTTGTCGTCCAGCGTGTAGGAGGGCCGGATGTCCTTCTCGCCGGTCGCCGTCGCGACCGCGTTGCGCGAGCGCCAGTCGCCCTTGAGGAAGGCGAGGTCCTGCTTCTGCCTGGCCTCCGGCGGCACGACCATCGGCTTGGGCTTGTCCTTCTTTTCCTGCTCGGCCTTTTGCTGGTCGGCTTTCGCTTGATCCGGCGGCAGGAGGCCGGGCCCCTTGTTGTCGGCCTTGTTGTCCGGGCCCTTGTCGTTGGGGGCCTTGTTGGCGTCGGGCAACTTCGGCTCCTGCGCGGCCGGACCCTTGCCCTTGTCCGTCATCTTGTCGCTCGCATTCACGCCCATGCCGGCCTTGGCATCGGGCACGCCGCGCTCGATGGGCGTATTCGCGGCATCGCCCACGACCACGCCGCCCGGCACCACCACGCCTGCCGCGCAATTGCCGCCGCGCCGCGCCAGCTCGTCGGTGAGGCGGGCGAGTTCCAGGCGCAGCTTCTCGTTGTCCGCGCGCAAGGTATCGATGCGCACATGCTCGAGCGCCAGCGGCTCGCGCACCGACATGTTGAGCGCCCGTTCGCGCGCCTCCTCGGCAAGGCGGGGCTCGATATGCGGCAGGTAGGGCCGCACCGCCCAGGCCAGTGCTGCGAGCAGCAGAAGAAGGAGGGCCGCGAGCAGCAGCCACTGCCACCACGCCGTGCGGGCGCGCGGCGCCATCATCGCGGCGGCGGGGGCGGAGGCAAGAACGGCGGCGGCAGGAATGACGGGCGGTGCGGGTGGCCGCGGCGGGCTGGTGAGGAAGGCGCCGGGCAAGGCGGCATCGGCGGCGAAGCCCCAGAAGGTCATCACCGGCCGGCCGCCGACGACATACAGCGTTTCTTCGCCCGGCGCGGTCAGCGCATGGCGCAGCAGGCGGGCGAAATTGCGCTCGGCGCTGGAGCGCTGGGGCGCGTCCATGCGCTCGGCGAGGCCCGCGAGATCGGCGTGCAGGCGGCGCACCGTGTCGAGTACCTGCATCCGCTCCGCTTCGCCGAGATCGGCGAGACGGCGCACTTCGCCATCGAACGGTGCGTACCAGTCGATGCGCCGGCCCGAGGGATCGGCCTCGGGAATGGCGAGCAGATCGGCGTGCTCGGGCGAGAGATGACGCGCGATGGCGATGCGCAGCTGCGGCGCGGCACGCCAGACGGGATCGCCCGCCAGGCCGAGCGCCCGATAGCGCTGGAGCGAGTCACTGCCGAGAAGAGGCCCTGCCATCCGCGATTCCTACCGGCGTGGACAGTTCATGGCATAGGTCCACCGCGTGCCCCACATCTCTCCTGTTACGACGACATCGACCGAATAATCCCCGGCGACGGGGTTCCAGTTGAAGCCGAAGCCGCCCCGGCCGCTCCGCGGGCCGCCGGTGCCGGCGATCACCTGGCCGCGATAGATGACCTTGATGTCGTCCGGCTTCACATAAAGATTGTAGTTGATGCCGACGAAGCCGGGCTTGTCACCGAGATAGTGGCGGTTGCGCGTCACGCCCTCGCCGCCCGAATCGCCCGACCAGTTGCAGGGCAGCATGCCGGGCGGCGGCCGGCTGATCGGCGGCGCTTCGGTGCGGGCCTGCTGTTGCGGCGGCGGTTGCCGCGGCGGCGGGGGAGGCGGGGGCGGGGCGACCTTGGCCACCGGAGGCGGCGGTGGTTTGGGCGGCTCGACCGGCTTGCACATCTCGACCTTCTTCTTGAGGTCGTCCTGCAAGGCCTGGAGCTGCGCCTTCAGGTCCTTCTCGTCGGACTGCGCGTCGTTTAGCGAGGCCTTCAAGAGCGGCGTCGGATCGGGAGGCGCCGGCGGGGCGGGAGGTGCCGGCGTCTCGTGCGTGGCAATGTTGGTCGAGGGATCGACCGGCGCGCAGGCGCGCAGCAGCCACGAGCCGATCAGGAGCGCCAGCAGCAACAGGAGCCCAAATAGAAGGGCGCCCCACCAGCGCGACCAGGCGAAGCGCGCGGGCAGCGCCAATGCGGGCGCGCTCGCAAGCACGGCGGACGGCGCGGCGGCGGGCAGCGCGGGCGTGAAGCCCTGCAGGCTCGCCGCGGCATCGGCCTCATAGCCCCAGGCGGCGATGACCGGCTGGCCATCGACCAGATAGATGAAGTCGTCGGACGGGCGGCTGGTCGCGAGCTGGAGCGAGCGGCCGATCAAGCGCGCCTCGTCGCTCGACGGCGACGCCGTGAGCTGGCCGCCGAGGCCGCGGATCGCGTCGAGATGACGATCGACCGTCGCGAGCGTCTCGGCGCGCTCGCTTTCGCCGAGATCGGCAAAGGGGCGAACGTCGCCGCCGCGGCTGGCATACCAGTCGATGCCGTCGCCGCTCTCGCGCAGTTGCGGATCGGCGAGCAGGTCGGCCGGTCCGTCGCCGAGGCGACGGCGGATCACGGCCAGCAATTGGCCGGCGACCGAATGCAGCGGCTCGCCGCGAACGCCCAACGGGCGCACGCCCAAGCGCGTCGTCAGAATCAGCGTCGGTCGGTCGCCCATTCCTCACTGCCGGTGACTGGTGGAGAGGAGCATATCAATGTGGAATCCGACTTGTTTATGGTGTGCCGCGGGCGGGGCACGAATTCTCGCAAAGCTTTATGGCGCCGCGGCCGGCGTCTTGAAACGCCAATAAACCAGAAAAAACAATGAGTTAAGGCGGCCGGGCCTAGATCTCGATGCGGCTGCCGAGTTCGACGACGCGGTTGGCGGGCAGGCCGAAGAAGTCGCCGGCGCTGGACGCCATGCGCGCCAGCACGAGGAAGAGCTTCTCCTGCCAGCGCGGCAGCAGCGGACGGGTCGCGGCGACGAAGCTGTTGCGGCCGACGAAATACGACGTGCGCATGGGATCGACCGGCACGCCGCGATCGGCCAGCGGCGCCAGATCGCGCGGCACGTCGGGCTGTTCCATGAAGCCGTAGCGCAGCACGACGTGATGGATGCCCTTGCCGAGGTGATTCACCTGGGCGCGGGCATTGGGCGGCACGTAGGGCTCGTCGGGCACCTCGACGGTGAGGAGCACCACCTGCTCGTGCAGCACCTCGTTGTGCTTGAGGTTGTGCAGGAGGCAGGTCGGCGCGTTGCCGGAGAAGGCGGTGAGATAGACCGCCGTGCCTTGCGGGCGATGCACGCGGCCCGGCCCGATGCTGCTCAGGAGAGCGGTCATGGGCAGCGAGCCTTCCTGCTCGCGCTGGGCGACGGCGATGCGGCCCTTCATCCAGGTCCACATGGCGGTGAAGATCGTGATGGCAAGCGCCAGCGGCACCCAGCCGCCCTGCTCGAACTTCAGCATGTTGGCCGACATCAGCGTGCCGTCGACCACGAGGAAGCTGCCCATCACCATGATCGAGAACGGCCAGCCCCATTTCCAGGCGCGTACCGCCAGCACGAACACCAGCAGCGTCGTCACCAGCATCGTGCCGGTGACGGCGATGCCGTAGGCGGCGAGGAGATTGCTCGACGACTTGAAGGCCAGCACCAGGATCACGACGCCGATCAGCTGCAGCCAGTTGATGGCGGGCACGTAGATCTGGCCGTGCTCGCTGGCCGAGGTGTGGGTGATGCGAACGCGCGGGCTGAGGCCGAGCAGCGCGGCCTGTTGCGCCATGGAGAAGGCACCGGAGATCGTCGCCTGCGAGGCGATCACCGTCGCCGCCGTCGCCAGCACCACGGCAGGGTAGAGCGCCCAGCTCGGCGCCAGCAGGAAGAACGGATTTTCCAGCGCCCGCTGGTCGGTCAGCAGCAGCGCGCCCTGGCCGTAGTAGTTGACGAGCAGCGACGGCAACACCAGGCACAGCCAGGCGAGGCGAATCGGGCGCTGGCCGAAATGCCCCATGTCGGCATAGAGCGCTTCCGCGCCGGTGACGGCGAGCGTCACCGCTCCCAGGGCCACGAAGGCGACGGTGCCGTGACGTATCGCGAATTGCACCGCCTCGAGCGGCGAGAGCGCGGCGAGCACCTGGGGCGCTCGGACGATACCGCCCACGCCCGTCAGCAGGATGAAGATGAACCAGGCGAGCATGATCGGCCCGAACAGGCGGCCGACGCCCGCCGTGCCGAAGCGCTGGCTGGCGAAGAGGGCGATCAGCACGCCCAAAGCGATCGGCACGACCAGCGGATCGAAGGCGGGCGTGGCGACGTCGAGGCCTTCGACGGCGCTCAGCACCGAGACGGCGGGCGTGAGCAGGCAGTCGCCGTAGAACAGGGCGGCGCCCGCCATGCCCAGGATGAGATAGAGATTGCGCCGGCCGGCCGACAGTTCGGCGCGACGCGACACCAGCGCCATCAGCGCGAGCACGCCGCCCTCGCCGCGATTGTCCGCGCGCATGACCACGAGCACGTATTTCAGCGTGACGACGATGATCAGCGCCCAGGTGATCAGCGACAGGATGCCCAGCACGTCCTCGTGCACGGGCTTCAGCCCCGTGAAGTCGCTGAAGCATTCCTTGACCGTGTAGAGCGGGCTGGTGCCGATGTCGCCGAACACCACGCCGAGCGCCGCCAAGGTGAGCGCCGCCAGGCGTTTGCGGCTCAGCGACGAATACTTTCCGTTCTCGGACATCTGGCTAAAGCGACGCGCCTCTCCTGCCCAAGGCTGGGTGCCGGGCATGGCGGGCGGGTATTGCGCTGCAGACCGGGCGGGTCAATCCAATTTTTATGGGTTTTTTATGTCGGGATATTCACCGATTCACTGGGGGTGAATATTTCCTATGCCGTCCCTATGGCGGGGAAGGCCCGCCCGCATGGATTTCAAACGGACTGCAACGCTACTCGAGTGGCGATCTACGGCGAGCTTTCGCCGGTTTCGGGGGCAGTCATGAGCAATCGTGCGTTCGTGCTTGGTGCGGTGTTTCGGGTCCTGCTGATCAGTGCCGCGTTCTTCGTCGGATTCAGCCTGGAGGGCCATGCGCAGACGCCCGGCGCGCCGGAAGGTCGATTGACGAGCACCGACGGCAAGATGACCTTCCCATTCTTCCAAGGCTCGAAGGTCGGCGACGTCTGCAATCCGTATGTCGACTACAACTGCGAGATCAGCGAGGCCGCTCTCAAGGCCGCGCGGGACGCGGCCGAGAAGCGAGGGAAGTGCGACCCCTATCTCGACTACAAATGCCTCGACACCTATCTCGGCGAGGACGTCGCAACGCGTTTTTTCCGCTACTACCAGCTTGAATGGGGCAAGGCGGCGGCGCCGGCCGATCCGGCGGCACCGCCGTCGGCGCGCGACGCGGCCGTCTGGCCGAAGTCGCCGGTCGGGACTCCGCCGATGCCCTTTGTCGATTTCCCCTATGGCGGTGCCCCCGCCATCGGCACGACCCGGCCCAATTCGGTCGACAGCCCGTTCATGGCGGCGATCGCGAATACGGGACTCGGCAAATGGATGCAGGACGCGCACATTCAGATCTACGGCTGGGTCGATGGCGGCTTCAACCTGAGCACAAATCAGACCCAGCCCGGCGGCAATTCCCCCGTCGGCTACACCTATACCCCCAACACCATTCAGCTCGACCAGGCCGTCGTCTACATCGAGCGGCTGCCCGATACGGTGCAGAAGGATCACATCGATTGGGGCTTCCGCCTGTCAGCGCTCTATGGCGAGAACTACCGCTACACCAACTCCTACGGCCTTCTCAGCGACCAATTCAACGGACGGAACCAGATCAACGGCTTCGATTTCCCGATGGTCTATGGCGACATCTACATCCCGTATGTCGCCGAGGGCCTCAACATCCGCTTCGGACGCTACATCTCGGTCCCCGACATCGAAGCGCAGCTCGCGCCGAACAACTACACCTATACGCACTCGTTGACCTACACGTACGACAACTACACCAACACCGGCATTCTCACCACGCTGGCCCTGACAAAGAACTGGATGGTGCAGCTGGGCGTCGACACCGGCACGGAAACGCCCCTCTGGAATCACGGCGTACAGATCCCGAATCCCATGCCGAATGCCTTGTATCCCGGCAACACGATGCCGAAGGATCCGGGCAACCAGATCAGCTTCGCCGCCTGCATCCGGTGGACGAGCGACAGCGGCAACGACACCTTTTATCCGTGCGTCGACGGCATCAACGACGGAGCCTGGGGGTACAACAACCTCCAGTGGCACGGATTCACCTACTACCACAAGTTCAACGAATACTGGCACCTGTCCTTCGAGGCCTATTGGATCTCGGAAAACGGCGTTCCCAACCTCCGCAATCCGAACGCCCAGGCGATCTTTGCCGGCGGCGGCACGCCGTTCTCTCCGCAGTACGTCGCCTTCAATCCGCCCAACCAGGCCTACTGCCCCGACATCAATGCGCTCTCGTGCACCGCGAACGCGTACGGCGTGCTGGCTTACCTCAACTATTCCCCGGACAAGCTGAACAACTTCAGCTTCCGCCCGGAGATCTACGATGACCCGCAGGGCTGGCGGACGGGCACCGGCAATCCTGTCCGCTACTACGCCGCGACGCTCGGCTGGCAGCATTTCTTCTCGCCGCAATTCGAGATCCGGCCCGAGGTCTCCTTCTGGCATGCCGAGGGCTACCCGGCGTTCAATGCCGGCACGAAGAACGACATGTTCATGCTCGCCATGGACGCCATCGTCCACTTCTAGCCGCCCCTGACGTCCGCGGCGGGTGGCGAATTCCTATGGAATTCCTACGCCGAAGCAATCCGAGGACGCTCGAATTCCTACGTCGAGCGCCCCTTCTATGCGCCATGACTGAATTGGAACCCGTGCTGTTCGAGATGGGCCTTCTGCTGGCCATCCACTTCGCCTTCGTGGCGGCGGTGGTCGAGACGCTGGACGGCTTGGGAATCGCGAGCCCGTAAAATGTTGGACATTCTCATGATCCTGGGTGGCTGCGCCTGTTTCGCCGTTGCCGTGGCCTATGCCCACGCCTGCGACCGGCTCTAGGAGAGGCGCCATGCTGCTCGAATATCTCCTGGGCGGCGCGGTCACGCTCGGCCTGCTCGTCTATCTCGTCTACGCGCTGTTGCGTCCCGAACGCTTCTGAGGGGAGGAGCGTCATGACCGTCAATGGCTGGCTGCAGATCGCGATCTACGGCCTGATCGTCCTGTTGCTGGTGAAGCCGCTCGGCGGCTACATGACCCGGGTCTTCGCGGGCGACAGCACGCCGCTTTCGCCTGCGTTGCGTCCCGTCGAGCGGCTGATCTATCGCCTGTGCGGCGTGAACGAGAGCACCGAGCAGAACTGGGTCGGCTACACGGTGGCGATGCTGGCCTTCAGCCTGGCGGGCTTCCTCGGTCTCTACGCGCTGATGCGGCTGCAGTCCGTGCTGCCCTTCAATCCGGCCGGCCAGTCCGCGGTCGAGGAGGGCCTCGCCTTCAACACGGCGATGAGCTTCGACACCAACACCAACTGGCAGTCCTATGTGCCCGAGACGACCATGAGCTACCTCGTCCAGATGGCGGGGCTCACGGTGCACAACTTCGTCTCCGCCGCGACCGGCATCGCGCTCGCCGTGGCGCTGATCCGCGGCTTCGCGCGGCGCACGACCAGGGGCATCGGCAACTTCTGGGTCGATCTGGTGCGCTGCACGCTCTACCTGCTGCTGCCTCTGTCGATCGTCGTCGGCCTGTTCTTCGTCTGGCAGGGCGTGCCGCAGAACCTCTCTGCCTACACCGAGGCCACCACGCTGGAAGGCGCCAAGCAGGTGATCGCGCAGGGGCCGGTCGCCTCTCAGGAAGTCATCAAGATGCTGGGCACCAACGGCGGCGGCTTCTTCAACGCCAACTCCAGCCATCCCTTCGAGAACCCCAACGCGCTCACGAACTTCGTGCAGATGGTGCTGATCTTCTCGCTGGGGGCGGCGCTCACCAACGTGTTCGGCCGCATGGTCGGCGACCAGCGGCAGGGCTGGGCGATCTTCGCGGTGATGGCGCTCCTGTTCCTGGGCGGCGTCGCGGTCGCCTATTGGGCGGAGGCGGCGGGCAACCCCGCTTTCGCCAAGCTCGGCCTGGTGGGCGGCAACATGGAGGGCAAGGAGGTGCGCTTCGGCATCGCCAATTCCGCGCTCTTCGCCACGGTGACGACCGACGCCTCGTGCGGCGCGGTCAACTCCATGCACGACAGTTTCACGCCGCTCGGCGGACTGGTGCCGCTGTTCAACATCCAGCTCGGCGAGATCATCTTCGGCGGCGTGGGCTCGGGCCTCTACGGCATGCTGCTCTTCGCCATCGTCTCGGTGTTCGTGGCGGGCCTCATGGTCGGCCGCACGCCGGAGTATCTCGGCAAGAAGATCGAGGCGCGCGAGGTCAAGATGGCGATCCTCGCGATCCTGATCCTGCCGCTGTCGATCCTGGGCTTCAGCGCCGTCGCCACGGTGGTGGAGGCGGGGCTCGCGGGCCCGGCGAACGCGGGGCCGCACGGCTTCAGCGAAATCCTCTACGCCTACAGCTCGGCCACCGGGAACAACGGCTCGGCCTTCGCCGGCATCAGCGCCAACACGATGTTCTACAACACGACCATCGGTGTCGCGATGTTCATCGGCCGGTTCCTGATGATCGTGCCCATGATGGCGATCGCGGGCTCTCTCGCGGGCAAGAAGATCGTGCCCGCCTCGGCCGGCACGTTTCCCACCCATGGCCCGATCTTCGTCGTCCTCGTGGTCGGCGTGATCCTGATCGTGGGCGGTCTCACCTTTTTCCCGGCGCTCGCGCTCGGCCCCCTGGTCGAGCATCTCGCGATGCACGCCGGTACCCTCTACTAGGAGCCCGCGATGGCCTTCTCCCGCCAGATCCTGGGGCCTGCGGTCGTCGATGCCGTGAAGAAGCTCGACCCGCGCGTGATGGTGCGCAATCCCGTGATGTTCACCGTCGAGGTCGTGGCGACGCTGACCACGGTTCTTTTCGTGCGCGATCTCGTCGACGGCGGCACCTCGGGCCTGGGCTTCGCCTTTCAGATCAATCTCTGGCTCTGGTTCACCGTCGTCTTCGCCAATTTCGCCGAGGCCGTGGCCGAGGGCCGCGGCAAGGCGCAGGCCGCGACCTTGCGCAAGGCGCGCACCGAGACCAATGCCAAGAAGCTCGCCGACGCCGCGGGGCGGGAGTGGACCGAGATTGCCGCGACAAGGCTCAAGAAGGGCGACATCGTGCTGGTCGAGGCGGGCGATCTCATCCCGTCCGACGGCGAGGTGATCGAAGGTGTGGCCTCGGTCAACGAGGCGGCCATCACCGGCGAATCGGCGCCCGTGATCCGCGAGAGCGGTGGCGACCGCTCGGCGGTGACCGGCGGCACGCAGGTCATCTCCGACTGGATCAAGGTCCGCATCACCGCCGAGCCGGGCTCGACCTTCCTCGACCGCATGATCGCGCTGGTCGAGGGCGCGGAGCGGCAGAAGACGCCGAACGAGATAGCGCTCAACATCCTGCTGGCCGGGATGACGATCATCTTCGTCTTCGCGGTCGTCACCATCCCGAGCTTCGCGGCCTATGCCGGCGGCCATATGAGCGTGCTGGTGCTGGTGGCGCTGTTCGTGACGCTCATCCCCACGACCATCGGCGCGCTCTTGTCGGCCATCGGCATCGCCGGCATGGACCGTCTGGTGCGCTTCAACGTGCTGGCGATGTCGGGCCGCGCCGTCGAGGCGGCGGGCGATGTCGACACGCTCCTGCTCGACAAGACGGGCACGATCACCCTGGGCAATCGCCAGGCGACGGAGTTCCTGCCGCTCCAGGGCGTCAGCGAGCGCGATCTTGCCGATGCGAGCCAGCTCTCCTCGCTCAGCGACGAGACGCCCGAGGGCCGCTCCATCGTCGTGCTGGCCAAGGAGAAGTACAATATCCGCGGCCGCGAGATGGCGCCGCTGCACGCGCGCTTCATCCCGTTCTCGGCACATACCCGCATCAGCGGCATCGACGTCGACGGCGCCTCGATCCGCAAGGGTGCGGTCGAGGCGATCATCGCCGACTGCAAGGCCAGGAGCCTCCAGCCCCAGGCCGCCAGCGAGCTCGAGATCGCCGCGGCGCAGATCGCCAAGACGGGCGGCACGCCGCTCGCCGTCGCCAGGGACGGCAAGCTCCTGGGCGTCATCCATCTCAAGGACATCGTGAAGGGCGGCATCCGCGACCGCTTCGCCACCTTGCGCCGCATGGGCATCCGCACGGTGATGATCACCGGCGACAATCCGCTCACTGCCGCCGCCATCGCCGCCGAATCGGGCGTCGACGATTTCCTGGCCCAAGCCACGCCCGAAGCGAAACTCAGGCTGATCCGCGACGAGCAGGCGCAGGGCAAGCTGGTCGCCATGTGCGGCGACGGCACCAACGATGCGCCGGCGCTCGCCCAGGCCGATGTCGGCGTCGCCATGAACACCGGCACCATGGCCGCGCGCGAGGCAGGCAACATGGTCGATCTCGACAGCGATCCCGCCAAGCTCATCGAGATCGTCGAGATCGGCAAGCAGCTCCTCATGACGCGCGGCGCGCTCACGACCTTCTCGATCGCCAACGACGTGGCGAAGTACTTCGCCATCATCCCGGCGATGTTCCTCGCCTTCTATCCGCAGCTGCAGGCGCTGAACGTCATGCGCCTGCACACGCCGCAGAGCGCCATCCTGTCGGCCATCATTTTCAACGCGCTGATCATCATCGCCCTCATCCCGCTGGCGCTGCGCGGCGTGAAATACCGGCCGAGCGGCGCCTCGACGGTGCTGCTGCGCAATCTGCTCGTCTATGGCCTGGGCGGCGTGGTCGTGCCGTTCATCGGCATCAAGCTGATCGACATGGCGATCGTCGCCGTCGGCCTGGCGTAGGAGACGAACATGCTCAAGGAGATCCGCCCCGCGATCGTGATGATCGCCTGCATGACCGTCCTCACCGGGCTCGCCTATCCCCTGGCCATGACCGGGCTCGCCCAACTGCTCTTCCCGCGCCAGGCGGCGGGCAGCCTGGTCGAGAAGGACGGCAAGGTCGTGGGCTCCTCGCTGATCGGCCAGAACTTCACCGGCGACCGCTATTTCCACGGCCGGCCGTCGGCCACGACCGACACCGATCCGAAGGACCCGACCAAGACCGTGCCGGCGCCGTACAACGCGGCCAATTCCTCGGCGAGCAACGCAGGGCCCACGGCCAAGTCGCTGGTCGAGCGCGTGCAGGGCGACATGGAGAAGCTCGAGGCCGAGAACCCGGCCGCGCGCGTGCCGATCGATCTCGTGACGACGTCGGCGAGCGGCCTCGATCCCGACATCTCGCCCGAGGCGGCGCTGTTCCAGGTGCCGAGGGTCGCCCGCGCGCGCAACCTCGATGAGGGCACGGTGCGTCGCCAGGTCCAGCTCTTCATCGAGCCGCGACTGCTCGGCATCATCGGCGAGCCGCGGGTCAACGTCCTGCAGCTGAACATGGCGCTCGACGCCCTGAAGCCCAGGTGACATCGTCGACGTTCGATGGCTTCCGTCCCTGACGCGACACGCCCCTCGCCTGACGCGCTCCTGAAGGCCGTGCAGCGCGAGGCGCGCGGCAAGTTCAAGATCTTCCTCGGCGCGGCGCCGGGCGTCGGCAAGACCTACGAGATGCTGACCGACGCGCGCCGGCGCCGCCACGAGGGCATCGACGTCGTGGTCGGCGTGGTCGAGACGCACGGACGCGCCGAGACCGAGGCGCAGCTCGCCGGGCTCGAGATAGTTCCGCGCCGGCCGGTCGAGTACAAGGGCCGCACGCTCGAGGAGATGGACCTCGACGCCATCCTGGCCCGGCGGCCCAAGCTCGTGCTGGTCGACGAGCTCGCTCACACCAATGCGCCCGGCAGCCGGCATCCCAAGCGCTATCTCGACGTCGAGGAACTGCTGGCTGCGGGCATCGACGTCTACTCGACGATGAACATCCAGCACGTCGAGAGCCTGAACGACGTCGTGGCGCGCATCACCCGCATCCGTGTGCGCGAGACGGTGCCCGATTCCGTCGTCGATTCGGCCGACGAGGTCGAGCTGGTCGACATCACGCCGGCCGACCTGATCGCCCGCCTGGCCGAGGGCAAGGTCTATGTGCGCCAGCATGCCGAGCGCGCGCTGAAGCACTATTTCTCGCCCGGCAACCTGACGGCGCTGCGCGAGCTGGCGCTGCGCCGCACGGCCGAGCGCGTCGACGAGCAGATGCTGAGCTACATGCGCGAGCATGCGATCACCGGCCCCTGGGGTGCGGGCGAGCGCGTGCTGGTGTGCATCGATCCCGGCCCGGACTCGGCGAACACCGTGCGCGCGGCCAAGCGGACCGCGCAGGGCCTCGATGCCGAGCTGATCGCGCTCTACGTCGAGACCGACCGGCATACGCTGCTGAGCGAGCTCGAGCAGGCCCGGCTCGCCGAGGCGCTGAGGCTGGCCGAACAGCTCGGCGCGGAGATCGTGCGCGTGCCGGGCCGCTCGGTCGTCGAGGAGATCCTGGCGATCGCGCGCCAGCGCAACGCCACGCGCGTGGTCGTCGGCAAGTCGCGCCGTTCGCGCTGGTTCGAGCTGCGCCACGGCTCGGTGGTCGACGCTCTCGTGCGCAGCGGCTCGGGCCTCGCCGTCGAGGTGGCGCCGTCGAGCGACAAGGCCGATCCGCGCGGGCCGGTCGACTGGCTGTTCGGCGCGCCGCGCACCATCGGCCCGTATTTCGAGGGCGTGCTGACCACGGCGCTGGCGACGGCGGTCGGCGTCTTCATCGACGCGCGCATCAACCTCTCGAACATCTCGCTGGTCTTCGTCGTGCCGGTGATGGTGGCCGCGGCGCGCCACGGGCTCGTGCCCTCGCTCTGGGTCTCGGCGCTGGCGGTGCTCTGCTACAACTTCTTCTTCCTGCCGCCGCTCTACGAATTCACCATCGCCGACCCGGCCAATGTCGTGGCGCTCTTCTTCTTCATGTTCGTGGCGATCGCGGCGAGTGCGCTCGGCACGCGCACCCGCGCCCAGGCCGAGACGGCGCGGCGCGAGGCGCGCACCACCGCCGAGCTCTACGCCTTCAGCCGCAAGATCGCGGGCGTGATCGATCTCGACGACCTCCTGTGGATCGTGGTGACGCATCTCGCCCGCCTGCTGAACGCCGAGATCGCCATCCTGATGCCCGAGAAGGCGCCGCAGGAGACCGGCAAGCTGGTGCTGCGCGCGGCCTTCCCGCCCGACAGCGAGTTCAGCGAGGCCGACCTTGCCGCGGCCCGCTGGTCGTGGGACGCCGAACGGCCGACCGGCCGCGGCACGGACACGTTGCCCGGCGGGCGCTGGCTGTTCGAGCCCATCCGTACCAGCCGCTCCTCGATCGCCGTGATCGGCGTGCTGGCCCGCGGCGAGGGCCAGGAGCTTTCCTCGTCGGAACGCCGGCTGATCGAGGCCGTGGGCAACCAGACCGCCGTCGCCATCGAAAGGGTGGCCTTGGCCGCCGACATCGACCAGGCGCGGCTCGGCGCCGAACGCGAGCGGCTGCGCTCGGCCATGCTCACCTCCGTCAGCCACGATCTGCGCACGCCGCTTGCCTCCATCATCGGCGCACTGTCGAGCCTCAGGAGCTACCGTGACCGCTACGACGCCGCCACGCGCGAGGAGCTTCTCGGCACGGCGCTGAGCGAGGCCGAGCGCCTCGACCGCTTCGTCGGCAACCTGCTCGACATGACCAAGCTCGATGCCGGCGTGATCGTCCCGAAGCGCGAAGCGGTCGAGGTCGGCGATCTCGTATCGACGGCGCTGCGGCGTGCCATGCCGCTCCTGCAGGACCGCGTCGTTTCGTCCACTGTCCCACCGGGCCTTCCACCGTTGATGCTCGACTTCGTGCTGGCCGAGCAGACGCTGTTCAACATTCTCGACAATGCCGCCAAATACTCGCCGGCCGGCGGCCGCATCGAGATCGAGGCGCGCCAGGTGGGAGAGATGATCGAGATCGCCGTGCGCGACGAGGGTCCTGGCATCGCGCCCGAGGCGCTCGATCGGCTGTTCGACAAGTTCTATCGCGCCGATGACGGCGACCGGCGCCGCGCCGGCACGGGCCTCGGCCTCGCCATCGCCAAGGGCTTCGTCGAAGCCCAGGGGGGCTCCATCCGCGCCGCCAACCGGACCGACCGTGCGGGAGCGGAATTCGTCGTGAGCTATCCGGTGCCATCGACATGACGGGCGACGCCGCGGTCATCCTGATCGTCGAGGACGAGCCGCCGATCCGCCGGCTGCTGCGCACGACGCTCGGCGCCCACGACTACCGCGCGCTCGAGGCCGCCACCGGCGGGGAGGCGATGTCGGCGCTGCGCCATCATCGGCCCGACCTGGTGCTGCTCGATCTCGGCCTGCCCGATATCGACGGGCTCGCGCTGATCGGCGACATCCGCAGGCTGGGGCCGGTGCCGATCGTCATCCTGTCGAGCCGCGGCGACGAGGCGGCCAAGGTCGCCGCCCTCGACGGCGGCGCCGACGACTACGTCACCAAGCCCTTCGGCGCCGACGAATTGATGGCCCGCATCCGCGCCGCCCTGCGGCATCGCCTGCAGCAGCAGGGCGCCGAGCGCACCTTCACGAGCGACGATCTCAGCGTCGATCTCATGCGCCGGCTGGTGAAGCGCGGCGCCGAGGAGGTGAAGCTCTCGCCCAAGGAGTACGACATCCTCGAGCAGCTCGTGATCCACGCCGGCAAGGTGCTGACCCACAAGCACCTGCTGCGCGAGGTATGGCGCGATGAATCGGTCGATCCGCAGTATCTGCGTGTCTACGTCCGGCAGCTCCGGCAGAAGATCGAGGCCGATCCTTCCGCGCCGCGGCACGTGCTGACTGAGCCCGGAATCGGCTACCGGCTGGTGTGAAGCGCCGCCAGCAAGAGGCGGCGATGGGCGCGATCGAAGGAGACGACCTCGAGGCCTGCCTTCGCGGCATGTTGCGGCATCGTCGCCAGGCAATGGCGGCAGGCGGCGTCCTCCAGCACGATACGGCCCTTGTCGCCGGTGCGGCGATGGGCGGCGTGCAGCGCGTCGTCGAGCTCCCGCTCGTCCTGAACGTCGACGATCCAGGCGAGGTCGGCGGTCTCGCAATCGGGGGCGGCCGCGTCGGGCCGCAGGCTCCGCACGCAACCGCAGCCATGTCTCATCAAGGCGAGCACGAAGGACAAGGTGTGGCGTCCGATGACCGCGACATGCGGCGCGGCGGCGAGAGGCGCCATCGCGAGCACGCGGTCCACGGACGTTTCGATGGACGGAGGTTCTATGGAGGACATGCAGCCTGAGATAGGCGCGGCATCCGTAGGATATCGAGAGGAGGTGTGGGCGGGTGGCATAGGCGCGGCATAGGAATCGCGCTAGGGTCGCCGCAATTCATCCGGAGGGGAAAATGGCCGAGAGCGAGCTTTACAAGAAGGGCACCGCGATCCGCAGCAAGCTGATGGGTGCGAAGTACGCCGAGAACATGAACAAGTCGGTGTACGACGATCCCATCATGAAGAAGTTCGGCGACTATGCCCGCGAGGCCGTGTTCGGCATGCTGTGGGACCGCCCCGGCCTCGACCTCAAGACCAAGGCCCTGATCTGCGTGATCTCCGACACGGCCCAGGCGCGCTGGCCCGAGCTCGCGATCCATCTCCGCATGGCGCGCAACACCGGCTGGACCGAGGACGAACTGTCCGAGGCGCTGATGCATCTCTGCGGCTATATCGGCCTGCCGTCGGTGCGCGAGGCGCTGATCACGGCGAAGGAAGTCTTCCACGAGATGAGGCACGAGAAATAGATGGTGCTGATGACGGCGAGCGATCTACCTCTGAAGCGGATCGCCCGGGGCAAGGTGCGGGATGTCTACGAGGTCGATGCCGACCGGCTGCTGCTGGTCGCCACCGATCGCGTCAGCGCCTACGACGTGGTGATGGCCGAGCCCATCCCGTCGAAGGGCGCGGTGCTGACGCAGGTCAGCGCCTGGTGGTTCCGTCAGCTCGAAGGCCTGGTGAGGCATCACATGATCGCGGCCGATGCCGAGGGCATCATCGCGGCCGTGCCGGCGCTCAAGGGGCATCGCGAACAGCTCGCGGGGCGCGCGATGCTCTGCAAGCGCGGCACGGTGTTCCCGATCGAATGCGTGATCCGCGGCTATCTCTCGGGTTCGGCCTGGCGCGAGTATCGCGACAGCAAGACCTTGGCCGGCGAGAAGATGCCCGATGGCTTGAGCGAGAGCGTGCGGCTCGACCATCCGATCTTCAGCCCGGCGACCAAGGCCGAGAGCGGGCACGACGAGAACATCACCGTCGGCCGCATGCGCGAGATATTGGGCAACGACGTCACCTCGGAGCTGGAGCGCCAGACACGCCTCGTCTACGGCAGGGGGCGCGACGTGGCGGCAGCGCACGGCATCATCATCGCCGACACCAAGTTCGAGTTCGGCCGCACCAAGGCGGGCGAGATCCTGTTGGTCGACGAGGTGATGACGCCGGACAGCTCGCGCTTCTGGCCGGCCGACGGCTATGCGCCCGGCAGGCCGCAGCCCAGCTTCGACAAGCAGCCGCTGCGCGACTGGCTCGATATCGAGCGCCATGCCGGCCGCTGGAACGGCGATGCGCCGGCGCCCAAGCTGCCGCCCGAGGTCGTCGACGCGACCAGCAAGCGCTATCTCGAAGCCTATCGCCGCCTGACGGGAAGTCCGCTCAAGATCGCTTAGGCAGGCTGAAGCCGTTGCTGCGGAGCTTCTTCTCCAGCACGGGAATGCCCGACGAGAACTTGCCCGCGGCGCAGTCGGCCATGGCCGAGCGCGTGTCGAGGTCCTGCGTGCCCGCCCCGTTGGCGCTGCCGCCGGTGAGATAGCGGTTGGCGAGCGCCGTCAGCGCCGCGCAATACTCGGCGTCGCCGGCCTGCGCCAGGGCCGGCAAGGGCGCCGCCAGCAGGGCGAGCGAGAGAAGAACGGCCCGGCTCCGGGGCATGACATTTGCACCGGCCCGGATGCTAGATTTGCGGCACTCAAGGGCTTGGGGAAGCAGGGGCATCATGGGAATCACTCGTCGTCTATCATTGATCGCCGGGGCGGCACTCGGTCTCGCGGCATCGCCGGCGCTGGCCCAGCAGATGACCGCGGTCACGCAACTTGGCTGGCTGCGCAACGGCGAATACGCGCCGATCATGATCGCGGAGGCCAAGGGCTTCTTCAAGGAAGAGGGCATCGATCACAAGATTGTTGACGGCGGGCCGGGCAAGAACCCGATCCCCATCGTGGCCGTCGGCCAGGCTCAGTTC
Organism: Reyranella sp.; assembly: GCA_035501235.1. Taxonomy (GTDB): domain Bacteria; phylum Pseudomonadota; class Alphaproteobacteria; order Reyranellales; family Reyranellaceae; genus Reyranella. The sequence continues at coordinate 20,342 of DATJWN010000386.1, forward strand.
GGTCTTGCCACCAACGGCATGAGCGTCGTCACGGCGCGCCTGGCCAAGGATCCGGTCGACATCGTGGCGGTCGGTACGCTGTTCCAGAAGGGCCCCGCGGCCTACATCTGTCTCGCCGCGCCGGATGCGCCGCCCGCCAAGCCCAAGGATCTCGAAGGCAAGACGCTCGGCATCCAGGCCGGCACGGACTATCTGTTCAACGCTTTCGCCAAGAAGAACGGCATCGACGCCGCCAAGGTGAAGCTGGTGACGGCACAGGCCACGGTCGAGCCGCTGCTGGTCGGCAAGATGGATTACTTCCTCGGCTGGGTGGTCAACCAGACCTATCAGATCGAGCAGGAGGCGGCCAAGCCCGACGCCCCGCCGCTCATCAAGGGCAAGTCGTGGCGCGCCATTCGCATCAGCGAGTGGGGCGTGCCGACCTATACCGACGTGATCTTCACCTCGGGCGACACGCTCAAGAAGAATCCCGAGCTGGTGAAGCGCTATCTGCGCGCCGTGCAGAAGGGCATGCAGTTCACGATTGACCATCCCGACGAAGCGGTCGAGATCCTGGCGAAGTTCCCGGGCCAGACCGAGGACGCCAAGAAGCTCGCCTGGCGCTTCAAGATCCAGAACCCGCTCTATCAGAGCGACTATTCCAAGGCGCACGGGCCGCTCACCATGGACCCGGCCGTTTGGACCGCGATGATCGGCTTCCTGAAGGACGGCGATCAGATCCCCAAGACGATTCCGGCTTCCGAGGCGATGACGAACGACTACTTTGTGAAAAAGTAGATGCGTAGTCCGTCGTCCCGAGCGAAGCGAAGCGAAGTCGAGGGACCTTCTCTCCACGAATGGACGCTTGTCCGCAGAGAGAAGGTCTCTCCGCTCCGCGCTTCGCGCTCCGGTCGAGACGACGGGTAGTGGCGTCGCCGGTCTCGATCCGCGGCGTGTCGCGCCAGTTCGGCGCGACGACGGCGCTGCAGGAAACGTCTCTCGAGGTCGCGGCGGGCGAGTTCATCGCGCTGGTGGGGCCCTCGGGCTGCGGCAAGACCACCCTGCTGCGCATCGTGGCCGATCTCGTGGCGCCCTCGACCGGCGAGGTGCGGATCGGCAGCGACAGCGCGGCCGAGGCGCGGCGCAAGCGGCTGCTGGGCCTCGTCTCGCAGCGGCCGGCCGTGCTGCCCTGGAAGCGGGCGATCGACGATGTGCGCTTCACCCAGAAGATCGCGGGCCGCGTCGGCTTCGATGCGGGCGCGGTCCTGCGCCAGTTCGGCCTGGAGGGCCACGAAGGCAAGCGCGCGCGCCAGCTCTCGGGCGGCATGCTGCAGCGGGTGAACATCGCCTCGGCGATGGCGCACGATCCCTCGGTGCTGCTGATGGACGAGCCTTTCTCCGCGCTCGACGAGATGAAGCGCGAGGAGATCGGCGTGTGGTTCGACGGCGAGCTGGCGCAGCGGCCCAAGACCGTGCTGTTCGTCACGCACCATATCGACGAGGCGGTGATGCTGGCCGACAAGCTGCTGGTCTTCTCGCCCGCGCCCGGCCGCGTGGTCGAGATCGTGCCGGTGCCCGTGCCGCGGCCGCGCCCGCCGGCCTTCCGCCAGGACCCGCGGTTCGTCGCCATCGCGGGCCATGTGCGCGGGCTCCTGATGCACAAGTCGGATGCCGCATGACCTCGCCCGTCGTGAGCTGGTCGGTGCGCATCCTGGCGCCGGTCGTGTCGGTGCTGGGCCTCTGGTATCTCGCGATCTTCTTCTCCGGCCTTCCCGCTTTCGTGATCCCCCGGCCCGAGCGCGTGCTGGAGGTGCTGTGGGTCGATCACGCGCTGATCCTGGAGCATCTCTGGGCGACACTGGAGGTCGCCGCGGTCGGCTTCCTGTGGGCGAACATCGTGGGCATCGGGCTCGCCATCCTGTTCGACCTGCTGCCCTTCACGCGGCACCTGCTGATGCCGGCGGCGATCACCTTGCGCAACGTGCCCTATATCGCGCTGATCTCCGTCCTGATGCTGGCCTTCGGCGATTCGATCCTGAGCAAGACTGCCATCGTGGCGCTTTCGGGCTTCTTTCCCGTGCTGGTGAACACGCTCCAGGGCCTGCGCTCGGCGGACGAAGTGCAGCTCGACAGAATGCGCATCCTGAATGCGAGCTGGTGGCAGACCTTCAGCCAGGTGCGCCTGCCCTACGCCCTTCCGGCCATCGTGGCGGCGCAGGAAATCACCGGCTCCAGCTCGATCATCGTGGCCATCGCCGCCGAATGGATGATCTCGTCCACCGGGCTCGGCTATTTGATCAACAACGCCATGCAGAATTATCGGGGCGACAGGGTCTATGCCGTGGCGCTGCTCGCGACGGCGCTCTCTTTCCTGATATATTCCTTCGTGAGTTGGCTGGGACGACGGCTGGATTGGCGCGCTGACACGCGCCGGTAGGAGGTTCCAAATGGCTGCAGGATTTTCCGCGAAGGCACAGGCGAAGCCCGCCAGCATTCCGATGATCGACCTGAGTGGTCTCTACGGCAACGATCCTGCCGCGAAGAAGGCGGTGGCCGCCAAGATCGGCGCGGCCTGCGACGAGATCGGCTTCTTCTATGCGGTGAACCACAATGTCACCGTCGAGACGATCGACAGAGCGGTCACCGCCGTCGACAAGTTCTTCTCCCTGCCGCTGGAAGAGAAGATGAAGGTCGAGTGCGACAAGAACAATCGCGGCTACCGCAAGGTCGGCGACACGATCCACGCCAACGGCAAGGCTTCCGCGCGCGACAGCTTCGATCTCGGCTTCCCGGTGACCGAGGACGATCCCGAGGTGAAGGCCGGCACGCCGCTCTATGCGCCGAACAACTGGCCCGACCTGCCGGGTTTCCGCGAGGCGCTCGAGACCTACTACAACGAGACCTACAAGCTCGGCATGAAGATCCTCGAAGGCTTCGCGCTGCATTTCGGCAAGCCGGAGGACTTCTTCACCCGGCACTTCACCAAGCCGGTCGCCGACATGGTGATCAACCACTATCTGGGCGCGCAGGGGCTGCACATCTCGGACCAGGCCTCGGGCCCGCATACGGACCACGGCATCGTCACCATCCTGTGGCAGGACAATCTCGGCGGCCTCGAGGTCATGGGCAAGGACGGCGAATACTTCCCCGTACCGCCGATCCGCGGCGCCTATGTGATCAACATCGGCGAGCTGATGAAGCGGTGGACCAACGGCCGCTTCAAGGCGACCATCCATAGGGTCGTGCATCTGCAGGACAAGCCGCGTTACTCGATGCCGCTGTTCTGCAATCCCAACTTCCGCACCACCGTCGATCCGCGCGATCTCGGCGTCAGCGACGCCGAGGCGAACTATCCGCCGATCCAGTCGGGCGAGTTCCTGATGTCGCGCTTCAAGGCCACCCGCAAGCTGTGGGGCGCGGAGAATGCCGCCACCGTCTCCAACGACGACAAGCTGGTCGAGCGCGCGGCGGAGTAGTCAGTCGCCCAACGGCATCAGGAAATTGTGCACCGGCGCGTTCAGCCAGACGCGCTTGGCATCGAGGAAGCGGCACTTGGCGTGCCAGGGCTCGCGCTTCCATTTCAGGCGCGGCGTGCGCGTGGGCCGCGGGATGACGTAGAGCGCGGGCTCGCGGGCGGTGTTCCTGACCGGACAGGCGACCCAGGCGGCGAGGCTCATGCGCAGGTCGTTCAGCCGGAACTCCAGCGTATTGTCGTGGCTGAAGACCGGCATCATGCGGCCCTTCTTGGCGAGCTTCTGGACGTTGAGCAGCAGCGCCACGCGGAAATCGAGCCGGGCGTAGCTCGTGTCGCTCTCGATGCTGCCGCGATCGTCATCCGACAGGAAAGGACGGGTGGGCCACGGCTCGCGCTCGGTCCAGGGATGGCTGTGGAAGTCGCCCAGGAACTTGAGGTTCGGCCAGTAGGTCGGCAGCGCCTTGTTGATCGTCTCCAGCCCGAAGGATGGCGTCACCGAGGTGCGGCCTCGGTCGGCATTGGCGTCGACGATGGCGACCTCGACATTGAAGCAGCGGCCGCCGCTCGCCGTCGTGGTCTCGTAGCCCCAGAGCAGGCCGAAGGTCTCGCGCTGGCGCTGCAGGCGGCCCGCCTTGCCGGCGCGGCCCGGCACCAGGAAGCTCTCGATGGTCGCGATGACCATGCTCTGGAACGCCGCTTCCGAGACGTTCACCAGGTAATCGAACTTGGACGTACGCATGCGGGCGATCTTCGCATGCGTCCGATGGAGCCCTCATTACGATCAATGGGCTGTTGGGTTTAGAGTCGCAACTGACGCAATCTCAGGGCATTTCCGATGACGCTGGCCGAGCTCAAGGCCATCGCCGCGGCCGCAATCATCGGACTGAGCAGCAGGCCGAACAGCGGGTAGAGCACGCCCGCCGCGATGGGAACGCCGGCTGCGTTGTAGATGAAGGCGAAGAACAAATTCTGGCGGATGTTCGCCATCGTGGCGCGCGACAGCGTGCGCGCCCGCACGATCGCCGAAAGGTCGCCCTTCACCAGCGTGATGCCGGCGCTCTCGATGGCGACGTCGGTGCCCGTGCCCATGGCGATGCCGACATCGGCCGCGGCCAGCGCGGGCGCATCGTTGATGCCGTCGCCCGCCATCGCGACGACGCGGCCCTCGTCGCGCAGGCGCTTCACGATCGCCGCCTTGTCCTCGGGCAGCACCTCGGCATGGACCTCCTCGAGGCCGAGCTCGTCGGCCACGGACTGCGCCGTCCGCCTGTTGTCGCCGGTCAGCATGACCAGCCTGAGCCCGTCCCGGCGCAGCGCGTCCAAGGCATCCGGCGTCGTCTCCTTGATCGGATCGGCGAAGGTGAGGGTGCCGATGAGCTTGCCGTCGACCGCCAGCATCACCGGCCGCTGGAAGTGACCGAGATCGACGCCGTTCTCGCTCAGGAGCCGTGCGTTGCCGAGCAGGAGGCGCTTGCCATCGACCGTGCCGCTGACGCCGCGGCCGGCATGGGCGCGGAAGTCGCTGACCGGCAAGGGTGCGAGGTTGCGCATCCGGGCGGCGGCGGTGATGGCCGCGGCGATCGGATGCTCGCTGCCGCGCTCGAGGCTGGCGGCGAGGCGGATGGTCTCCAGCCCGCCCGTCACCTCGGTGATGGCCGGCCGGCCTTCGGTGAGCGTGCCGGTCTTGTCGAAGACGAGCGTGTCGACCTTCTCCAGCCGTTCCAGTGCCTCGGCATTGCGGATCAGCACGCCCGCCGAGGCGCCGCGGCCGACGCCGACCATGATCGACATCGGCGTGGCGAGGCCGAGGGCACAGGGGCAGGCGATGATCAGCACGGCGACCGCGGCCAGCAGCGCATGCGCGAGCGCCGGCGGGGGACCCCAGATCGTCCAGGCCGCGGCGGCGAGAAGGGCTGCGAGCACGACCGCCGGTACGAACCAGCCCGCCACCGTATCGGCGAGACGCTGGATCGGCGCGCGGCTGCGCTGCGCCTCGGCCACCAGCTTGACGATGCGGGCGAGCACCGTGTCGGCGCCGACGCGCTCGGCCGTCATGACGAAGCTGCCGCCGCGATTGACGGTGCCGCCGATCACGCGAGCGCCGGTTTCTTTCGTCACGGGCATCGACTCGCCGGTGATGGTCGATTCGTCGACCGACCCCTGGCCCTCGCGCACGATCCCGTCGACCGGCACCTTCTCACCCGGCCGCACGCGGAGCGCATCGCCGACGGCTATCGCGTCGATCGCCACCTCTTCGTCGTTGCCGTCCTTGTCGACGCGAAGCGCCGCGCGCGGGGCGAGGCCCAGCAGCGCCTTGATCGCGCCCGATGTCGCCTCGCGCGCGCGCAGCTCCAGCACCTGGCCCACCAGCACCAGCACGACGATGACCGCGGCCGATTCGAAATAGACTTCGCCCCGGCCCATCACCGTTGCCACGGTGCTGTAGAGCCAGGCGACGCCGGTGCCCAAGGCAATGAGCGTGAACATGTTGAAGGCGCGCCGCGCCACCGATTGCGCGCCGCGCACGAAGAAGGGCCAACCGGCCCACAGCACGACCGGCGTCGCGAGCGCCAATTCGATCCAGTTGGAATGAAGCCCCACCAGATGGCCGCCCATGTCGAGCGCGACCAGCGGCACGGCGAGGGCACCCGCGATCCAGAGGCGGCGGGTCATGTCGACCAGCTCCTCGTTGGGGCCCTGATCGAGCGTCGCTTCCGCGGGCTCCAGCGCCATGCCGCAGATCGGACAGCTTCCCGGCCCGACCTGGCGGATCTCCGGATGCATGGGGCAGGTGTAGATCGTGCCCGGCGGCTCGGCCGGCCGCGCGACGGCTTCGGCCGGCTTCAGGTAACGCTGCGGCTCGGCGCTGAACTTCGCCAGGCATTTGGGATTGCAGAAGTAATAGGTGTGGCCTGCGTGCCGGGTGAGGTTCTTGGCCGTCGCCACCTTCACCTTCATGCCGCAGACAGGGTCCATGGCGGTCTCGGGCGCACTCTCGTCGGTCTCCATGCCTTGCCATCTATACCCTACAGGGGTATAGTTCAAGCATGGACGACAGGCTGAAGAAGTCCCAGCTCGCGCGGCTCAGCCGCATCGAGGGCCAGGTGCGCGGCGTCTCCCGCATGGTCGAGGAGGACCGCTACTGCATCGACGTCATCAACCAGGTGCGCGCGGTGCGGGCGGCGCTCGACAAGGTCGAGCAGGAGATCCTGCAGGACCATCTGCAGCATTGCGTGGCGCACGCCTTCCACGGCGGCTCCGAGCGCGAGCGGCAGATCAAGATCGACGAGCTGATGGAAGTCCTCGACCGGCGGCGCTGACCTGGTCTGCCGTCTCCCGATGCCGGGGGGGGGGGTGAGACTCTGAGACTCGGGGCTGAAAGCCTTATGGCATCGACATCGAACCGGTCTCAGGCGGCTGAGACTCGCCGGGACGATGCCTGAGACTGCCGTCTCAGGCGCTCGCGCTGGCCGCTTCCGCCTCGGCGTCCGCCGATGGGTTCTCGTTCTCCTCCGCCCACTTCACGATCTCCACGAAGATCGGCCGCAGACGGCGGGCGTTGGGCGTGATCTCGTATTCAACGCGCGGCGGCACCTCGGCGAAGATCGTGCGCTTGATCAGCCCGTCCTTTTCCAGGGCGCGTAGCTGGGCGGTCAGCATGTGCTGGGTGATGCCGGGCAGGCCGCGCTTCAGCTCGCCGAAACGGCGCGTGCCGTGATGGCTCAGCAACCAAAGGATCTCGAGCTTCCAGCGGCCGCTGATCATGCCGACCGCGCGACGGAATTCGGCCTGGACGACCTTCGCGACGGCCGGGTCGTTGCGCACGAGGTTGATGTCGATCATGGCTGTTTCCCAACGATGATGAACCAATGGTACGATTATTTATACTACGTCGTTATTTTAATCCTACTTGTCCAATAGATACAAGAGGCTAAATCCCGCTTTGCAGGTCGGTTGCCTGCCGGAAGGGATTTTTGAGCCGTGGACGGATCATCGGAGCCCTACAAGCTGGAGCAGGCCGAGTATCAGACCGTCGCTCCGCCGATCGCGCTGCCGCCCAAGAAGCTCAAGCGCCGCAACGACAAGGGCCGCCAACGCCGCCGGCTGCTCGCGGCCCTGGGCGCTGTCGTGCTGGTGGCGGGGGTGGGCTACGGCACCTACTGGTTCCTGGTCGGCCGTCACTTCGAGACGACCAACGATGCCTATCTCGCCGCCGACAACGTGACGGTCTCGCCCAAGGTCGCGGGCTATGTCGTGTCGCTCGACGTGCGGGACAACCAGCACGTCCACAAGGGCGACGTGCTGGCGCGCATCGATCCGCGCGACTACCAGACCGCGGCCGACAGCGCCGCCGCCGATCTGCAGAACGCCGAGGCGACCGCTGCCAATATCGATGCGATGCTGACCGAGCAGCAGTCGACCATCGCCGAGGCGCGGGCCGCCGTCGACGCCGACCAGGCCGCCGTCACCTTCGCGCAGCAGGAGATGCAGCGTTACAGCGCCCTGGCGCAGACCGGTGCCGCCTCCGCGCAGCGCAGCCAGCAGACCGCGTCCGATTTGGCGCAGAAGAAGGCGATGCTCGATCGCGACCGCGCGGCCTTGCAGGCGGCCGAGGCGCATGTCGGCGTGCTGCAGACCCAGCGCCGCCAGGCCGATGCGACCATTGCCGCGAAGCGGGCCGCGCTGGCGCAGGCCAGGCTCAATCTCGACCAGACGACGCTCGTGGCGCCGGTCGACGGCGTGGTCGGCGACCGCACCGTGCGCCAGGGCCAGTTCGTGCAGGCCGGGACCAAGCTCATGAGCGTGGTGCCGACCGACCGCATCTACCTGATCGCGAACTTCAAGGAGACGCAGACCGGCCGCATGGTGCCGGGCCAGAAGGTCGACATCGCGCTCGATACCTTCCCGGGGCACGACATCGCGGGCACGGTCGACAGCCTGGCGCCGGGCACGGGCGCGCAGTTCGCGCTGCTGCCGCCGGAGAACGCGACCGGCAACTTCACCAAGATCGTGCAGCGGGTGCCGGTGAAGATCCTGCTCGATCCGAAGGATCCGCTGATCGAGCGCATCCGGCCCGGCCTCTCCGCCGTCGCGACCGTCGATGTGCGGCCGCTCAAGGCGCCTTCGGTCGCGCAAGCGCCGAAGCCATGAGCCGCGACGGCGACCCGACGCTGCGCGACTGGTTGGCGGTCGGCGGCGGCATCCTGGGCGCCTTCATGGCGATCCTGGACATCCAGATCACCAACGCCTCGCTGGCCGAGATCGGCGGCGCCATCGGCGCCACGCCGTCCGAGGGCAGCTGGATCTCGACCGGCTATCTGATGGCCGAGATCATCGTCATCCCGCTCACCGGCTGGCTGGCGCGCACCTTCGGCCTGCGCCGGTTCCTCTCGGTCAATTCGATGCTGTTCGTCGGCTTCTCGATCCTCTGCGCCATGTCCAACAGCCTGGGCGAGATGATCCTGTGGCGCGCCGGGCAGGGCATCACCGGCGGCGTGCTGATCCCGACCGCCATCACCATCGTGCGCACGCGGCTGCCCGCGTCCAAGCAGCCGGTGGGCGTGGCGATGTTCGGCATGGTCGCGACCTTCGCGCCCGCGATCGGTCCCACGGTCGGCGGCTGGCTGACCGAGAACTGGAGCTGGCACTACATCTTCTATCTCAACCTCGTGCCGGGGCTGGCCGCGCTCTTCCTGCAGCTCTACGCGCTCGACAGGGAGCGGCCGCAGCTCGCCGATTTCTGGCAGGCCGACTGGCTCGGCATTGCCGGCATGTCGATCGGCCTCTCCTCGCTGATCTTCGTGCTGGAGGAGGGCCAGCGCGAGGAATGGTACGGCTCGACCTACATCGTCGCCGCGACGATCGCGGCCGCGATCGGCATCGCCGTCTTCCTGATCGCCGAGCTCACGACCGACAAGCCGTTCATCAATCTTCGGCTCTTCGCCAATCCCGCGGTCGGCGGCTCGGGTATCCTGATGGCGGTGTTCGGCGCCACCGCCTTCGGCTCGGTCTATCTCATCCCGTCCTATCTCGCGCAGGTCCAGGGCTACAACGCCCAGCAGATCGGCGAGGTCGTGATGTGGAGCGGCATTCCGCAGCTCTTCCTGCTCCCCGTGATGCCGTGGCTGATGAAGCGCGTCGACCTGCGCATCCTGGTCGGCTGCGGGCTCCTGATGTTCGCCGCGTCCTGCTTCATCAATGTCGACATGTCGCCCGACACGGCGATGGACCAGTTGATGCTACCCCAGCTCCTGCGCGCCGCCGGCCAGCCGCTGGCGACCATCCCGCTCACCCAGCTGTCGGTCGTCGGTCTGACGCGGCGCGACACGGCCGATTCCGCCGGCATCACCTCGGTGATGCGCAACCTCGGCGCCTCGATCGGCATCGCCATGCTCTCGACCATGGTGCAGGTGCGCGAGGAGATCCATTTCTCGGCGATCGCCGAGGCGATGACCCAGAACAATCTCCGCCTGCAGGACCGGCTGCGCGACCTGACCGGCCTGTTCGCCAGCAAGGGGGCGGGGCTGGAGACGGCCACGCAACAGGGCCTCGCGACATTGGCCCAGCAGGTCCGCCTCAACGCCTCGGTGATGGCCTATGCCGACAGCTTCTGGATCCTGGGCGTGGGCATCATGATCAGTCTCCTGACGCTCCTGATCCTGCGCAAGCCGCAGCCCGGCACGGCGATGGCCGCCGACGCGCACTGATTCGGTGCTAGGCTTGGCCCGTCATGGGCCGACTCGTCCTCGTCCTGATCCTTTCCGTTGTCGCACCGCGCGCGTGGGCGCAGTTCTCCGTGCAAGGGCTGGATCATGTGCCCGTCGTGGTGCGTGACCTGAAGCAGGCGACGGCCGACTTCACGGCGCTGGGCTTCGTGATGAAGCCCGGGCAGCCGCATGCCAACGGCCTTCAGAATGCCCATGCCAAGTTCCCCGACGGCACCGAGATCGAGCTGATCAGCCCGACCGTCGCCGTCGACACTCTCTCGACGCGCTACGTCGAGTGGCTGAAGGACGGCGATGGGCCGGCAAGCTTCGGTCTCTACGTGCCCGACGAGAACGCGGCCTTTCGTCCGGGGGCGTGGCCCGGCGTCTTCTTCGCTCATCGCCAGAAGTCGCCGACGGACATGCCGGAGCACTTCGCCCATCCCAACGGCGCGATCAGCCTGTCCGGCGTGTGGCTGGCGGGCAGCGAAGCCGAGCCGTGGATGGTGCGATCCTTCATCGGCCGTCTGGTCGATCATCGAGTCGCCTGCGCGCCCTTTGGCTCGTCGTCGGAGATCCTAGCCCTGGACGAGGGTGAGATCGTTTTCCTGCCGCAGAGCGTTCAGCGCGTTCCCGGCCGGCCCATCGTGGCGCTCAGCGTCACGGTCAAGAGCCTCGACGTGGCCCTTCGCTACGCCTGGCGAAGGGTCTACGGCTGCGGGCGGCAAAGCCGCTGGGTCGAGACCCACGGCATGTGGCTGGAACTCATTCAGCAATGAGCGAGCGAAGCTCGCGAGACGAATTACTGCGGATCTATCTTCGCGATCTTCACGTAGTCCGCCCATTTGGCGCGCTCGGCGCGGTCCTGCTCGGCGCAGCGGGCGAGGTCGAGCCTGTGCGGTGTGAGCGCGAACTCCTCGGTCAGGCGCTTGTTGATGCCGGCTGAGAACACCGCCTCCTGGACCAGCGCGTTCAGCTTCTGCTTGATCTCGTCGGGCACCGACTTGCGTACGGCGATGGCGAGGAAGCCCGTGCTCACGAAGCCCGGGAAGGTCTCGGCGAGCGTCGGCACGTCGGGATAGAGCGGGCTGCGCTCGGGCAGCGAGATCGCAAGCGGCTTCGCCTTGCCGGCCACGACCTGCCCGCGTGCCGCGGTGAGGTCGACGAACATGAACTGGATCTGGCCGGCATAGAGATCGTTCCAGGCATTTCCGATCGCCTTGTAGGCGACGCCCTGCCATTCGACGCCGGCTTTCTCGGCCAGCACGGCCGAGGGTACCTGCGAGCTCGCATTGAAGTAGCCGTAGTTGAGCCTGCCCACGTTCTTCCTGGCGTAGCCCAGCAGGTCGGCCAGCGTCTTGTAGGGGCTGTCCGCGGGCACCACGATGAACGCGCCCGAATCGCCGATGATGCCGGCGACGGTGAAGTCCTTCTCCGGATCGTAGCCGGGGTTCCTGAACATGTGGACGTTGGCTGCCTGGGTCGAGGTCGTGGCCAGCATCAGCGTGTAGCCGTCGGCAGGCGCTGTCTTCACCGACAGCACGCCCACGATGCCGTTGGCGCCTGCCTTGTTCTCGATCACGAAGGGCTGGCCGAGCTTCTCCTCCATGTACTTGCCGACCAGCCGCGCGGTGATGTCGCCCGAGCCGCCCGGCGCGAAGGGCACGATGATCTGGACCGGCTTGGCGGGCCAGGTGTCGGCCTTCGCCGGCATGGCGGCGAGAAGGGGAGCGGCCAGGACCGTGCGGCGAGACAGCGATACGCGAAATGTCGTCATGGGGAGGGAGTTTAGAGGATCGTGCGTTTATGGACAGCACGCGGCTTGCAGCCCTACCTTGCGGCCATGTCACCACAATCAGGCCGTCCGCCGTTGACCGGCATCCGCGTGATCGATTTCACCCGCGTGATCGCGGGCCCCCTCGCTTCGCAGATCCTGTCGGACATGGGCGCCGAGGTCATCAAGATCGAGAATCCCGACGGCGGCGACGATACGCGCAAGGGCGCGGGGCCGCGCGCGGGCGGGCCGCAGGGCGAGAGCCATTTCTTCATGACCTACAACAGGGGCAAGAAGAGCGTGGCGCTCGACTTCGCCAAGCCGGACGGCCAGGCGGTGGTGCTGAAGCTGCTCGAGAAGACCGACGTGCTCCTGCAGAACTTCCGCCCCGGCGTGCTCAATCGCTACGGCCTCGACTACGAGTCGCTCAAGGCCAGGTTTCCGAAGCTGATCTATCTCTCGATCAGCGCCTACGGCCAGACCGGCCCGCTCAGCGACCGGCCGGGCTACGATCCCGTCCTGCAGGGCGAGTCGGGCATGATGAGCGTCAACGGCGAGGCCAATGGCGAAGGCCTGCGCCACACCATCGCCATCGTCGACACCATGACCGGCATCCATTCGGTGGCCGCGATCAACGCCGCGCTCTACGCACGCACGCAGACCGGCAAGGGCCAGCACATCGACCTGGCGCTCTACGACACGGCACTCGCCTGTCTCGGCAACATGGGCAGCTACTACCTGATCGGCGGCGAGGAACCGCGGCGTGCCGGCAACGGCCACTTCGCCTCCGCGCCCAACGGCTCGTTCGAGACGGCCAACGGCAAGATCTACATGGCCGTCGCCAACCAGAAGCTGTTCGTCGACACCTGCAAGGCGCTGGGCCATCCCGAATGGGCGACCGATCCGCGCTTCGCGGCGATCGCCGATCGCGTGGCCAACAAGCCGCTGCTCACCAGGATGATGGAGGATGTGCTCAAGACCGACACCAAGGAGAACTGGGTGAAGAAGCTCCGCCATCTCCCGGCCGGTCCGATCCGCACCATGAAGGAGGCGCTCGAGGAGCCCGAGGTCAAGCGCCGCGGCATGCTCAAGACCTACAAGCATCGACGCGTCGGCGACGTGCCCCTGATCGGCTCGAACTACCGCTTCTCCGACACGCCGGTCGACGACACCCGCCCGCCGCCCTCGCTCGGCGAGCACACCGACTCCGTCCTCCACGACCTCGCCGGCCTCTCCGACGCCGACGTGAAGACGCTGCGCGACAAGAAGGTGGTTGGTTAGCCTCTATCATCCCGACCGGCCGGTATTCAGGTCCTGAGCGTAGCGAAGGACCTCATCGCCGTATGCGCGAGCACCGTTACTGGGTCTACATACTCGTCAGCCATTCCCTGAGTACGATGTACATCGGCGTAACGAACGACTTGGGCCGGCGCATCGAGGAACATCGGTTGGGCAAAAGCAGCGAATCCGAAGTGGGAGGAGTTGTATTTCTGATCGTTCTGCAATGAGGTCCTTCGCTTCGCTGAGGACGACAGAGGGGGTGTAAAGACCGACCGCCAACCCGGTAGCCCCGGCGGCGCGGCTGCTATACCAATGGCCCCGCCATGACAGACGAAGCCGCGCCTGCCTACCTCCAGCCCGGTCGCGACCTTCGGCTCGACTTTTTCCGCGGGCTGGCGCTGTGGTTCATCTTTCTCGACCACATCCCCGACAACATCGTGAGCTGGGTGACCGTCCGCAACTACGGTTTCAGCGACGCCACGGAAATATTCGTCTTCATCTCAGGCTACACGGCGGTCATCGCCTATGGCCGGATGATGCTGAAGCAGGGCTGGCCGCGCGCCGCCGCGCGCATCTACCGCCGCGTCTGGCAGCTCTATGTCGCCCACATCCTGCTGTTCGTGGCTTTCACCGCGCAGGTCGCCTACGTCTCCATTACCAAGGAGACCAAGGACCTGATCGAGGAGATGCAGCTGCTGGGCCTCGGTCAGGATCCGTACCGGGCGATCCTCGAGGCGGCACTGCTCAAGTTCCGGCCGGTCAATCTCGACGTGCTGCCGCTCTATATCGTGCTGCTGGCGGCCTTTCCGCTCGCCTTGCCGGCGCTCCTGCGCAAGCCGTGGATCGTTCTGGCGGCTTCCTTCTGTCTCTATATCCTCGCCTGCACCCTCGATTGGAACCTGCCGGGCTACCCCGACGACAAGGTGTGGTTCTTCAATCCGATGGCCTGGCAGGTGATTTTCTACACAGGCGCGGTGCTGGCGGTGGTGGCGCCCAAGCTTGCCTGGCTCGACCGCTACCATTGGCCGGTCTCCATCCTGGCCGCCCTTTACCTGCTCTTCGCCGCGTTTATCGCCTTGTCCTGGCACTATAATTCCTGGGAGCGCCTCATTCCCGACTGGGTCACTCGGCAAATCTACCCGATCGACAAGACCAATCTGGACATACTGAGATATCTGCATTTTCTCGCTTTGGCCTGGCTGGTCCGCCGAGCCGTGCGGCCAAACGCCCGGTTCCTGAAATGGCCGGTTTTCGAGCCGATTCGCAGATGCGGAGAGCATTCGCTGCAGATATTCTGTCTGGGCACTTTTCTTGCAGTAACCGCCGAGATCGTCGTCGCCCAGTTCGAGGAACCCGAGGTGTCGCAAGTGTTGGTCAGTATCGGAGGCATTGTGATCATGTCCCTCGTCGCCTACGGCGCGAGCTGGTTCAAGGCGCCTCCGCCGGCCAGGGGAAGCGTGGCGTGAGGACAGTCGCCGCCGCTCTGGGGATTGCCATGGCCGTCTGGTCCTTCGGTGCTTCCGCCAACCCCGAATGCCGCGCCACCCGCGCCCTGCTCGATCTCGGCCAGCCGCTGGAACAGGCCCGCAAGGCCGTCGCCGAGAAGAAGGAGCTCACCATCGTGGCGATGGGCTCTTCCTCGACCCAGGGCTATGGCGCCAGCAACCCCGCCTTCTCCTATCCCGCCCAGCTCAAGCTTCACCTGCAGGAGGCGATGCCGGGCATCGCCGTGAACGTGATCAACAAGGGCATCGGCGGCCAGGATGCGGAGGAGGAAGTGCTCCGCATGAAGGCCGACGTGACCGGCCACAAGGCCCAGATCGTCGTCTGGCAGGTCGGCACCAATTCGGCGATCCGCCGCGATGCGCTCACCAAGTTCGCCGCCAAGGTGCGGGCCGGCATCGATATCGGCCGTGCGCTGGGGCCCGAGTTCGTGCTGATGAACCTGCAATACGTGCCCGCCGTGGTCGCCCTGCCCGACGAAGAGGAATATGCCCGCGTCATGGCCGAGGTCGCCAAGGAGAAGGGCGTCGGCCTGTTCAATCGCTTCTCGATCATGCGCGCCTGGTATGACGACGGCATGCCGTACGCGCAGTTCGTGTTCAACGACGGCCTGCACCTGAACGATTTCGGCCAGAAGTGCATCGGCAAGCTGCTTTCCAGGTCGATCCTCGAGCTGGTGCGGCCCAAGCAATTGACGGGCGAGCCCAAAGCGGGAAATTAGACGGCCAATACTCCTCGGGAGGAGAGCCGTCATGCCGCGCCGTTTCGTCGATCTGTCGATCTATCTCGAGAACGACGTCATCTCCGATCCGCCGCCGTTCGGGCCGAAGATCCAGTACCACAAGCACGAGAACACGGCGGGCCAGATCGCCGGCTTCTTTCCCGGCCTGAAGAAGGAAGACCTCCCCGACGGCGCCGGCTGGGCGGTCGAGAACGTCAACCTCTCGACCCACAACGGCACGCATCTCGACGCGCCCTATCACTTCCATCCGACGATGAACAAGGGCGAGCGGGCCATCACCATCGACGAGGTGCCGCTCGAATGGTGCTTCCAGCCGGGCGTGAAGCTCGACTTCCGCGCCATGGCCGACGGCCATGTCATCACCGCGAAGGAGGTCGAGGACGAGTTGAAGCGCATCGGGCACGAGCTCAGGCCGCTCGAGATCGTCGTGGTCAACACGCGTGCGGGCTCGCGCTACGGCAACAACGACTACGTCAACTCCGGCTGCGGCATGGGCTACGACGCCACCATGTACCTGCTGGAGAAGGGCGTGCGCCTCACCGGCACCGACGCCTGGAGTTGGGACGCGCCGTTCTATTTCACCGCGCAACGCTGGGCGAAGGACCACGATCCGTCGATCATCTGGGAAGGCCACAAGGCGGGCCGCGACATCGGCTACTGCCACCTCGAGAAGCTGCACAATCTCGAATCGCTTCCAGGCGACGGCTTCACCATCGCCTGCTTCCCGCACAAGATCCGCGGCGCCTCGGCCGGATGGACGCGCGCGGTGGCGATCTTCGAGGAGTGACGCCGCGGAACGGTCCGCGAGCCAATTGAGAGCCGTGAGGCTTGTTCAAACCAAGGTTGCTGTATAGGCTTCTGCGCTCGATGACGGGGGGCGCGGATGAGCATTCAACTCAAGGTCTACAACAACGGCGATCATGCCTGTCTTGTGTGGCTTCCGGATGACGCCAAGCCGATCGCGGATTGCCGAGGCTTCACGATCAAGAAGGTGAGCGCCGGCAACACGAGCTATCTCCACGGTTTCGTGGGCTTTTCCGAGGCCGACAAGCTCGACCCGGCGGCGACCTGGAAGTTTCCGCTGCAGCGATTCATGTGGTGGGACTACGGCGTGAAGCCCGGCGACACGGTGCAATACACGGTCGTTCCCGTCACCGGGAAGGACCAGAAGTCTCTGCAGATGGCCTCGGAGCAGGCCAGCAATACGGCCAACGTGCAAATCACGGCGCAGATGTCGCCCAACGTCAGCTGCTACTTCAACAAGGGCATCGTGTCGGCGCAATGGGTGTCGCGCGCTCTGGCGGCCGTCGGCAAGAAGCCGAATATCCAGCAGCTGATCTCCGACCCGAAAAGCGCCCTGCGTCAGGAACTGAGCGGCCTGCTGCGGCCGGCGCTTCTCGACAAGCTTGCCGCCACCCTGAAGGCGGGCGGCGAGATCTATGCAGCGCTCTACGAGCTGAACGATCCGGAGCTCATTCCCGCGCTCGCGGCCTTCGGCAAGAAGTGCCATCTGATCCTCGCCAATGGCGCCTTCAACAAGAAGCGGCCGGACGAGAATGCCGACGTCCGCAAGAAGCTGAAGAATGAGGTCGATCTCCACGACCGGCTGGTTCCCCAGGGCCACTTTGCGCACAACAAGTACGTCGTGTTCTGCGACAAGGATGGAAAGCCGCAGAGCGTCCTGTCCGGCAGCACCAACTGGACGGTGACGGGCCTCTGTACTCAGGCCAACAACGGCATCATCGTCAACGATCCTCAGCTCGCGCAGGACTTCGTCGACGAGTGGAAGCTTCTCGCGGCGGCCAAGAATGCCTACCCTCCGCCGCTTGCCAAGGCGAATGGCAAGGCGAGCAGCTTCGCCGTCGATGGCGGCAAGATCACCCAATGGTTCGCGCCGACCGACAAGGCCGAGGACCTGGACTTCGCGCGCACCCTCATCTCGGGCGCGAAGGACGGGGCGCTTTTCCTGTTCTTCAATCCGGGCAAGTTCGTCGGTGCGGACCAGCCGGAGAAGTGGACGCTGCTGCAGAATGTCCTGAACCGCCACCACGACGGCGCCAAGGACTACAATCCCAACCTCTACATCAGGGGCGTGGTCAACCAGGAGATCGCGGGCCTCACGACCGAGGCGCCGGCCGCGCCGAAGGGCAAGGGAAAAGCCGCTCCCAAGTCCACGAGGCATGCCGTGCTCGATCCATCCCAGCCCGCCAACCCTGTCACTCTGTTCAGCGGCGGCAACACGCCCCCGCAACGCCTGCGCTACGATTCGATGGTGCCCAAGAACATCAAGGACGCCTTCTTCAACTGGCAGACCGAGATCCTCGGACAGGGCGTGCATGTCCACAGCAAGGTCATCGTGCTCGACCCGTTCGGCGATCATCCTGTGGTGATCACGGGCTCGCACAATCTCGGCTACAAGGCCTCGCACGCCAATGACGACAACATGATGGTCGTCGAGAACAACCCGAGACTGGCCGCCGCCTACGCCGCCAACATCATCGCGATCTACCAGACCTATCGCTGGAACGCCTATGTCGAGGCCCATCGCCAGGATCCGCATGTGTGGCACGGCCTGGTCGACAATGCCGACTGGCAGGCCGGTTACCTGAAGGACGATCAGCTCGCCGAGCTAAAATTCTGGCTCGGCACGAAGCCTCAGGACGGTCCGCAGGGACCGAAAGCGGAGCCCCAGCCTCCGCTTCCTCCGGGACCGGCGGCGCCACCGACAACGACACACGACCCCCTGGCCGATCCGTCGCCGGCCACGGCCGAACCTGCGCCGGCGAAACGCGCCCTGGTCCCTGCGAAGAAGAAGGCCGCCAAGAAAAAGGCGACCAAGAAGAAAGCAGCCAAGAAGAAGGTCGCCAAAAAGAAGGCTGCCAAGAAAAAGGCAGCCAAGAAGAAGAAAGCCTAGAGCGGAAAGGGCGCCGCGGTGAGCCCGCGGCGCCCCCGCCTCAGGCCAGCGGCTCGGGCTCGCCCGGCGGCAGCGGCATCTCGAAGACGTTGAGCGTCATCGAAACCAGCATGTAGTAGCCGCACACGCCCACCAGATCGACGACGCCCGGCTCGCCGAACGCGTCGATGGCGCGCTTGTAGTTGACCGGCGAGACGCGGTTGGTCGCGAGATATTCGGTGACGAAGTCGTACACGATCCGCTCGACCTCGCGCGTGAAGGGCGGCGTGGTGCGCGTGCGGATCGCCTCGACGATCTCGGCCGAGAGGCCCGCCTTCTTCGCCAACGCGGCATGCGCGTAGAATTCGTACTGCGCCTTGAAATGCCGGCCGATCAGGCAGATCGCGAGTTCCGAGAGATCGTTCGGCAGGGAGTTGTTGAAACGGCAATACTCGCCGAGCTTCTGGGCGCGGTTGGCGAGTTCGGGTCGGCGCAGCCAGGGCTCGAAGGGGCCGCGCAGCCCGCCGCGCGGGCCCGCGACGATGGCGTCGGCCGCCTGCTTCTGTTCGGGCGTGAGCTTGTTGAGGTCGAGCGGGGCCAAACGCGGCATGACGGACATCTCCTCCGATTGTCTTTGTTGATCGACGTGAACTAAAGCGGGCAGCCGGCGTCGCCGATATGGGTCTTGTCGGGTTCGGCGAACAGCGCCTCGACCATGATCTCGCCCACGCGCTGGGCGCTGTTGCCGTTGGTCAAGCAGGACACGGTCGCCGCCCACAGCACCTTGCCGGCATCGACGGAATAGAGGGTGAGGCCGATACGCATGGTGGGGCTCGACTTGGGCTGGAGGGAATCGCGCCGCTCGAGCTTGATGCCGGGAAGCTCCGGCCGCGGGTTGGAGCCGAGCTGCGCATAGCCCGGCTGGCCGCCGACCGAGGAGTCGTTGAAGGCGCTGCCGCCGCCGCTGCTGCCTATCAGGTCGAGGTAGGTGACATCCATGCGCATGACGTTGCCGCCCGAGAAGCCCACGTCGTTGCCGCGCCGTGCCAGGCGCTCCATCACCAGGCCGCGCAGGTGGCGGCCGAGCGCGGTGTCCTGCGTCAGCTGCACGGCGGTCTTGGTCTTGGGAATCTGCTGGTAGGCCTTGACCTCGACCTCGCCGAGCTTGGGCACCTGCGCCGCGGCGGGCGTGGCCAGGGCCAGCAACATCGTCAAAGCGATGGCATTACGCATTGCTCTTCTCCCCCCGAAATGGCCTCAAGCCATCGCTGCCCGCCAGCCCGGATCGCTCCGGTCGAGCAGGCGCTTCAGCGATTCGAAATGCAGCGCGGCTTGCTGGGTATCGGTCGCGATCTGGCTGGCCGTATGGGCGGCCATCGATGCGTCGACGGTGTGCAGAGGCCGGCCGGTCTGCATGGCCAGCACCTGCACCATGGCCGCGCGCTCGAGATAGTAGAGATCGTCGTAGGCGCGGGCCACCGTCGGGCCGCTCACGATCACGCCGTGATTGCGCAGGAAGAGGATGTCCTTGTCGCCCAGCGCGCGGCACATCCGATCGCCTTCGTCGGCCGACAGCGCCACGCCGCCATATTCCTCGTCGTAGGCGATGCGGTCCCAGTAGCGGAAGGCGTTCTGGGTGCACATCTCGATGCGGCCGTCGCGGATCGAGGTCAGCGCCGTGGCATAGGGCATGTGGGTGTGCAGCACGACGGCGGCGCGCGGGTTGCCGGCATGGATGCGGGCGTGGATGAAGAAGGCGGTGGCCTCGACGGAATATCTGCCCTCGACGACATTGCCCGCGCCGTCGGCGATCACCAGATCGGCGGGCGTGATCTCCGCCCAGTGCAGCCCCTGCGGATTGACCAGGAACAGGTCCTCGCGGCCGGGGACGACCATGCTGAAATGATTGCACACGCCCTCGTTCAGCCCGTGATGCGCGGCCGCCCGCAGCGCCGTCGCAAGGTCGAGGCGCGCCTGGGTCACGGGATCATTGGCCAGCATCGGGGAACTCCATTGCCGAAAAACGCGACGCGAAATACGCCATATGGGCGATGATGCCGCTTGCCGGGAGCCGTGTCGATGAATGTCCTGTTCGCCTCGCCTTTGGGCGCCTTGCTCGCCAGGCCCTGGGTCGACCAGGCGGGACTGTTCGGCCTGCAGCGCTGGTATCTGCCGCTGTCGCGCCTGTGGGCGGCCGCCAATGCGGCCGGCGACGATGCGGCCCGGTTTCGCGAGGAAGTCGGCTCGCCGTTGCCGGCCTTCTGGTCGGCTGTCCGTCTGCGCGGCCTGCTCGCCCGGCACAATCAAGCCAAGGCGGCGGCCGAGGCGGCGCGTTCGGCCTGGGAGACGGCGATCTTCGATCCGTCGAACCCCCTCGATCCCGCCACGCTCGATCGCGCGCGGCGTCGGGCGGCGACCCGGCATCTGGCGACACGCGGCTGGTTCTATCCCCTGCTCTTTCCGCGCCGGCCCGCGCTGGCGCGCTGGCAGATCGATCCGCCGCATGCTTTCGACAGATCTCTGGGCGATGCGTTCGACGATCCTGCCCGCCTCTACGCTGCGACACCCGATGTGACGTCGGTCGCCGTTTCACGCCCCGTGGCGCACGATGGCTTTCGCGAATACTGGCTGCGCGCACCTACGCCGGCGGCGCGTCTGCGGGCGCGCGCCGGCAGCGAGTTCCTCTATGCGCGCGTCGTCGAGCCGCTGGCAGGCGCCGAGGCGACCTTGGTCTTCGGCAGCGGTCTTTGCCTGGAGTTCGAGCTCCTCACCATGTCGCGCGATCCCGGCGCGCGGCTTGCGGCGCTGGGCCTGCGCGTGATCGAGCCCATCTCGCCCTATCACGGCCTGCGGGCGATGCCGGGTTTCTATGGCGGCGAGCCGTTCTTCGCCGCGGCTCCCACGAGCGCGCTCGATCTCATCGCGGGGCAGGCCGTCGAATCGGCATTGCTGATCGCCTGGAGCCGCGCGCGCTTCGGGGCCAAGGTGGCGCTGGCCGGCATCTCGATGACGTCGTTCGTGGCACAGCAGGCGGCGAGCCATTGCAGTCTGTGGCCTGCCGGGGCGCGGCCCGACGCCGTGATGCTGATCAGCCACTCCGGCAAGGTCGAGGACGTGACTTTCGGCGGCCGGCTCGCCCTCACGCTCGGGCTCGATCGCGCGCTCGCCGAGGCAGGCTGGTCGCGCGAGGCGCTTGCACGGCTCTCGCACGCCGTCGATCCCGCGTCGCAGCCGGCGCTGCCGCCGTCGCATATCCTGTCCGTGCTGGGCGAGACCGATCGCTGGCTGCCCTACGATGACGGCCTCGCCGTCGCGCGACGCTGGCAGCTGCCGGAGGAGAATCTCTTCCGCTATCGCCTCGGCCATCTCGGCATGCCGGTGCAGCTCACGCGCGACACCGCGCCGTTCCAGCGGCTCAAGCAGGTGTTGGCAAGCTGACGGGCAGGCCGGAGATCTCGCGGATCAGCTTGGAGCGCACGGCGCGGCCGAAATCCTCGAAATTGACTGCGGGGATCATGAAAGAGCCGGGCCCGCCGATCACGTTCTCCTCGTAGTACTTGTCGAGCGTTGCATCGGGCGGCCGATTGAAGTTTCGATGATTGAGCATCACCGGCAGGCCGTTGATGACGATGCCCTGCGCGACCAGCTTGTCGCGCACGATCTCGGCCGGCGGACCGTCGTTGGTGCGGCCATCGCCCGAGATGTCGATGACGCGCCGTTTGGCGGCGAAGCCCGAACGATCGAGGCGCTCGCCGGAAAAGGCGAGGGCGGCCCCGACGGCGGTCCAGCTCTGTGACACGTGGGGAGCTTCGCCGAGCTTGCTCGCGAAGGCGCGCGCAGCGGCGGCGCTGTCGATCAAGGTCCAGTCGATCACCGGCATCTGGTAGTGCGTGCCGGCCCATTCAACGTAGCAGATCGCGATGCGCTTGTGTTCGCCCGACAGGATGGCGGTGATCACGCGGCTGTCGGTCATCGCCTCGATGTAGCCGCGGCGCTGCAGCTCGGCTTCTTCCTCGTCGATGGAGCGCGAGACATCGACGGCGAGGACCAGCGCGAGGTCGACAGCCGGCTCGTCGGCATGGACGGGTGCCGATAGCACGGCGAGCGAACCCGCAAGCATGAACCTTCGCTTCATCGCGCCGATACTAGCGCCAAACAAAAACGCCGGAGGGGTTTCCTCCGGCGTTTTCGTCATTCGTTCAGGATCTACTGATCGTCGTCGAAGCCACGCTTGCGCGGCTCCCAGCTGTCACGCCGCGGCGGACCACCGCTGCGTTCGCGACGCGGCGGGCGGCCTTGGTCGAAGCCGCCACCACCGCCGCCGCCTTGATCGAAACCACCGCCGCCGCCGCCAGGACCACCGCCGCCGGAGAAGTCAGCGCGACGATCGCGCATCGGGCCGCCACCGCCACCGCCGCCGTCGCGGGCGCCATAGCCGCCACCGCCGCCGCCGCGATCACCGTAGCCACCACCACCGCCGCCGCCGCGATAGCCGCCGCCACCGCCACCACCGCCGTAGCCACCACCGCCGCCGCCGCCACGATAACCACCGCCACCGCCGCCGCCATAAGGCGGACGCGGGCCGCGGCCACCGCCGCCGCCGAACCCACCGCCGCCGCCGCCACCACCACCGGGCTGACGCTCGACGGCTTCGCGCACGGCGATCGAACGACCGTCGAGCAGCGCACCGTTCATGGCCTGCATCGCTGCAGCACCCATTTCATCTGTTTCCATCTCGAGGAAGGCGAAGCCGCGACTGCGGCCCGTCTCGCGATCCACGATCACTTTCGAAGAGCTGACAGTGCCGAACTGGGTAAAGGCTTCTTGCAAGCGCTCGGACGTGACCGAATAGGGCAGATTGCCCACAAACAATTTACGACTCATTCATAGCTCTGGGCTGGAGGAAGGATTGAGCGGAGTCCGGCGCGCGCTTGCTGGACGGTTGTCCCAGCATTCGTAGATCTTTGACTGATGATGACTAAGAAGCTCACGGGTAGACGTTGACCGGTATTCGCGCTCATGCGGCTTGGCCGAAGACTCTTGAAGATGCTCTTGGGCTAGTGTCGCTATGTCGCAGTTATGCGCTGATTCCGTCGACAAGTCCACAAGGGTTGAGATCGGTGGAGGCAAGTCACACAATCGCCACGCCAACTGGAGGACGCATGATCGTCGACCGTCGCGCCGGTCATTTCACAGCCGGAGTCGAAGACGCGAGTGAGATCGTGCATATCTGGAGCCGCGAAACTTCAGCCGCGCCTATTTGCAGAAGCGTCGAGAAATCATGAAGACAAATGAACAACAAGATGTTGATGCAAACATCGTTCTCACCCACGAAGTGAAGTGAAGGAAACTATGACAACCGCCTATCCGCGCCGCTCGGGCGCGCAGGTCCTGATCGACCAGCTTCGCATTCACGGCGCCGACACGATCTTCGGCGTGCCCGGCGAGAGCTATCTCGCGGCGCTCGACGCGCTCTACGCCCAGCGCAACTCGCTGCGCTACATCATCTGCCGCCAGGAAGGCGGCGCGGCCAACATGGCCGAGGCTTACGGCAAACTGACAGGCAAGCCCGGCATCGCCTTCGTCACGCGCGGCCCGGGCGCCACCAACGCCTCGATCGGCTTGCATACCGGCTTCCAGGATTCGACCCCGATGATCCTGCTGGTCGGACAGGTCGCGCGCGAGACGACGGACCGCGAGGCGTTCCAGGAGATCGACTACCGGCACATGTTCGGCCAGATGGCGAAGTGGGTGACCCAGATTGAGGACGCCCGGCGCATTCCCGAGCTGATCAGCCATGCCTTCCACACCGCGCTGAACGGACGGCCCGGTCCGGTCGTGGTCGCTCTGCCGGAAGACATGCTGACGGACGAAGTCGAGGTGGCCGATGCCGGCCCATACAGGATCGCCCGCGGCGCGCCGTCGCCCGAGGCCATGGCCGAGCTGCGTTCGCTGCTCGAGCAGGCCGAGCGGCCGATGGTGATCGTGGGCGGCGGCGGCTGGAGCGCCGAGGCGTGCCGCGACATCCGCGCCTTCGCCGAGGCGAACGACCTGCCGGTCTGCGCCTCGTTCCGCAATCAGGACCTGTTCGACAACCGCCATCCCAACTATGCCGGCGATCTCGGCGTCGGTGTCGGGCCCGCGCTCGGCAAGCGGCTGAAGGCGAGCGACCTCATCATCGCCGTCGGCCCGCGTCTCGGCGAGGCGACGACCGGCGGCTACACGCTGTTCGACCTGCCGATCCCCAGGCAGAAGCTGGTGCACGTGCATGCCAGCGCCGAGGAGCTCGGCCGCGTCTATCAGGCGACCCTGCCGATCAACTCCGGCATGCAGGCTTTCGCGGCGGCGGCCCGGGCGATGAAGCCGGTCGACGGCAAGCGCTGGAAGCACACGGTCGCCGAGAGCCACGCCGAGTATCTCGACAACATCAAGCCCGGCCCGCTGCCGGGCACGGTGAACATGGGCGAGGTCATCGCCTGGCTGAACAAGCGCCTGCCGGACGATGCCATCGTCACCAACGGCGCCGGCAACTACGCCGCCTTCCTGCACCGCTTCTTCCAGTATCGCGGCTTCAAGACCCAGCTCGCGCCGACCTCCGGCGCGATGGGCTACGGCGTGCCGGCGGCGGTCGCGGCCAAGATCGCCCAGCCCGGCCGCATGGTCGTGTCGCTGGCGGGCGACGGCTGCTTCCTGATGAACGGCCAGGAGTTCGGGACGGCCGTGCAGCACGGCGCCAACATCGTGATCGTGGTGGTCGACAACGGCATGTTCGGCACGATCCGCATGCACCAGGAGCGCGAGTACCCGACGCGCGTGCACGGGACGGAGCTCAAGAACCCCGACTTCGCCGCCTATGCCCGCGCCTTCGGCGGCCACGGCGAGACCGTCGAGAAGACCGCCGATTTCGCGCCGGCTTTCGAGCGCGCGCTCGGCGCCGGCAAGCCCGCGATCATCCACGTCAAGACCGACCCCGAGGCGCTGACCTCGCGCATCACGCTGACGCAGCTCCGCGAGCAGTCGCTGGCGAAGCAGAAGCTGACCTGACGGCGCTTACGCCGTCAGTACGGAGACGCCGTAGGCCTGGAAGATCCGGTCACGCGTGACGATCGTCAGGCCTTCCTCGAAGGCCTGCGCGATCAGCATGCGATCGAAGGGATCGCGGTGATGCAGGGGCAGCGTCTGGATACGCTTGATGCAGGCCATGGTGATCGGCAACGTCACGGCGGCCATCCCGGCAACTGCCGTTTCGAGCGTTCCCGGCAAGGTGAGCTTGCCTGTCGAGAGCTTGATGCCGATCTCCCATAGAGAGGCGATGCTGATGAAGCGGTCGTTGGCCGGATCGATGAGCGCTTGACGGGCGGGAGCTGAAAGCTCGCGCGGGAGCGAGGTCATCCAGATGAAAGCGTTGGAATCGATCAGCAGCTTCAAGGTTCGTCGGTTTCCCTGAGAACGTCGAACATCTCCGTGATCTCGGCGTCCGCCTCGGGCGAATCCCATCCGGGCTGGAATTTGGCCTTGCCTTCCCACATGCCGAGGCGCGGGACCTTGCGCTTGCCTTCGAACGCGGTCAGGCGCGCCACAGGCTTGCCGGCCTGGCAGATGACGACTTCCTCGCCCTTCTGCGCCGCAGCGATCAGCTTGGAGAGCTGGCTCTTCGCCTCGTGGGTGTTGACGTATTTCATAGGTAGCTAAGTTAGCTAATCAGGTTCGTTTCTTCAAGGCCGCGGAACTAGGGCTTGCACGGCCCGGGTGCTGCGCCTATAGAAGCCGCCGCTACCGTGGAATTTGAGCCGACCGGCTTGCGGCCACGTTAAACCTCGCTAAAAGGTCGGAGCGCTCGAAAAGCCCCCGACTTCACGGTCGGGGGCTTTTCGTTTTGGAGAAGGACATGAGCAGGAACAACTGGCGGCCGCAGACCCGGGCCGTGCGTGGGGGCCAAGTTCGCAGCAACTTCGACGAGACGTCGGAGGCGCTGTTCCTGACCTCGGGCTACGCCTACCCGAACGCCGAGGAGGCCGAGAAGACCTTCAAGGGCGAGAGCACGCACTACCAGTATTCACGCTTCGGCAATCCGACCGTCTCGATGTTCCAGGACCGGCTCGCCGCCCTCGAGGGCGCGGAGGCCTGCATCGGCACGGCGACCGGCATGTCGGCGGTGTTCTACGCGCTGCTGGCGCTGCTCAAGGCGGGCGACCGCATCGTCGCAGCGCGCCAGCTCTTCGGCTCCTGCCACTACATCGTGAACGAGCTCCTGCCCAGGTACGGCATCAAGGGCGAGTTCGTCGACGGCGGCGACCTCAAGCAGTGGGAGAAGGCGCTTTCCACTCCGGCCAGCGCGGTGCTGTTCGAATCGCCCTCCAATCCGATGCTCGATATCGTCGATGTGAGGGCCGTGTGCGATCTCGCGCACAAGGCGGGCGCCCAGGTCGTGCTCGACAACGCCTTCGCCACGCCCATCCTGCAGCGCCCGCTCGAGTTCGGCGCCGATATCGTCGTCCATTCGGCGACCAAGTACATCGACGGCCAGGGCAGGGCGTTGGGCGGCGCGATCCTGGGCCGCCGCGACTTCATCATCGACAAGCTTCAGCCCATCACGCGCAACACCGGTCCCTCGATCAGCCCGTTCAACGCCTGGCTGTTCGTCAAGGGCATGGAGACGCTGGGCCTGCGCGTCGAGCGGCACTGCGCCAATGCGGCCAAGGTGGCCGAGGCGCTGGCCGGCAATTCGAAGATCAGCCGCGTGCTCTATCCCGGCCGCAAGGACCATCCGCAGCATGCTCTGGCGGCCAAGCAGATGTCGGACTTCGGCGGTGTCGTCACCTTCGACATCAAGGGCGGCAAGGCGGCCTGCTTTACGGCGCTGAACAAGCTCAAGCTGGTCGACATCTCCAACAATCTCGGCGATGCCAAGAGCCTCGTGACGCATCCCGCCACGACCACGCACATGCGCATCGGCGCCGAGGAGCGCGCCAAGCTCGGCATCAACGACGGCACGGTGCGCATCTCCGTCGGCCTCGAGGATGTGCAGGACGTGATCGAGGACCTGACGCAGGCGCTGGGCTAGCGATGTCGCTCGCCCGGGCCCTGTGGCAGGCGAATGCCGACTGGGCGGAACGCATCCTGGCGCACCGCTTCGTGCAGGGTCTGGGCGACGGCTCGCTCTCGACCGCGTCGTTCAGGAGCTATGTCGCGCAGGACGCCTATTTCCTCGACGCCTTCGCGCGCGCCTATGCCTTCTGTCTCGCGCACGGCACCTCGCGCGACGATCTCTACGGCTTCGCCGAGCTGATCGCGGGCGTGCTGGAGGAGCTGAAGCTGCACAAGAGCTACACCGAGCGCCTCCGGATCGATCTCGACGACGTGACGCCGCTGCCCGCGACGCAGGCCTATGTCGATTTCCTGCTCGGCACCGCACGGCGCGGCGATCTCGGCGAGACCATCGCCGGCATGACGCCCTGCATGCGCCTCTACGCCTTTCTCGGCCAGACGCTCGCGAAGAAAGAGGTGGCGCCGGCTTACGCCGACTGGGTGAAGACCTACGCCGATCCCGGTTTCGAGGCGCTGGCGGTGCGGCTCGAGGCGCTGCTCGATCTCCATGCGGTGGACAGCGTTGCCGTGCGCGACAACTATCGTCGCGCGATGGAGCTCGAATACGGCTTCTTCGACGCCAATCTTTAGGAGACCGGACGAATGGAGTATGGCGTAACGCCGCTCGAGCAGGTGCGCGGCATGGACGGCCTCACCTTCATGAGGGGCATCATGGAGGGCCGCTTCCCCGCCCCGCCGATTGCCCGCGCGCTCGGCTTCTGGATGACCGAGGTCGAGCATGGCCGCGTCGTGTTCGACTACGAGCCGGTGTTCGACCACTACAACCCGCTGGGCAGCGTGCATGGCGGCATCGCGGCGACCCTGCTCGATTCGGTTATGGGCTGCTGCGTCCACACGACGCTGAAGCCCGGCTTCGGCTTCACCACGCTCGAGATCAAGGTCAACTACGTCCGCGCCATGACCGACAAGACGGGCGAGGTCCGAGCCGAGGGCAAGACCATCAATGTCGGCTCGCGTGTCGCGACTTCGGAGGGCCGCCTGGTCGATTCGGCGGGCAAGCTGCTGGCGCACGGCACGACGACCTGCCTGATCTTTCCGATCTAAAGCGGTTCAACTCGATCGGAAACGCATTGCACGAAGCGCCTCTAGCTCACCTTCCATTGATCGTAATCGGCCGGCGGTGCGTGACGATGTAGACTGCCATCGCTTGAGTTGCGTTCCAGGAGTCCCTTCATGTCGTGTTGGCGTTTGCCGTCGTGAAATCCGTTTTTGGTCCGTTTAGACACCGTTTTCGACCGTTTTCCGACGGGCCCGACGGCGGGAAAATGCCGTGGGCATTGGGCTTTTGCCGCTCGCCGCCTGAAAACACCGATAGAAAACGGCTAAAACGGCCGAAACGGCTGTAGGCTCGCCGCATGTCTTCCGCGGCGTCGGAACAGCAGCTTCTCAGGCTCTCGATCGGCGTGACGGTCGGAGTCTCGGCCTTCGGCGTCGCCTTCGGGCTGCTGTCGGGATCGCTCTCGATCATGTTCGACGGCATGTTCGCCGCGATCGACGCGGCGATGTCGGGACTGGCGCTCTATGTGTCGCGGCTGGTGACGCGCGAGGTCGATCGCCGCTTCCAGTTCGGCTACTGGCACATCGAGCCCATGGTGCTGGCCTTCAACGGCGGCACGCTGATGCTGCTCTGCGTCTATGCCTTCGTGAATGCCATCGACAGCTTCCTCGCCGGCGGCCGGCCGCTCGCCTTCGACTGGGCGATCGCCTACGCGGTGATCGTGGCGCTCGTCTGCTACGGCATGTGGTTCTACGAGCGTCGTCTCAACCGGCGCATCGGCTCGGACTTCGTGCGGCTCGACGCGCAGAGCTGGCTGATGTCGGCCGCGGTCACCTCGGCGCTGCTCGTGGCCTTCGCCGTCGCGACCGCGCTGCAGGCGACGCGGTTCGCGCCCTATACGCCCTATGTCGATCCGTTGATCCTGGCGCTGCTCTCGCTCGGCCTCGTGTTCGTGCCGATCCGCACCGTGCGCAAGGCGCTGACCGAGATCCTGATGATCACGCCGCCCGAGCTCGATGCCCATGTGCGCGAGGTCATGCAGAAGGTCGTGATGGAATACGGCTTCAAGTCCTTCACCAGCTACGTCGCCAAGGTGGGCCGCGCGCAGTTCATCGAGATCCATATCGCCGTGCCGGCCGACAAGCGTCTCGACAGCGTGGTCACCGTCGACGCCATCCGCCGCGAAATTGCCGCGGCGATCGGCGATGAAGGCCCGCAGCGCTGGCTCACCATCGATTTCACCGCCGACCCGCGCTGGCTCTGAACCCTCTTGTCGGATTTGACCTTTTGGCGGGATGATCCCATTTCAACGAGGTCGAAGGACCCCCGAACCCATGTACGTCGCCACAACCCGTGCCATTTGCGTGACGGTCAGACCGCAATATCTGCCCGATCAATCCGATCCCGGAAAATCGCAACATGTCTGGGCCTATCAAGTCCGCATTGAGAACAAGGGCGATGTCGCGGTGCAGTTGCGCAGCCGCCACTGGAAGATCACCGATGGGCTCGGCCGTCGCGAGGAAGTGAAAGGCCCCGGTGTCGTCGGCAAGACGCCGCGACTCCGCCCGGGCGAGGTCTTCGAGTACACTTCAGGTACATCGCTCTCGACGCCATCCGGCTTCATGGGCGGCACGTATCAGATGGTGAGCGAGACGGGCGAGAATTTCGACATCGAGATCCCGACTTTCTCGCTCGACATGCCGGGCGGGGCACGACAGCTTAACTGACCGGATATCGGCGCAAAGGACGACGATGAACAAGCAGCTGAAGAGGAGCGATCTCGTGTCGCTCGCCACCGGCGTCGAGCGGCCCTCGCGCGCGGAGGCCGAGGCAGCCGTGCGGACGTTGATCCGCTGGGCGGGCGACAATCCCGATCGCGAAGGCCTCGCCGGCACGCCCGATCGCGTCGTGCGCTCGTATGAGGAATTTTTCGCGGGTTACGATGAAGACCCGCGCGAGACGCTGCGGCGGACCTTCGAGGAGGTCGAGGGCTACGACGAGGTCGTGGTGCTGCGCGACATCCGGCTCGAATCCTACTGCGAGCACCACATGGTGCCGATCATCGGCAAGGTCCATATCGGCTACCTGCCGGACAAGAGGGTCGTCGGCATCAGCAAGCTGGCGAGGGTCGTGGACTCCTACGCCAAGCGCCTGCAGATCCAGGAGAAGCTCACGGCGCAGATCGCCAACACCCTGCAGGAAGTGCTGCAGCCGCGCGGTGTCGCCGTCGTGATCGAGGCGGCGCACCAGTGCATGACCACGCGTGGCGTGCACAAGTCCGACGTCGCCATGGTGACCAGCCGCATGCTCGGCGCCTTCCGCGACAATGGCGAGACGCGCCGCGAGTTCCTGACCATGATCGGTCGCACGTCAGCTTAAGTTCTGGAGTTCATTTTGGCCGGAGAGATCGTCGCCCCCGTCGAGATGCTGCGACGCCTGATCGCGTTCGACACCACCTCGCGCAATTCCAACCTCGCCCTGATCGACTATGTACAGGACTACCTGAAAAGCCACGGTGTCGAGTCGAAGCTGGTGCCGAGCGAGGACGGCAAGAAGGCGAACCTGTTCGCCACCGTGGGGCCGATGGTGAAGGACGGCGTCGTGCTGTCGGGCCACACCGATGTCGTGCCGGTCGACGGCCAGCCCTGGGTCACCGATCCCTGGACGCTGACCTTGAAGGACGACGGCAAGTATTACGGCCGCGGCACCTGCGACATGAAGGCCTTCTACGCGATAGCGCTCGCCATGGTGCCGACGCACTTCCTGAAGGCCAGGCTCAAGAAGCCGATTCACTTCGCGCTCTCCTACGACGAGGAGGTGGGCTGCCTCGGCGCCCACTCGCTCGCCGCCGCCATGGCCAAGGAAGTTCCGCGTCCGCGCGCCATCATCATCGGCGAGCCGACCATGATGACCGTGGTGCATGCGCATAAAGGCGTGTGCATGTACGTGACCAAGTTCACCGGCTTCGAGGCGCATTCCTCGATGACCCATCTCGGTGTCAGCGCGGTGCATTTCGCGGGCGAGTTCGTGCACTACCTGAACACGGTGCAGGACGAGCTCGACAAGCAGTTTCCGCCGACCAGCGAGTTCACGCCGCCGATGCCGACCTTCAATGTCGGCACGATCGTCGGCGGCACTGCGGGCAACATCCTGGCCCGCGAGTGCGAGGTGCTGTGGGGCTATCGCGAGCTGCCCGACCGTCCGCTCGAGGCGCTGGGCGAGCGCTGTCTGAAGTGGCTCAAGGAGGAGCTGCTGCCCAAGATGAAGGCCAGGCATCCGGCGGCCGACATCGCGACCGTCTCGCGCTCCTCGACCGTGGGCTTCTCGCCCGACGGCAACGACGAGGCCAAGGCGCTGGCGCGGAGCTGGTCGGGGTCGAACACCGTGGGCAGCGTGGTCTACGGGACCGAAGCCGGCATCTTCAAGCAGACGCTCGGCGTGCCGACCGTCGTCTGCGGCCCGGGCGACATCGCCCAGGCCCACCAGCCCAACGAGTTCATCCTGGCGAGCCAGATCGAGGCTTGCGAAGGCTTCATGACGCGTATGGTCGAATGGGCCAGCCGCGATTAGCGGCCGGCGTCGTTCTGGCCCTTTTGCTTGGCCTGCTTGTGGCCGCCTGCGGATCGCGCGCTCCCGCGGCGAGTCGCTTTGCGGGAACGCCCGCGCCGCCGCGCGGTCTCTACTATGATTTCTCCTATGCCGATGCCGTCTCGGCGCTGGGCTATACCGAAGCGGTCGTGCCCGAGCAGCTCGAGAACACGATCCGCAACATCGACGCCATGGGCGTCAGCCGCGTCCACATCTGGCTGAACGATCAGCCGCCGTCGCGGGCGAACCTCGTTCCCTGCGGCGGTCTCAGCTACACCACCATCGGGTTTCAGGGCCGAGGGGTCGTGCAGCGCCTGCAATGGCCGTCGAACTTGTTGCGTGCCTTCATCGAGCGGCTGCGCGCCGACCGCAAGACAGTCGTGCTGACCTTCAGCCCCTACGTCCCCTCCGCCGCCTACATCGAGTCGCTCGCCGCGCCCGACGGCCCCCTCGATATTGCCCGGCGCTATCCGGGGACCGAGATCGAGCTCGATATGGAGGAGAACTTCACCGAGAAGCTGCTGCCCTTCCAGTGCGGCCCGTTGTTGTCGCCCTATGCCGCGGAGACGGCGCTGTGGCAGCGCATTCGCGCCGCCGTGCCGGGCGTGCAGCTCGGCGTGTCGACGACGCCGTATCGCATCGCCGATCATCTCGAGCTGATCCGCCACGCCGACTGGTTCGTGCCGCAGCTCTACGGCAATGCCAGCGAAGGGGCCTACGATTCCAATCAGCTCCTCGAACAGTTCGAGGGCGCGAAAGTGGCGCTGGACGGCGCGAGGCCCCGGATCTGGCTCGGCCTCGGCGTGCACGGCGCGCTGCGCGAGGACCCGGCCGGCGGCACCGTGCTCTTCCGCTCGCTGCAATTCGCCGCCGCCCAGGATCGCCGCCAGGTGCCGGGCGTCGTGTTCTGGTCGCGCCGCACCATCGTGTATGAGGGT
>DATJWN010000387.1:0-10672 GCA_035501235.1 Reyranella sp.
GTGCCATCGTGTTCGATGCGTCGGGCCGGCCGGTCGCTTCGGCGCAGAAGGAACTGCCGCAGATCTTCCCCAAGCCGGGCTGGGTCGAGCACGATCCGGAAGAGATCTGGCGCGCCACCGTCGAGGTCTGCCGTGCCGCCATCGGCAAGGCCGGCCTCGCTGCCGCCGATCTCGCGGGCATCGGCATCACCAACCAGCGCGAGACCACGGTGGTGTGGGACCGCGCGACCGGCAAGCCGGTGCACAACGCCATCGTCTGGCAGGACCGCCGCACCGCGGGCCTGTGCAACGACCTCAAGAAGGCCGGCCACGAGACCAGAGTGTCGGAAAAGACCGGCCTGCTGCTCGATCCCTATTTCTGCGGCACCAAGATCGCCTGGATCCTGAAGAACGTCGCGGGCGCCAAAGCCGCGGCAGAGAAGGGCGCGCTGGCCTTCGGCACGATCGAGTGCTTCCTGCTGTGGCGGCTCACCGGCGGCAAGGTGCACGCGAGCGATGCGACCAATGCCAGCCGCACGCTCCTGCTCGACATCCGCAAGGGCGCCTGGGACCGCGATCTCGCGGACATCCTCGACGTTCCGCAATCGCTGCTGCCCAAGGTCGTCGACAATTCGGGCGAGCTGGGCGTGGCGACCGCCGACATCCTGGGCGCTCCCGTGCCGGTGCTCGGCATGGCGGGCGACCAGCAGGCGGCGACCGTGGGCCAGGCCTGCATCAAGCCCGGCATGGTGAAGTCGACCTACGGCACGGGCTGCTTCGCCGTGCTGAACACCGGCAGCCTGGCGATGCATTCGCGCAATCGGCTGCTCACCACCATTGCCTATCAGCTGGCGGGCAAGCGGACCTTCGCGCTGGAAGGCAGCATCTTCATCGCCGGCGCCGCCGTGCAATGGCTGCGCGACGGGCTGCACCTCATCAAGCAGTCGAGCGACGTCGAAGGCGTTGCCCGCGACGCCAGGGACGGCCACGGCGTCTACATGGTGCCGGCCTTCGTCGGCCTCGGCGCGCCCTACTGGGATGCCGAGGCGCGCGGCGCGCTGCTCGGGCTGACGCGCGACACCGGGCCGGCCGAGATCGCGGCCGCCACGCTCGATTCGGTCTGCTACCAGACCCGCGATCTGGTCGAGGCGATGCGTGGCGATGGTGCCACCATCGACGAGCTGCGGGTCGACGGCGGCATGGTCGTGAACGATCCCCTGATGCAGCGGCTCGCCGACACGGTCGGCACGCCCGTCGAGCGGCCCAAGGTCACCGAGACCACGGCGCTGGGGGCCGCCTTCCTGGCAGGCCTGCAGGCCGGGCTTTGGCCGTCGCTGGAGGCGCTGGCGGGAACCTGGGCGCTCGACCGCGCCTTCAAGCCCAGCGAGCCGAGCCCCTCGCGCGACCGCCGCTATGCCGGCTGGAAGGACGCTGTGCGAAGGGTGCGTAGTTCCTGATTGCTGCCTCAAGACATGACAATTAGGTTGCGCCCGCCATGGCCAGCCGCTCCAACCCCGTCTACGTCGCCGTCGATACCGTCGATCTTCCCCTTGCCGCCAGGCTGATCCGGTCGGTCGCCGGCGGGGCGCAGCCGGCCGTGGGAGGGGTCAAGCTCGGGCTCGAATTCTTCCTCGCCCATGGCGCGCCCGGGGTGCGCTACGCCTTCCCGGCGCCGGTGCGGGCGACGGGCATCGGCTTCTTCCTCGACCTCAAGCTGCACGACATTCCCAATACCGTGGCAGGCGGCATGCGGGCCGTGGTCGAGCTCGAGCCGACCTTCATCACCATCCATACGGCGGGCGGTGCGGCCATGATGAAAGCCGCCCTCGAGGCGGCGACCGGCGAGGCCAAGCGGCTCGGCGTTGCGCGGCCCCGGCTGCTCGGCGTCACGGTGCTCACCTCGCTCGACAAGGGCGACCTTGCGGCCACCGGCGTTGCGAGCGAGCCCGCCGATCAGGTCGTGCGTCTGGCGCTGCTCGCCAAGCGGAGCGGCCTCGACGGTGTGATCTGCTCGCCGCTCGAGATCGAGGCGATCCGCAAGGCCTGTGGGCCGGACTTTGCCTTGATGGTGCCGGGCATCCGTCCGGCAGGTTCGGCGACGGGCGATCAGAAGAGGGTCATGACGCCCAAGCAGGCGGTCGAGCTCGGCGCCAACCATCTGGTGATCGGCCGGCCGATCACCGAGGCGGCCGATCCTGCTCAAGCCGCTCAGGCCATCGCGCGCGATCTGGGCGCGCTCTGATCTCATGACTGTCGAGGCCAAGATCTGCGGGCTCTCGACGCCGGAGACGGTCGATGGGGCCGTGCGCTTCGGGGCGCGCTTCGTCGGCTTCGTGACGTACCCCAAATCGCCGCGGCACATCTCGACCGAGTCGATGCGGGTGCTGGGCGCACGCGTGCCCAAGACCGTCACACGAGTCGGGCTGTTCGTCGATCCGGACGATACGCTGCTCGACGAGAAGCTCGCGACCGGCGCGCTCGACCTGCTGCAGCTCCACGGCGGCGAGACGCCTGAACGCGTGGCCGCGATCCGCCAGCGCGCAGGAAAGCCGGTGATGAAGGCGATCAAGGTCGCCCAACCGTCCGACGTCGAGCAGGGCATCGCGGCCTATGCCGGGGTCGTCGACCGGCTGATGTTCGATGCCGCCGATGGCATCCTGCCCGGCGGCAACGCCAAGGCCTTCGACTGGACCATCCTGTCGGGCCGCAAGGTACCTGTGCCGTGGTTCCTTGCAGGCGGCCTGACGCCGGCCAATGTCGCCGAGGCCGTGCGCGTTACGGGCGCACCTGCCGTCGATGTTTCTTCTGGCGTCGAATCCAGCCGGGGTGTGAAATCGATCGACCTGATCCGTGCCTTCCTGGGGAAGACCGAATCGCTCTGAGGGAACCTGTGATGCCGCCCGTCGTCCGCGCCAAGGAAGCCTACTACAAGCGCACATCGGCCGAGATGGACAAGCATCTCAAGGTGCCGGCCTGGTCGGTGCGCGAGAAGATCGCGCTCACCTGCCGCATCCTGGCCAACGAAGGCCATGAATCGGCTCTGGCCGGCCAGATCACGGCGCGCGGCGAGACGCCCGGCACCTACTGGATGCTGGGCTTCGGGCTCGGCTTCGACGAGGCGCGAGCGAGCAACATCGTGCTGGTCGATGACGACCTGAACCTTCTGGAAGGCGAGGGCATGGTCAATCCCTCCAATCGTTTCCATCTCTGGATCTACCGCCACCGGCCCGAGGTGAACGCGATCGTGCACACTCATCCGCCGCACGTCTCGGCGCTGTCGATGATCGGCCGGCCGCTCAACGTCTCGCACATGGACACGTCCATGTTCCACGACGATTGCGCCTTCCTGCCCGAATGGCCCGGTCCGCCGATCGGCGACGAGGAGGGTGAGATCATCCACAACGCGCTCGGCACCAAGCGCGCGATCCTGCTCGCCCATCACGGCCAGCTCGTCGCGACAAGGACGATGGAAGAAGCCTGCGTGCTCGGCATCTTCATCGAGCGCGCGGCCAAGCTGCAGCTCATGGCCGAGGCGGTGGCGCCCATCAAGCCGCTCGATCCAAAGCTCGCACGCGAGGCACATGACTATCGGCTGAAGGAGCGCGCCGTGGGCGCGACGTTCCACTACTTCGCGCGGCGTACGCTCAAGACGGACGCCGACGCGCTCGATTGACGGGGAGACGGGGATGAAGACCGAACAACGGCTGAAGCAGCTCGGCATCGAGCTGCCCAAGGCGAGCGGGCCGATGGCGAACTATGTGAACGCCGTGCGCGCCGGCAACTTCCTCTATCTCGCGGGCAAGGGCGCCGGCCTGCCGGGCAAGCCCATGCCCATCGGCAAGGTCGGCCGCGACCTCACCATCGAGCAGGGGTACGGCTTCGCGCGCGAGACCGGCCTCAACCTGATCGCGGTGATGAAGGCGGAGCTCGGCGACCTCGACCGCGTGAAGCGCATCGTGAAGATGCTGGGCATGGTGAATGCGACGCCCGACTTCGGGCACCAGCCCGAGGTGATCAACGGCTGCTCGGACCTGATGGTCGAGGTGTTCGGCGAGCGCGGCAAGCATGCGCGGTCGGCCGTCGGCATGGGCTCGCTGCCGCGCGGCATTCCGGTCGAGATCGAGGTCATCGTCGAGGTCGAGGCCGATGCGGCTCCGGCGCGTCGCGTCGTTGCCGCCAAGGCCGCGCCCAAGCGCAAGGCTGCGAAGAAAGCGGCGAAAAAGAAGAAGCGTTGATCCGCTCCCCGACATACCTGCCGCTATGGGCGGTCGTGCCTGCCCTGCTGCTGGTGGCGCAGGTCCAGCTCATCTTCGGCGTCGGCTATTCGCTCGACGATCCCTACATCCACCTCGCTTTGGCGCGGCAGATCCTGCACGGCCACTACGGCATCAACCCGGGCGAGATTTCCGCGCCCTCGTCGAGCGTCCTCTGGCCGTTCCTGCTCGCGCCCTTCTCGTTCACGCGCCTGGTCGAGTTCCTTCCGCTGGTGATCAATCTCGGCGCGCTCACCGTCACCGTCTGGTGGCTGGTGCGCTGGCTGGAAGACTACATGCCGTCCTGGTGGGCGCTGGTCGCCACCATGGGCTTCGCCTTCGCGCTCAATCTCTACGGGCTGGTGCTGAGCGGCATGGAGAATTCGCTGCAGGTGGCGCTCACCATCGTCGTGGCGATCTCTCTGCTACGGGCGCGTTTCGGCTGGCCGTTCTGGGTCGCCGTCACCTTGCTGCCGCTCATTCGTTATGAAGGGCTCGCGATCTCGCTGCCGGCGCTCGCCTGGCTCTTCCTGACGTCGCAGCATCGCGGCAAGGCGGTGGTCAGCGGCGCGGTGATCGTCGCCGTCGTCGGCGGCTTCTCGCTCTTCCTCTATACCCATGGCGTGGGTTTCCTGCCCGCCTCGGTGATGGCCAGGAACGGCCTCCGGATGCTGCAGGAGGTGCGCGGCTGGGACGCGATCCTCGACCATATCGAGCACCAGGCGGTGTTCGTGGCCTTCGCCGTCCTGGCGGCGGGCCTGATGCTGCGCGAGGGCAGGCCGGGCGCGGCGCTGATGCTGATCGCGGTGCCGACGGCGCTCCATCTGTTGTTCGGCCAGTACGGCCGGTTCGGCCGCTATCACATCTACTACGCGGCCTGGGTCTCGCTCTTCCTCTTCGCGGCCTGGATGCGTGCCGGCTTCGGCCGTCTCGTGCCGGTGAACGCCGCATTGGTGGCGGCCTTCGCCTGGGCCTCGATCGATCCCATGATCGCCACGCTCACTACGCCCACCGGCTCGCGCAACACCTTCGACCAGCAGCGCCAGATGGCGATCATCGCGCGCGACTACCTCGATGAGCCGGTGGCCGTGACCGACCTCGGCGTCGTCGCCTTCCTGGGCCGTCACTACGTGCTCGATCTGGGCGGCCTTGCCTCCTACGAGGCGCTGTTGGCGCAGGGCGACCGGCGGACAGACCTCTGGGTGCGCCGGCTGATGGACGAGCACAAGGTCGAGCACGCGATGGTCTACGATTCATGGACCAAGCCCGCGAACTGGATCCATGTCGGCACGCTCACCCTGCCGCTGCCCTGGACCACGAGCGGCGACGATCACGTGGTCTTCTATTCGACCAGCCCCGAGGCCGCGGCGCGCCTGCGCAAGGCGCTCATCGCCTACCGCCAGAGCTCGCATCAGGCGGCGATGATGATGCGGCTCGAGCCCTGATCGAGCGTTAAGCCGTGACGGTGCCGGCTTCGTGATAGACACCGTCGATATTGACCAGCCACGGATCGAACTTGCCCTGGCCGAGCGCGGTGCGCGCGGCATAGAGGCCGGTTGCCATGGCGTGATCCTGGTTGTTGTACTTGAACATCCCTGACCGGCCGATCGGCAGGAGGTTCTCGAACCGGTCGAGGAACTCCTTGATCACCTTGATTTTGGCTTCATAGCCGATCTCGATCACCGGATAGGCCTTCTCGGAACGTACCGCGAAGGCGCCGACCACGCGGCCGTGGGCGATGCCCATGGTCTTGAGCTCGACCTGGGCGCGCTCGATCAGTTGTTGGTCGGTGCTTTCCCAGAGATCGTCGCCGGCGAAGCAGAAATATTCGACGGTCAGCGCGCGTACGCCGCGCGACGGGCTCATCTCGGGCGAGAAATTCAGATAGTCGCAGATGCGCGCCATGCGCACGTCGGGCGAATGGACGTAGATCCAGTTGTCGGGAAAGGGGGGATCGCCCTCGATGATGAGGTTGACGCCGATATGGTTGCGATAGCGCAGGCTGCGGGCCGCCTCGAGCACCTCCGCCGGCGCCGGCGGCTCGAGCTGTTGCACGAGATCGGTGAGCGGCGCGCTCGACAGGAAGAAATCGCCGCCGATGGATTGCGGCTGGCCGTCGGTGCGGCAATCGACCGACATCACCTGGAAGCCCGACCGGTTGAGGCGCAGCACCTCGGCCTTCGTCCGCACGGTGCCGCCGCCCTCCGTGACGAGGGCCGCCATCTTCTCGTAGAGCTGCCCGGCGCCCAGGCGCGGATAGAGGAATTCGTCGACCAGGGTCTTGATGGTTTTGGTGCGCGAGCGGAACAGCGCATTGGCGATTGCGGCGATCAGGCTCAACCCCTTGATGCGCTGGCCTGCCCAGTCCGCGCCGATGTTCCTGCAGGAAATGCCCCAGACCTTTTCGGTGTAGGTCTTGAAGAAGGTCTCATAGAGCCGCCGGCCGAAGCGATCGACCACCCAGTCCTCGAAGGAAAGCAGCTGCGGCCGGCCGAGGACGCGGCGCAGTCGGGCGGCGACATAGCTCAGGAAGATCCGGATCGAGGTCAGGATGCCCATGCCGAACAGCGCATTGAGCGGCGTCAGCGGATAGTTGAAATAGCGGCGCTTGTAGAAGATGCGGGTGAGCCGCGGCACCTTGCAGAGATCGGCGCCGCAGACCTCGACGAAGAGTTTCTGGATTTCCGGGTTCATCGTGAAAAAGCGATGCGGGCCGATGTCGAAGCGGCACCCTTGATACTCGATCGTGCGGGCGAGGCCGCCGACCTTGTCGAGGCGTTCGAGCACGGTCGGTCGCGCCCCGCCTTTCAGCGCCTCGAGCGCCGCGGCCATCCCGGACGGGCCGCCACCCACGATGACGAGACTGCGCGCTGTC
This sequence comes from Reyranella sp., assembly GCA_035501235.1. Taxonomy (GTDB): domain Bacteria; phylum Pseudomonadota; class Alphaproteobacteria; order Reyranellales; family Reyranellaceae; genus Reyranella. The sequence goes on from DATJWN010000387.1 coordinate 7,108, forward strand.
GTCATGTCAACGTTCCGTCTGCTCGGCCGATGCGAGCCGCAAGAGCCTCAGCAATTGGAAACGAATCCCCCGGTTGAACGTCAGATATCTGTGGCCGGCGAAAGAGTAAACCGCAACCGCGCCGATGGCCGCAATCTGCCCGATCGTCTCGACGCTCATCAGAGGTGACAGCGGATTGCCAGCCGCGAACATCAAGCTGCGCACCACGGACGCGATCAGCGACGTCAGCAGGAGACCCGACAGGGCGACGACCAGGAACGTGCGGCCCTGCTCGATCCGGGTGCGGCCGCTGCCTTCGAAGGTGAATCGCCGATTGAGCGTGAAGTTCACGGCCATGCCCGCGCAATAGCCGATGCCTACGGCCAGCGGGTACTGCACGCGGGAGGTGAGGCCCGCGCCGTAGATCAGCGCTGACCCGACCAACAGGTTCGCCAGGGCCGCACAGCCGGAGCAGCCGACATAGTACAGGAACTGCAGCGGGATCGATCTCACGGCTTGCCCGGGAGGAGGCGGGACACGGCATAGCCCGCAAAGATCAGCAACATGGGGACCATCGATGTGCTGTAGCGCTCCTCGTTGAGGCCGACAAACAGCACGGCCGCCTGAAAGGCTGGCAAGGCCGCCACCGCATACAGGCTGCGCCAACATTGCCGGGTCAGGAAAAAGCCCCAACCGGCCAGGATCAGGAAGGCGACCGTCGCCAGGACATAGACGATGCGCAGCGCCGGCCGCGAGAGGGGGATGATCGGGGCGAGATAGTTGCCTGAGCTCGTGAAGAGACGCGGATACTGCTTGAGGCGGACGTAGAACCAGTAAAGCGGCGCGCTGCGAATGCGCTCCATCGCCGCGACCATGAGTTTTTGCTCCGCAGCCTCCGCAGTGGGCTCCGTCTTGATGATCGTCATGAATTCCCGGTCCTGGCCGAACACGATGAAGGAATTTCCCGCCGAGAACGGCACGTCGATCGTGCCGAGAAAAACATTGGCGCCCCACCCTGTCGCGGCGACCGGAATAAAGGCATGCAACTGGACGGCGTTGCGGATCGTCCATGGCGCTAGCACCAGAACCGCGGCGAGAGCAGCCTGGGCGTGCGCTCGCCGATTGAAGCGAAACAGCATCGCTGTCAGGGCCAGGAGGGCGATGAACGGGAGAAGGATCGCCCGTGCGAGGTTGGCGATGCCAAGGATGAGACCGGCCAGGAAAGGCCGCTTGCCGCCCCACAGCCACAGGGCCAGCATCAGGAGGAAATTGAAGAGCGTCTCGGTCACCAGCGGGACGACAAGCTGGCAGCTATACGGCGCGACCGACATGCCAAGCGACGCGATCACGGCGGTACGCCGGCCCAGCAAAGGCCGCGCCGTCAGATAGACGAGAAGCGCGACGCCCGCCCCCAGGAATGCCTGGGCGATCCGCACCTGAAGAATGGGCGGCGCCTGTCCCCACCAGAGCAGGGCGATGAAGAATGGATAGAGAGGGGCGCGAGACGCAGTCGGCAGGAATGGGCCGGTGCTGCCCAGAAGACCCGGCGCGCCCCACAGGTGCGGCGCGCCATACGAGAAGACGCCATGAAAGCGGATGTTCTGGGCGAGCGCCAGATATTCGCTCTGGTCCGCTTGCGAGATTGGCTCGCCCGCCTGCCACGCGACCGTCGCCAGACGCACGGCGAGCGCGAAGAGGAAGATCGCAAAAGCGATAACCCTGTCGTCTGACAATCGAAGCATCGACAATGCAGGTTAACTGTCCTGCATTCTCACCGCCAGACCGGCCAGCGTCGCCGTTCGTTCCGAATTCTCTCCGGCCCCGGGTCCGCCCTGACGATGCTTTGACCGGACGGCCCCCGGGCTGCTAAGTCCGCCCGTCCGACCAGGAAAAACCATGCCCGATTCGCCCAACAGCTATCGCACCGGCCCCGACGAGCGCGGCCATTTCGGCCTTTTCGGCGGCCGCTACGTCGCCGAGACGCTGATGCCGCTGATCCTCGAGCTGGAACAGGCCTATAACACTGCCAAGGCCGATCCGAAGTTCCAGGGCGAGCTCAAGAGCCTGCTGACGCATTATGCCGGCCGGCCCAGCCCGCTCTACTACGCCCACCGTCTCACGCAGCACCTCGGCGGCGCCAAGATCTACCTCAAGCGCGACGAGCTGAACCACACGGGCAGCCACAAGATCAACAACGTGCTGGGCCAGGTGCTGCTGGCCAAGCGCATGGGCAAGACGCGGGTCATCGCCGAAACCGGCGCGGGCCAGCATGGTGTCGCGACGGCCACGGCCTGCGCGCTGTTCGATATCCCCTGTGTGGTGTTCATGGGCTCCGTCGACGTCGATCGCCAGGCGCCGAACGTGTTCCGCATGAAGATGCTGGGCGCCGAGGTGCGGCCGGTGACGTCGGGCGCCTCGACGCTCAAGGACGCCATGAACGAGGCGATGCGCGACTGGGTCGCGACCTGCGAGACGACCTTCTACTGCATCGGCACGGTCGCGGGCCCGCATCCTTACCCGTCGATGGTGCGCGACTTCCAGTGCGTGATCGGCGACGAGACGCGCACGCAGATGATGGAAGCCGAGGGCCGCATCCCCGACACGCTGGTCGCCTGCATCGGCGGCGGCTCGAACGCGATGGGGCTGTTCCATCCCTTCCTCGACGATCCGGGCGTGCGCATCGTCGGCGTCGAGGCGGCGGGTCACGGCATCGAGACCGGCCAGCATGCCGCCTCGATCACCGGCGGCCGGCCGGGCGTGCTGCATGGCAATCGCACCTATCTCCTGCAGGACGAGGAAGGCCAGATCACCGAGGCGCACTCGATCTCGGCCGGCCTCGATTATCCGGGCATCGGGCCGGAGCATTCCTGGCTGAAGGACAGGGGCCGCGTCGAATACGTCTCGGCGACGGACGAGGAAGCGCTCGAGGCCTTCCATCTCCTCTGCAAGCTCGAGGGCATCATTCCGGCGCTCGAGTCGAGCCACGCGCTCGCCTACGTGAAGAAGCTCGCGCCGACGCTGCCCAAGGACAATCTGCTGGTCGCCAACCTCTCGGGCCGTGGCGACAAGGACGTGCCGCAGGTGGCCGCACGGATGGGCATCAAGATATGAGTGGGATCAAGATCCGATGAGCCGCATCGAGAAGCGCTTCGCCAAGCTCAAGGCCGACGGCCGCGCGGGCCTCGTGGCCTATATCAGCGCGGGCGATCCCGATCTCGCCGTGAGCAGCGACATCCTGAAGGGCCTGCCCGGCGCGGGCGCCGACCTGATCGAATTGGGCATGCCCTTCACCGACCCGATGGCCGACGGCCCGTCGGTGCAGCTCGCAGGCCAGCGCGCGCTCAAATCAGGCATCACCATCGATGCGACCTTCGATATGGTCCGGCGTTTCCGGAAGGAAGACATCGAAACACCCATCATCCTGATGGGCTACTACAATCTCATCTATCAGCGAGGCCCCGAGCGCTTCTGCCGGGAGGCGGGCGAAGCGGGTGTCGACGGGCTCATCATGGTCGATTTGCCGCCCGAGGAGGCGGACGAGCTGAAGCCGCATGCGGTGAAGAGCGGCATCGACACGGTGCTGCTG
>DATJWN010000388.1:0-4793 GCA_035501235.1 Reyranella sp.
TCCGTGACTCCGATGCCGTGAACGTTCAGGAGCGACTGCCAAAGGGCCAGCACCTCGCGCTCGATCGTCGAGTCCACCGGCAGCGCCGCCTCGGCGCGCTCCACGATCACGTCCCGGTCGGCGAGACTCTTGCGGTCGATCTTGCCGCTGGCAGTCAACGGCAATTCGGTCAATGCGACCGAGATCGCGGGGATCATATATTCCGGCAGGTGCTGCGCCAGGAACTCCTTGACCTGCGCAGAGGTCGGCGCGCGACGGCCGGCACGGCTTACCAGATACGCGACGAGCTGCTGCCCGCGCGCGACAACGACGCTCCGCTCGATCGCCGGATGCTTCGCCAGCCAGGTCTCGATCTCCTCGAGCTCGATGCGGAAGCCGCGGATCTTCACTTGATGGTCGAGCCGGCCGAGATGCTCCAGCACACCGTCCTCGCGCCAGCGCGCGAGATCGCCCGTGCGATAGAGACGCGTGCCCGGCTCGAAGGGATTTGGGGCGAAGCGCTCCGCCGTCAGCTCGGGCCTGTTCAGATAGCCGCGCGCCAGCCCATCGCCACCTATGCACAGCTCGCCTGGCAAGCCCATCGGCGCGAGTTGGCCGTGACGGTCGAGCACGTGGATCTGGGTGTTGGCGATCGGCGTGCCGATATCGACGGCGTCATCGTCGCCCGCGATCGGCGAGACTGTCGACCAGATCGTGGTCTCGGTCGGCCCAAACATGTTCCAGGCATCGCTGCCGGTGGTGACGAACTCGCGCTTCAGCGCCGGCGGCAGCGGTTCGCCGCCGCAAAGCAGCTTCATCCGCTCCTCGTTGCACCAGCCGTCGTGGAACAGCATCGTCCAGGTCGACGGTGTCGCCTGCATGATCGTAGGCCGCAGCCGTCGGATTTCCTGCCGCAGGAGCGCCGCATCGTTCGTCTTGCCGCTCGGGCAGATGCAGCAGGTGCCGCCGCGGACGAGAGGCAGCAGCAGCTCCAGCCCGGCAATATCGAAGGAATAGGTCGTGACCGCGAGCAGCCGGTCTCCGGGCTCGAAGCCCGGGCGACTCGCCATCGAGCACAGGAAATTCATCAGCGCCTGGTGCTCGACCATGACGCCCTTGGGCGTGCCGGTGCTGCCCGAGGTGTAGATGACATAAGCCAGGTTGCGCGGCGTTCCGCGGGCCTGCAGCTCGACGCTCCTTGTCGTTTCCTCGATGGCTGCCCATTGCGTATCGAGCGCCACGACCGAGCGCACCTCGCGCGCGATGTCCTGCAGGGCTGACTGGGTCAGCACGACTGACGCCCCACTATCCTCCAGCATGAAGCGCAGACGCTCTGCCGGGAACTTCGGATCGAGCGGCAGCCACGCCCCGCCCGACTTCGCCACGCCCAGCATCGCCACCACCATGTCGAGTGAGCGGTCAACGCAGACGGCCACCGGCTGGTCGGCCTGCACGCCGACGTGCTGGAGATACTTAGCGAGCACCGTGCTGCGCGCGTCGAGCTCGGCGTAGGTAAGCTGGCGATCCTCGCAGATCAGCGCGACCGCATCGGGCGTCATCCGCGCCTGCTGCTCGAAGAGCTGATGGAAGCAGCGGTCACGAGGATAGATCGCCCGCGTGGCATTCCAGTCATCGAGCAGCAGTTTGCGTTCCCCGCCGGACAGCAGGTCGAGTTCGGCCGGCATCCGGTGCGGATGGGCGATCGAATCGCCCGCGAGATTGACCAGATGCTCGGCGAGACGAGCGATCGTCTCAGGCTTGAAGAGCGTCGGGTTGAACTTGAGGTTCAGGACAAAGTCGTCGCGGCCTTCACGGACCTCCAGGACCAGCTCGTATTCGCCTTCCTGGCCAACCTCCTCGACCAACGTCATGCCGAGCGTGTCACGGAACTCGCGGTTGAAGGCCACCAGGTCGGTGTTCGAAAAAGCGTTTTGGTATTCGAAGGCGACCTGGAAGACCGGCGCCGCTCCGCCCGGCACGACACCGAGGTCGCGCACCATCCGGGGGAACGGATAGGCCGCGTGGTCCAGCGCATCCGCCATCGTGAACTGCAGGTCGTGCAGCAGAGCGGCCAGCGGCTTGCCGCTGATATCGCGGGCCCGGATGGGCAGCATGTTGATGAAGTAGCCGACGGCCGTTTCGAAACGGTCCTGCGCGCGGCCCCGCTCCGCCATGCCGACGATGATGTCACCCTGGCCGGTGTAGCGATGCAGCAGGATGTTGAAGAAGGCGAGGAACAACGTAGACAGGTTCATCCGCTGCTGGCGGGCGAAGACACGGAGCTGCTGGCTGAGGAGCGGGCTCAACCGGACGGAATACGACTGGCCCGCGAAAGGCTGGCTGGCGGCGCGCGGGAAATCGGTGAAGAGAACCGCTACCGGCAGATCGCCGGAAAGCTGCCGCGCCCAGTAAGCGCGATGAGCCGAACCTTCGGCGCCGGCCAGCATCTCCTGCTCCCACGAGGCGAAATCGCCCTCCGCGCCGGACAGAGTCGCAGCCTTCGGCGACTTGCCGTCCACTATCTCCCGATAGGCACCGAACAGGGTCCGGCACACCGGCAGGAACGAGCCGCCGTCGAAGACGATGTGGTGCAGCGTCAGCAGCAGATGGTGATCGCGCGGGCCCCGGCTGAAGACGTGCAATCGCACGAGCGGGCCGCGGGCCAGGTCGAAGGGCTTCTTTCCGGCGGACCTGATGGCTGCCATCAGCTCGTCCGTCCCGAGCGCCGAGACGTCCTGCCGCTCGAAGGCCAACTCGACGCTGGTACGCGTCTCGCGGACGACGGTCCCGTCTCGCTCGACGAAGACGCTGCCGAGCACAGGCTGCTCGTCCAGCAGATGCCGGAAGGCGAGCTTCAGGGCCTCGACGTCGAGCAGTCGCGCCAGGTGGAAGCAGAGCGGGATGTTGTACGCCGCCATTCCCGGTTCGAGCTGCTGCAGCGTCCACAGGCCCTTCTGGCCTTCGGAAAGCGCTGACGAGGGTGTCGCCCGGGCAGGAACGACGACCGGCGCCTCGACGACACCACCAACGCGCTTTTTCGCAAGATGGCGTGACAGGGCTTCAATCGTCGGATGCTCGACCAGCTCGCGTGCCTGCACGGCAATGTCGAACCGCCGCGAAAGGCCGCGCAGCAGCTTCATGCCGAGCAGCGAATCGATGCCGAGATCGTAGAGATGCACTTGGGGATCGATATCCTGCGCCGGTTGCGCCAACGCCTCGCTCAGCATAGCGATCAGATGGTCCCTGATCTCGCGCTCGCCGGTTGCCGGCGATTTTGAAGCGGCGACCGGAACGGCAGCACGACGGCCGATCCAATAGGGCTTGGTATCGAAGGGAGGAGCTGGCAATCGCACGCGCCGAACGTCTTTGCCGGCGTAAAGCGACGACCACGAGATCGCCTCACCCTCCATCCAGCGCGCGGCGAGATCGTGCAGCTCGTCCTGGACCTGCCGGCGCGCGGCCGCGCCTTCGGTCAAGGCCGACAGCAACTCCTGGTGAGACTTCACGACCCAGGCCAGGCGATGCTCGAACGCTTCGCGTCCCATCTGGAGCGTGTAGGCGATGTCGTGCAGTCGGGGCGGGGTCGGCGCAGCCGTCAGGAATTCACGCAGCTCGCGGACCGCCGCAGCGAGACTCGCGGCGCTGCGAGCAGAGAGCACAATCAATGCCGGGCCTTCATCCTCCCTGTCCTGCGCGACCGGATCGAATTCCTCGATCAGCAGATGGGCGTTGATGCCGCCCATGCCGTAGCCGTGCAGGCCCGCCAGCCGGGGGCCGGCCGTGCGCGGCCAGGGCAGCGTCTCCGTCGCGATGGCGCAGGGCTGGCCGTCCGTCTCCATGTCGGGATGAGGCTCGGTGAAGCCCACCACCTTGTGGATGACGCCGGTCTGCAGACTGCGCACGATCTTGAAGAGCGCGCCCAGCGCCGAGGCGGACTCCATATGACCCATCATCGGCTTGACGGTGCTGACGCGGCAGGCGCCCGCCGCTAGCGAGACTTGCTGCTCCTCGGCCAAGCGGCCGAGCGCGCGATTGAAGGCCTGCCATTCCACGAGGTCGGCCAGCACGTTGCCCATGCCCTGCGCCTCGATATAGCGCACCTGGCGAGGATCGATGCCGGCCCGCCGGTAGCAGGCGCGGATCACCTCGACATGGCTTTCGACATTGGGCGCGGCGATCGAGGCGCCGCCCTGGCCGTTATAGTTGACGGCGCTGCCGCGGATCAGGGCGTAGATGTGATCCTTGTCCGCCAGCGCCCGGGACAGCGGCTTCAGCAGGAGGCTCGCCACGCCCTCGGCCCGTAAATGGCCCTGCGCGTCGGCGCCGAAGGAGCGGACCGAGTCGGTCGGGCTGAGTTGGCCCGACTCCGACAGAAGCGCGAACGGCTCGGGCCGGATCAGCAGGTTGGCGGCGCCCACCAGTGCCTGATCGATCTCGCCGAGTCTCAGCGCATTGACGGCGCGATGGATCGCGACAGCGCCGCCGGGGCATTGCGCGTCGACAACTTCGCTGGCGCCGCGGAAATCGAAGAAATAAGAGAGGCGATTGGCGAGCAGGCAGGTTTGGGCGTACTGGTCTGAGGTGTCGACGCCCGCTTCCTCGAGCAGCTTGACGTATTCGTTGTCTTGTAGTGCCACGAAGACGCCGGTGTTGCTGCGCTTCAGCGACTGCGGCGCGTAGCCCGCGTCGGCGAGCGTCTGCCAGGCCGACATCAGCAGCAGGCGCTGCCGGGGGTCCATCGCCGCCGCCTCGCCGGGCGGCACATTGAACAAAGAGGGATCGAAGCCCGCGATATCCGGGATGAAGCCGCCCCA
>DATJWN010000389.1:0-8555 GCA_035501235.1 Reyranella sp.
GGCTGAGCCTGCTGGTCGCCGTCACCGCCATGGCGGCGAGCGTGCCGTTCGGCGTCGCCATGGCCTACGTGCTGGCGCGCGGCCGCTTCTGGGGAAAGGGCCTGCTCGATACGCTGGTTCACCTGCCGCTGATCCTGCCGCCGGTGGTGACCGGCTACCTGCTGCTGATCCTGTTCGGCCGGCGCGGGCCGATTGGCGAATTCCTCGCCCAGTTCGGCATCGTCTTCGCCTTCCGCTGGACCGGCGCGGCTCTGGCCTGCGCGGTCATGGGCTTTCCCCTGATGGTGCGGGCGATCCGTCTTTCCATCGAGGCCGTTGACACACGGCTGGAGAGCGCCGCCGGCACGCTCGGCGCCAACCCGCTCTGGGTGTTCGCAACCATCACCTTGCCGCTCTGCCTGCCCGGCGTGATCGCAGGCGCGATCCTCTGCTTCGCCAAGTCGATGGGCGAGTTCGGCGCCACCATCACCTTCGTCTCCAACATCCCGGGCGAGACGCAGACCCTGCCGTCGGCGATCTACACCTTCACCTCGATCCCCGGCGGCGACGCGGGTGCGCTGCGACTCACCCTCGTGTCCGTCGCGATCTCGATGACGGCGTTGCTGGGCTCCGAGCTGCTCGCCCGCCGCATCGGCGCGCGCCGAGTCGCGACATGAGTCTCGAAGTCGACATCGAAAGCACGCGCGGCAGCTTCCATCTCTCGGCCCGCTTCACCGCGCTGCCCGGCGTCACGGCGCTGTTCGGCCGCTCGGGCTCGGGCAAGACCACCCTCGTCGACATCATGGGCGGGCTGGTGAAGCCGCATCGCGGCCGCATCGCCGTCGACGGCCAGGTGCTACTCGACACCGAGCGCCGCGTCTTCGTGCCCAAGCACCGCCGCCGCGTGGGCTACGTCTTCCAGGACAGCCGCCTCTTCCCCCATCTCAGCGTGCGCCAGAACCTGCTCTATGGCCGCTGGTTCCGGCGCGGCGAGGGAAATGCAACGGACGATCTTGCCGCGATCGTCGAGCTGCTGGGCATCGGCCCGCTGCTTCATCGCCAGCCGGAATCGCTGTCGGGCGGCGAGAGGCAACGCGTCGCGATCGGGCGCGCTTTGCTCTCCCGTCCGCGCTTCCTGCTGATGGACGAGCCGCTCGCCTCGCTCGACGAGGCTCGGCGTGCGGAGATCCTGCCCTACATCGAGCGGCTGCGAGACTTCGGCCTGCCCATCCTCTATGTCAGCCACTCCGTCGCCGAGGTGGCGCGCCTCGCGACGACCGTCGTGATCCTGAGCGAGGGCAAGGTGACGGCAGTCGGCCCCGTGGTCGACATCCTGCCGCTCGCCGAGGCGAGCGACGGCGGCAGCGTGCTCGAAGCCACGGTCGCCCGACATGACGAGGCCTTCCAGCTCACGACGCTCGCCTCCCCCGCGGGCGACCTGCAGGTGCCGCGGCTGCTCGCCCAGGTCGGCGCCAAGGTGCAGGCCTATATCCGCTCGCGCGATGTCATGCTGGCACTCGACGCCCCGCGCGAGATCAGCGCGCTGAACGTGCTCGCCGGCACGGTCGTCGAGATCGCCTCGAACGGCGCCCAGGCCGACGTGCGGCTCGACTGCAACGGCGTGCCGCTCCTGGCGCGCATCACGGCGAAGTCCGTGCAGCGCCTCGCGCTCGCGGCCGGCAAGCCCGTGCATGCCGTGATCAAGTCCGTTTCCTTCGAACGCACCTAGGAACCCGCGATGCCACATCTCAGCATCCGCATCGACTTCGACGACGAAGGCCGGCTCGGCCCCGGCAAGGTCACCCTGCTCGAACGCATCGCCCAGGAGGGCTCGATCTCGGCCGCCGGCCGGTCGATGAACATGTCCTACAAGCGCGCCTGGGAACTGGTGGCCGAGATCAACCGGACCTTCAGCGAGCCGCTGGTGGCCGCCCAGACCGGCGGCCGCGCGGGCGGCGGCGCCATGCTGACCGAGCGCGGCCAGGAGCTGATCCGCCATTATCGCGCCATCGAGCGCAAGGCGCTCACCGCCACCGCCAGGCATCTCAAGGCCCTGCAGGCCATTTCGCGCAATCCGAAGCAGCCGTAAGCGCGCTATCCTCCTGTCATGGGGCGGTCACATGAGCAGGCGACCGTTCCGGGGAAACGAGCCGGGGGAACGCAGACGATGCTCTTCTACATGATGTTCCAGAAGCGGTTCATTCCGTTCTGGCTCGCGATCGTCGTGACGCTCGCCTTTGCCGTGGCGCAGGCGATGATGCCCTACACCTCCTGGCTCTCCGTGCCACTGGCCGTGGCGGCGATGCTGGTGCTCGTCGGCATCCACGATCTCATCCAGCGCAAGCACTCGATCCTGCGCAACTATCCTATTGCGGCGCACCTGCGCTTCATCTTCGAGGAGATCCGGCCGGAGCTGCGCCAGTACCTGTTCGAGAGCGACAAGGACGGCACGCCCTTCAGCCGCGACCGCCGCGCCGTGGTCTACCAGCGCGCCAAGATGCAGCTCGACGTGCGGCCCTTCGGCACGCAGTACAACGTCTACGAGCCCGGCTACGAATGGATGAACCATTCGATCGCGCCACGCCCGGTCAGCAAGGAGCCGTTCCGGATCATGGTCGGCGACGCCGAGTGCAAGAAGCCCTACTCGGCCTCGGTGTTCAACATCTCGGCCATGAGCTTCGGCTCGCTCAGCGCCAACGCCATCCGTGCGCTCAACGGCGGCGCCAGGATGGGCGGCTTCGCGCACGACACCGGCGAGGGCGGTTACAGCCCCTATCACCGCGAGATGGGCGGCGACATCATCTGGGAGGTCGGCTCGGGCTACTTCGGCTGCCGCAATCCCGACGGCACGTTCAATGCGGAGAAGTTCGCCGAGGGCGCGGCCAACGAGCAGGTCAAGATGGTCGAGCTGAAGCTCAGCCAAGGCGCCAAGCCCGGCCATGGCGGCGTGCTCCCCGGCCCCAAGGTCAGCCCCGAGATCTCGCTGACGCGAGGCGTGCCCGTGGGCGAGGACTGCATCTCGCCGTCGAGCCACTCGGCCTTCACTACGCCGATCGAGATGATGCAGTTCATCTCGAAGATGCGCGAGCTCTCCGGCGGCAAGCCCGCGGGCTTCAAGCTCTGCATCGGCCATGAGTGGGAGTTCCTGGCGATCTGCAAGGCGATGCTGGAGACGAAGATCTATCCCGACTTCATCGTCGTCGACGGCAAGGAAGGCGGCACGGGCGCGGCACCCGTCGAGTTCATCGACCATATCGGCAAGCCGATGCGCCAGGGTCTCTACTTCGTGCACAATGCGCTGGTCGGCACCGGCCTCCGCGACAAGATCAAGATCGGCGTGGCGGGCAAGATCATCACCGCTTTCGACATGATCCGCGCCATGGCGCTCGGCGCCGACTGGTGCAATGCCGCGCGCGGCTTCATGTTCGCGGTGGGCTGCATCCAGTCGCAGAGCTGCCACACCGACCGCTGCCCGGTCGGCGTGGCGACACAGGACCCGCGGCGCCAGCGCGCGCTCTACGTGCCCGACAAGAAGGAGCGCGTCGCCAACTTCCATCGCGCGACGCTTCACGAACTTGCCGAGATGACCGCGGCAGCCGGCCTCGACCATCCGCGCGAGTTCAAGCCCATCCATATCTCCCGGCGCATCTCGCCCAGCGAGGTCGTGACCTTCGCCGACATCTACCCCTCGCTGGTCGAGGGCGAGCTGCTGGCGGGCACGGCCAATCTGCGCTGGAAGCTGCCCTGGGACCTGGCCGACCCGCACTCGTTCCGCGCCACGGTGTGATCGTGCTGCGCAAAGCGACGCCGGAGCGGCTGGCTACCTTTTCCGACGGCGTCTTTGCCGTGCTGATCACGGTGCTGGTCCTCGATTTGCGGCCGCCGGAACATCCGACCCTCGAGGCCCTGCTGTCGCTGTGGCCGACCTGGCTCAGCTACGCGGTGAGCTACCTGTTCATCGCCATCGTATGGGTCAACCATCACTATCTCATGCGCTACGCCACGCACGCCACGCCGCGGCTTGTGTGGTTCAACTTCGCGCACCTCTTCTCGATGTCGCTGCTGCCGCTCTCGACGGCATGGATGGCGGTGAGCCGTCTGGCGCCCCAGCCCGTCGCCTTCTACGCCGCCGTGTTCTTTCTCGTGAACGTGACCTACATCGCGCTCATCTGGGACCTGATCGACCGCAAGGCGCCGCATGCCGTTCGCCGGATCATGCGCTGGCGGTCGACGACGACACTCTGCCTGTTTGCACTGGCCGCCGCCGTGGCGCTGAGATTTCCGCTGGCCGGATTGGGAATCTGCGTTTGCTGCCTGATCGTCTATTTGAGGCCGGAGCCCCCGGGTGCAGACTAGTCGGCCAACAAGACCGACCTGAGGGAACGCCATGACCGCACCTTTCGATGTCGCGCCGCTGCTGGCGCCCGGCACGCCGGCGCCCGCCGCCAAGTGGAACGGGTTCCCCAAGTACAATTTCGTCGGCGGCCACAACGACGCGGACAACGTGCCGGTGCAGGCGCTGATCGATGCCGCCACCGCCGTGCTGAAGCGCGAGGGGCCGAGCCTCGCGACCTATGGCCTCAACAGCGGACCGCTCGGCTACCGGCCTCTGCGCGAGTTCCTGAGCGGCAAGCTCAAGGGCCATGCCGGCATCGAGTGCTCGCCCGATGAGATCCTGATCACGTCCGGATCGCTGCAGGGCCTCGATCTCGTGAATACGCTGCTGCTCGGCAAGGGCGACACGATCCTGATCGAGAAGGAGACCTATGGCGGGGCGCTGAGCCGCCTCGCCAAGTTCGGCGTCAACATCGTCGGCATTCCGCTCGACAAGGACGGCATGCGCATGGATGCGCTGAGGCAGACGCTCGAGGAGCTGAAGCAGAAGGGCGTGAAGCCCAAGTACATCTACACCATCCCGACGATCCAGAATCCGACCGGCTCGATCATGCCCGAGGCGCGACGACTGGAGATGATCGCCCTCGCCCGCCAGTACGGCGTGATGATCTTCGAGGACGAGTGCTACTCCGACTTGATCTGGAACAGCGAGCGGCCGCGTGCCATCCATTCGCTGGCGGGCGGCGAGGGCGTGATCTTCGTCGGCTCCTTCTCGAAGTCGATCGCGCCGGCGCTGCGCGTGGGCTACATCGTCGCCAAGTGGGAGATCCTGGCGCGCATCCTCGGCCTCAAGCAGGACGCGGGCTCGGGCGCGCTGGAGCAGATGGTGCTGGCGGAGTTCTGCACCAAGCACTTCGCCGCCCATGTGCCCAAGCTCAACAAGGCGCTCAGCCACAAGCTGCAGGTGCTGCGCGAGGCGCTGGCCGAGCAGTTCGGCACCGCCGCCGAGTTCGGCGACCCGCCGGGCGGCATCTATCTCTGGATCAAGCTGCCGGACTCGGTCGACACGGTGAAGCTCTTCCAGGCGGCGCAAGCCGCCGGCGTGGCGCTGAACCCCGGACCGGAGTGGTCGACCGACAAGGCCTATGCCAGGAGCCGGCTGCGGCTCTGCTTCGCCAACCCCGACCCCGCCACCATCAAGAAAGGCGTCGAGGTCCTGGCCGAAGTCTGCCGCCGCGAGTTCGGCGTGCCGTTGCGCAGTTCCAACGTCGAGAAGCGCTGAAACTTCACGGCATCTTCGGATTGATCACCATCCAGTTGACGCCGAACTTGTCGGCGACGATGCCGAAGCGGTGGGCGAAGAAGGTCTCGCTCATCGGCATGCCGACCTTGCCGCCCTGACCCAGCGCGCTGAACAGCTTCTCGGCCTCGCCGTTGCTCGTGGCGTTCAGCGTCAGATTGATGCCCGAGAAGGACGCCTTGCCGCTGCACTGGCCGTCCGACGCCATGATCTGGGTGTCGCCGACATGGAAGGCCGCGTGCATGACCTTGTCCTTGGAGCCGGGCGACATCTGTGCCTGCACTTCCGGCGGCGCGTCGCTGAAGCGCATCATCATGTCGACCGTGGCGCCGATCGCGCCCTTGTAGAACTCGATCGCCTCGGCGGCGCGGCCCTCGAACGAGAGATAGGGTTGGACGTTCATGACGCTCTCCTGTGTTGTCTATCGAGTGACGAAGTCGGCGAGCCAGTCGAGGCAGCTCGTCCAGCCGCCCGTGTGGCTGATCCGCGACTCCTCGGTCTGGAAGGCCGAGTGGCGCAGGGTCAACCGCGTACCATCACCCAGTGACTCGAGCGTGATGGAGACCAGCGTCTCGGGATCGGAGCTGCCGTCGGCATAGTCGGTCATGTAGGTGAAGACCAGCCGCTCGCCCTCGACCACCTCGCGATAGACGCCGTACTTGGCGATCACCGTGCCGTCGGGGATGCGCATGGTGCGATGCCAGCGCCCGCCCGGCCGCACATCCATCTCGCAGGTGAGCGGCGTGCAGTCGCGCGGCGACCACCACATCGCGGCCCGCTTGGGATCGGTCCAGGCCGCGAAGACACGGGCGCGCGGCGCCTTCAGATCGCGCACGAGAACCAGTTCCTGCTCGGCGGGCTTCAGGAGACCATCCATGGAGACCTCTATGCGAACACTTAACTATTAAGTTAAGTGTTATGGATACAGCGCCGCTCTGTCAACTACGTCGAATACGACCCTGAGCGGCTTCCAATCAAAATGGACCCGCCTCGGCGGGTCCAATTTGATTGGAAACGCATTGATCGAGGCGCCTCGACCGTAGGCACATTCTGTGCGGCTGATTACAGCCGAACAGAATGTGCTTTAAGAAGTAATCATGGCAGACATAAGAATAAGAGCCGGCCGTCCGGCCACCCAGGCGCCGAACGGAATGGTGACCTGCCCGCATGCTCTTGCAAGCCAGGCCGGCGTCGACGTGCTGCGCGCCGGCGGCTCGGCGGTCGATGCGGCGATCGCGGCGAGTGCGGCGCTCTCGGTGATCTATCCGCACATGACCAGCATCGGCGGCGATGCCTTCTGGCTGATCCATGACGCGGCCACGCGGCAGGTGCGCTACATCGACGGTGGCGGCCGTGCGGCCGCGAGCGGCACGATCGATGCGTTCGCCAGGCGCGGTCTCAACGAAGTGCCCTATCGCGGCGCGCTGCCCGGAACGCTCACCGTGCCCGGCGCCGTCGCGAGCTGGGCCGAGGCGCATGCCGCCTACGGACGCCTGCCGCTGAAACGCTGCCTCGACAGCGCGATCGGCTTTGCCCGCGACGGCTTTCCGGTGACGGACCGCCTCGCCTATTGGCGCGAGCTGGCGCGCGAGGAACTGAAGAAGTGCCCGCACGCCGCGGCGATCTTCCTCAAGGACGGCGCCACGCTGCGCAATCCCGATCTCGCCCGCACGCTGGAAGCGATCGCCAGCGACGGCTGGTATGGCTTCTACGAGGGCGAGGTCGCCCGTGAGCTCGTGCGCTACAGCGAGGGTAGTCACGGCTTCTTCCGCGCCGATGACCTGAAGGCCCAGAAGGCGCGCTGGGCCGAGCCGCTCCGGGGCAGCTATCGCGGCGTCACGATCTACGAGACGCCGCCGCCCACGCAAGGCTTCACCGTGCTCGAGATGCTGAATCTGATCGAGCCGCTGGAGCTGCACCGCCGTCCGTTCCAAGGCGCCGACTATGTGCACTTCATGATCCAGGCCAAGCAGCTCGCCTATCACGACCGCGACCGTTACCTTGGCGATCCTCGGTTCGTCGACATGCCGACCGAGCGATTGATCTCCAAGCCCTATGCCGATGAGCGGCGCGCGCTGATGGATCCCGAGCACGCGCTGCCGTGGGACAAGATTCCCTCCTATGGCAGCCTCGCGGGCGACACGGTCTACATCGCCGTCGTCGATCGCGAGGGCAATGCCGTGTCGCTGATCCACTCGGTCTATGGCGGCTTCGGTGCCGCCGTGGTGGCCGGCCGCACCGGCGTGATCCTGCAGAACCGCTCGGCCTATTTCTCGCTGGACCCTGCGAGCCCCAACAGGCTCGAGCCCGGCAAGGTGCCGCTGCACACGCTGATCGCCTCGCTCGCCTTCCGCGACGACAAGTTCTGGGCCGCCGTCGGCTGCATGGGCGCCGACGGCCAGCCGCAGATCCATCTCCAGGCCTATGTCGCCATGATCGACCACGGCCTCGACATCCAGCAGGCGGTCGAAGCGCCGCGCTTCCTCTCCGGCCGCTTCGCGATAGGCGAGCCGCGCGACATGCTGCATATCGAGGCGCGCGTCCCGGCCGCGACCATCGCCGAGCTGGAACGCCGCGGCCATCAGATCGACCGCTGGGGCGACTGGAGCGAGCTCGCGGGCCACGCCCACGGCATCACCGTCGATCCGGTGAGCGGCCTTCGCATCGGCGGCGCCGATCCGCGCAGCGACGGTGAGGCGATCGGCTACTAGCTGAGCGCGAAGCCCGTGTAGTCGTCGCCGACCACGCGCTCGCAGTGCTCGATATAGGCAGGCAGGCCGCCGATATAGGGCATGAATACGCGCGGCTTGCCGGGGATGTTGGCGCCGACATACCAGGAGCTGCAGGTCGAGCGCAGCGTCAGGTTGGCCGACTTGCCGACCTCGCCGGTCCACATCTCCTCGGCATTCTCCGTCGGCTCGATCACCTCCACGCCCTTGGC
>DATJWN010000390.1:0-10388 GCA_035501235.1 Reyranella sp.
TGCAATTCTGGTCTTCAGGAACGAGCCGCAGGAAGAGAGCGATCCTTGTTGCGGCCTCGTTCGCACTGCTCACGGCGTTCGCCTGTCGTCCCGCCCTCTGTGGCGAGATCCACGAGGCGGCCTCGAAGGGCGACGTGGCGAAAATCACCGAACTGCTGGAGAAGACCCCCGATCTGGCCAACGACAAGGACAAGGACGGCCTCACCCCGTTGCTCTATGCAGCGGCATTCGGCCACAAGGATGCGGTGGCCCTGCTGCTGACCCGCAAGGCCGAGATCAACGCCAAGGATACGTCCAGCGACTACGGCAAGACGCCCTTGAACGCCGCGGCGACCAACGGACGCGGCGAGGTCGTGGAGTTGCTGTTGGCCAACAAGGCCGACGTCAACCTGAAGGACAGCTTCGGGGGAACGCCATTGCTGGGCGCCGCGGCGCGCGGACACAAGAGCATCGTGGCCCTGTTGCTGGCCAACGGAGCCGACGTGAATGCCAAGGATGCGCTCGGCGGAACGCCCCTGCATGCGGCGGCGGTCATGGGCAACAAGGACATCGTGGAAATGCTGCTGGCGAACAATGCCGTCGTCGATGCCAGGGACAATGAAGGGATGACGCCCCTGAATGTGGCGCTTTTTCACTACAATCTGGAAGTCGTGAAAGTCCTGCTCGAGCACAAGGCCGACATCAATGCCAAGGACAAGGACGGCCAGACGCCTTTGAAGAAGGTGCTGAAGAACCCCAATCACACGCCGAGGTCGATGGCGCGCTGGCTATCGGGTCATTCCTACTTCGAGCCGATGGACGCCAATGCCAACGCCGCGAAATTCCTGCGCGGCAACGGAGGGCGCGAGTAGTCCCGGGGACGGTGACGAAGCCGGGGTGACGCGTCAGCAGCGCCGGAAGATGCGCAGCGGCCCCTTGTCGCCGATGGTCTGCTTGGCCTGCTCCATGACATCGCGGCCGGGCGAGAAATTGTTGAAGAGCGTGCTGGCGGCGTTTCCGTCGACGGGAGGCAGGTCGGCCCAGAAGACCGATATCCAGTTGACGCCCGTCTCGAAGCGCGCGATCCGCAGCTCGCGGGCGACCTGGCCATTGAGGCCGTAGACGACGAGCTTCTGGTTCGAGAACACGTAGTTGCTGGTCTCGCCGCACCATTTGCCGAGGAGGATGTTGGCCGGCAGGACCCTGGCCGGCGCCGCCGGGCTGTCGGACTCGCTCGTGGTGCTGCGGTTGCCGCCCGTCTGCGCCGTCGTCGATTGCGGCAGCGCGGCGGCCAGAAGCAGCAACATGAGTCCCGCCGCGCGCGAGACGATACCCGACACCCTGTTCTTCATGCACCTGTCTCCCCGAGATCGGCGCCAACGCTACCCAGAACCGGGCGACGGTGCCAGTGGCGAAGGCGACGGCGAGGAGGACAAGCGCCTCCTCCCGTCCTCCCGGGTACGGCGCATTCACATGCGCCTTTAGCCGAGGGATCTTTTCTCCACCGGAAAAGAGGTCCCTCCGCTCCGGTCGGGACGACGGAAGGATCATCAATTTTAAATTGACTTCGGCCGTCGCATCTGCCAGCATGCCCCCGGGTACCCGGACCCTTCTTCGGAAAAGCGCGGGGACCGCAGGAGACGCCGGACGGTGAGCCGGATCGAGCGCGGCGCGGAGACGGCGGCGATCCCGTCCTGGTCCGCGGGCATGGGCGCACCAGCGCAAATGTAAGCATTCTTGCAGTCGCGGCCGAGTTAGCGCAGTTAGCGACGCTGCGCTGGGGTCGTTCCGAATTTTTTCCCGTTTATTTAACGGGGCGCTCCGGTCGGGACGACGGAGAGGCGCCTACCCCGCCGCCGCTTCCTTGTCGTTGCCCTCGCCGACGCGGGCGGCGAGAGACGCGGCCATGAACTCGTCGAGGTCGCCGTCGAGCACCTTCTGCGGGTCGGAGCGCTCCACGTTGGTGCGCAGGTCCTTCACCATCTGGTAGGGCTGCAGCACATAGGAGCGGATCTGGTGGCCCCAGCCGATGTCGGTCTTGTTGGCCTCGGCGGCCAGCCGCTCGGCCTCGCGCTTCTGCAGCTCCTGCTCGTAGAGGCGCGCCTTCAGCATCTGCATGGCCTTGGCGCGGTTCTGGTGCTGGCTGCGCTCCTGCTGGACCGCCACCACGATGCCCGAGGGGATGTGCGTGATGCGCACGGCGCTGTCGGTCTTGTTGACGTGCTGGCCGCCCGCGCCCGACGCCCGATAGGTGTCGACGCGCAGGTCCTTGTCGAGCACCTCGATCTCGATCGTGTCGTCGACTTCGGGATAGACCCACACCGAGGCGAACGAGGTCTGCCGCCGCGCATTGCCGTCGAAGGGGCTGATGCGCACCAGCCGGTGCACGCCCGATTCGGTCTTGAGCCAGCCATAGGCGTTGGGGCCCTCGACCTTGAAGGCGCAGGACTTGATGCCCGCCTCCTCGCCCGCGCTCTCCTCGAGCCAGGAGACCTTGTAGCCGTGCTGCTCGGCCCAGCGCGTGTACATGCGGGCCAGCATCTCGGCCCAGTCCTGCGCCTCGGTGCCGCCGGCGCCGGCGTTGAGCTCGACATAGGCGTTGTTGGGATCGGCCTCGCCGCTGAGAAGCGTCTCGAGCCGGGCCTTGCGCGCCTCGGCCGTGGCCTCGCGCAGCGCCTTCTCGCATTCGGCGATGGTGGCCTCGTCCTTCTCGGCCTCGGCCATCTCGATCAGGCCGCTATTGTCGTCGATCGCGGCCCGCAGCCGCTTGATGGTGGCGATGGCGCCCTCGAGCCTGGTGCGCTCGCGCATCACCTTCTCGGCGTCCTTCGGGTTGTTCCAGAGCCCCGGATCCTCGGCGCGCGCGTTCAGCTCGGCTAATCTTATGACCGCGCGGTCGTAGTCAAAGACGCCTCCTGAGGAGCTCCAGCGACTCCTCGATCTCGTTCACCATCGACTGGGCTTCGGCACGCATCGCTGACGGTCCTCTCCTGACGCGGAAGGTGAATACGTCAAGGCGGGCGGCGGCGCAATTCCGCGGCGATGGCCTCGGCGATGATCCGGTAGCCGTGCGCGTTGGGATGCCACTGGCCGAACACCGCCTCGACATCGCCCGAGCGGATGGCGTCGTCGAAGGGCTCGTAGGTGTCGACCGTCGCGAAGCCCAGCCGCCGGGCGCAGTCCAGCACGAGGGCGGCGGTGCGGCGCTCCTGGGCGGCGGTGTCGGGATATCGCCAGGCCGAGGGCAGGTACTGGGCCACCACCAGGGTCGGCACGCCGAGCGCCGCGATCCGGCGCAGCAGCGGACAGGCCAGCCGCTCGCCGGTGCCCTCCGGCACGGCGCGGACATTGTCGGTGTGCCACTCGTCGCGCAGCAGCAGGCGGTCGAGCACCGTGTCGAGCAGCATCGACCAGCCGAACGCGGCCTGCAGGAAGGAGAGCGTGTCGCGCGGATCGGCCGGGTGCGGCACCGGCACGTTGCGCAGCGCGGGGCCCGTCGCGGTCTCCTCGAAGAAGGGCTTGTCGCGGCCCCACATGCGGCTCATCTCGTCCCGCCGCTGGACGTCGTCGGCGATGAAGCCCAGGACGAGCTGGCCCGGCTTGACCAGCTTCACGGCCCGCTCGGTCATCAGCACCGTCTGGTCGAGGCCGTAGGCGCCGACGCCGGCGTTGATCGTCGGCCGGTCGAGCAGCCGCTGCAGGTCGGCGGGCCAGGTCTCGACGTCGGCGACCTCCTCGCCCTTGGTGAAGGAATCGCCGGTCGCCAGGATCGGCGGCGCGGCCTCGGCCGCATCGCCGAGGCGCGGCCGGACGCGGAAGCCGTCGGCGTCGAAGCTGGTCCGCGTCGAGCGGAAGCCCGGCCGGTTCACGAAGCCCAGCACCGGATCGTAGGCATAGGCCGATTGCAGCTCGGCCTGCCATCCGCGGCCGGCGGCGACCCGCGAGGCGAGGACGAGGTTGTGCCAGTCGAGCAGCGCCGCGGGTCCGCCGATCACGAGGCGGCAGCCGAGCTCGAGCACGAGCAGCGCGACGAGGATCGAGGCGAGCACGAGAGCGGCCGGCCCCCGCCATCGCCGGGCCGTGCGGCGCCTCCGCGGCGCGGCTCCGCCTGCGTCTAGTATGTCTCGCCCGTCCCGGTCAGCGTCGAACGCGGCCGCGCGCTCACCGGGCCGCCGGGAATGGCGGGCTCGTCGCCCGTGGCGCCGCCGCCCAGCAGGCCGCCCAGCTGCGTGGCGTCGTTCTCGCCGCCGGGCTCGGTGCCGGGCTTGAAGGCCTCGTCGATCGCCTGCGGATCGCCGGGCGAGGTCGGCTGGCCGCTGTCGTGGTTGACGCGCACGATGCGCAGCCCCGGCGGGATCTTGAACGGCGTCGGCGGCTTGCCGGCATAGACGACCTTGGCGATACGCTCGTAGATCGGCGCGGCGGTCAGGCTGCCCTGCTCCTTGCCGCCGAGCGTGCGCGGCTCGTCGAAGCCGACATAGACGCCGATCGTGAGGTCGGGCGTCGAGCCGATGAACCAGGTGTCGTTGGGACCGTTGGTCGTGCCGGTCTTGCCGGCGATCGGCCGGCCGAGCACGGCGAGCTGGGCCGCCGTGCCGCGCGTGGTCACGCCCATCATCATGTTCACGACCTGGTAGACGGTCGCGGGATCGTGGAAGGGCTGGCGGGTGTCGACGATCTCGGGCGGCTGCGGCTTGGTGCCGGGGGCGGCCTCGCCGCAGCCGCGGCAGATGCGCGGCTCGTGGCGGTAGATGGTCTTGCCGTTCCTGTCCTGCACGCGGTCGATGAGGCTGGGCGTGATCTCGTGCGCGCCGTTGGCCAGCATGGCGTGCGCCATGGTCATGCGCAGCAGGGTCGTGTCGACGGCGCCCAGCGCCATCGGCAGGTAGGACGCCATGTTGTCGGAGACGCCGAAGTCCTTGGCGATCTGCACGACGCGCTTCATGCCGATCGCCTGCGCCATGCGCACGGTCATGAGGTTGCGCGACTTCTCGAGGCCGTTGCGCACCGTGGCCGGCCCGAGGAAGTCCTCGCGCTCGAAGTTGCCCGGCCGCCAGATCGGCTGGCCGTGGCCGGGGTCGTACTCGAAGGGCGCGTCGAGCACGATGGTCGAGGGCGTGAGGCCGGCATCCATCGCCGCGAGATAGACGAAGGGCTTGAACGACGAGCCGGGCTGGCGCACCGCCTGCACCGCCCTGTTGAACTGGCTCATGCCGTAGGACCAGCCGCCCGACATGGCGAGCACGCGCCCGTCGCGCGGATCCATGACGACGACGGCGCCGTTGACGTTGGGGATCTGGCGCAGGCCGTAGCTGTTGGGCGCGGGCGCGGTCTTGTCGTTGGGCCCCTTGGTGAGCTTCTCGACCACGATCACGTCGCCCACGTTGACGACATTGGCCGGGCGGCTCGGGCAGCCGGCGATGGTCTGGTTGGGCCCGGTCGAGCAGGCCCAGCTCATCTCCGACCAGGGCACGGTGCCGGTCGTGTTGCCGCTGCCGTCATCGGGCAGGCCCGCGATCTGCGCGGATTGCGGATCGACCTTGGTGACGACGGCCAGCCGCCAGGTGTCGGGACCGTAGAGCGGGCGGCGCTGCTGGATGCGCGCGAACTCCTCCTCCCAGCCCGTCATGTCGGCGATCTTGGCGTAGGGGCCGCGCCAGCCGTGGCGGCGATCGTAGGCGATCAGCCCCTCGCGCAGCGCCTTGTCGGCCGTCGCCTGGACGGCGGGATCGAGCGTCGTGGAGACGGTGAGGCCGCCCTCGTACAGGCCCTTCTCGCCATAGGCCGCGAGCAGGTTGCGGCGCACCTCCTCGGCGAAGAAGTCGGCGGTCACGACCTCGGTGGCGCCGCGCTTGCGATAGGCAAGCTTCTCGGCGCGGGCCGCCTGCGCTTCGGCCGCGGTGATGTAGCCGTCGTCCTGCATGCGGCCCAGCACATAGTCGCGGCGGGCGTAGGCTTCCTTCTCGTTGCGCACGAGGTTGTACTTGTTCGGCGCCTTGGGCAGCGCCGCGAGATAGGCCATCTCCGACAGCGTGAGCTCGCCCAGCGACTTGTCGAAGTAGTTCAGCGCCGCCGAGGCGACGCCGTAGTTGCCGCCGCCGAGATAGATCTCGTTGAGATAGAGCTCGAGGATGTGTTCCTTCGAGTAGGTCTTCTCGATGCGGAAGGCGAGCAGCGCCTCGCGGATCTTGCGGCTGAGCGTCGCCTGGTTCGAGAGCAGGAAGTTCTTGGCCACCTGCTGGGTGATGCCCGACGCGCCCTCCGGCCGCTTGCCGGGATGGGTGAGGTTGTCGATCATCGCGCGGGTCACGCCGAGAATGTCGACGCCGGGATGGGTGTAGAAGCGCTGGTCCTCGGCCGACACGAAGGCCTGCAGGAGACGCTTGGGCATCGCCGCCACCGGCACGAAGGAACGCTTCTCGCGCGCGAACTCCGCGAGCAGGCGGCCGTCGGCGGCATAGAGGCGCGAGACGGTGGCGGGCTGGTAGTCGGCGAGCTGCTTGTGGTCGGGCAGGCCATGGCTGAAGTGCCAGAACAGCCCCGCCACCATTCCCGTGCCCACGATCAGGCTGGCGAGGGCGAACGCCATCGCGATTTTGACCAGCTTCACCACAACACCCTTTTAGCAAAGGATCGCGGCGACTTACGCCTTTCTTGTGGCGGAAGTTCCCTGGAAATGTGCATCGATCGACGCCCGCAGCGCCCGGGCAAGCGCCATCTGGTGCTGCGACACGGTGAGCAGCTTCTCGTCCTGGGGATTGCTGAGGTAGCCCAGCTCCACCAGGGCGGCGGGAATGTCGGGCGAGGTCAGCACGGCGAAGCCCGCCTCGCGATGGGTACGCGGCAGCAGCCGCACGCCGTTGCGGCCGAATGTTTGCACGATGGTCTCGGCGAACCGCCGGCTGTCGTTGCCGGTGCCGCGCTGGGCCATCGAGACCAGGGTCTTGGTCACCTGCTCGGATTGGGGCGAGAGCTTCATGCCCGGAATGGCGCCGCCCGCCGCATTCTCGCGGTTGGCCAGCGCCTCGGCCTCGCGGTCGCTCGCCTCTTCCGAGAGCGTGTACACCGAGGCGCCACGCACATAGGAGTCGGGGTGCGAATCGGCATGAATGGACAGGAACAGCTCGGCCTTGGCGTCCTCCGCCCGCGCCACCCGCTCGCGCAGCGCCACATACTGGTCGCCGGCCCGGGTCAGCATCACGCGATAGCGGCCGCCGGCCTGAAGCTGCTGCTGGAGCATCCGGGCGACGCGGATCACGACACCCTTTTCCTGGGTGCCGGCGACACCCAAGGCGCCGGGATCGGTACCGCCATGACCGGGATCGAGCGCGATCAGGCGCGCCGGCGGCAGCGCCTTCTTCTTCACCGCGGGCGCCGCCAAAACCTCTGGCGCCCCCAGGATGAGCGCTGTCGTCAGGAAATTACGACGTGAAACAAGCGGCATACCGCACCTTTCTAAGAAATCTACTGAGGTACGGAAATAATTTCAAGGTATTTCAGTTCATTACGAGGATTCTCTCCGAAATCCCATCTTTTGATTGTCGCTCCCAAGCGAACCCCGTATGTTGCGCACGCGAGCAGTCATCGTCGTTCGGTGCGCCCTCCCTGGGAGGCAAGCGCCCCGACGGCAGCCTTCCCGAAGCGTCGAAAATGGCAGTGCCATGGGGGCGGTACCGGGCGGGTTGTCAGGCAGGCGGTGGCTATCAGGAACCTCGAGGTCGGCAGGGTCCCGTTTTGGCCCGGCGGCGCGAAGCTTCCCCGTCCTGGCCGGAGTTTGGCCGTTCGACGGGTCGAGAACGCACCGTCCCCCTCGCGCCAAGGAGGCGATAAAGCCCGCCGGGTGCTCGCACCGGCCCAAGCGATCGCCTCAGGAGCGCGCCGATGGCACGCCGCATGTTGATCGATGCCAGCCACCCCGAAGAGACTCGGGTGGTCGTTGTTGATGGTACCCGTCTCGAGGAATTCGACTTCGAGACCGCATCCCGCAAGCCTCTCAAGGGCAATATCTATCTCGCCAAGGTCATCCGCATCGAGCCGTCGTTGCAGGCGGCGTTCGTGGAGTATGGCGGCAACCGCCACGGCTTCCTGGCCTTCTCGGAAATCCACCCCGACTACTACCAGATCCCCGTCGCCGATCGCGAACGGCTGATCGCCGAGCAGCAGCGCCTCGCCGCCGAAGCCGAGGACGAGCCGGAGCCGCCGCCGCACAAGGTCGACCGCACCGATATCGAGGAAGTGCGCGAGGAAAATCGCGAGGCGATCCTCGAGGGCGTCGCGTCGGGCGAGATTGCCGAGGCGCCGGCCTCCGAGCCGCCCATCGCAGCCGCCGAGCCTCTTCCATCCGAAGCGCCGATGCCGGAGCCGGAATCTGCTCCGGAGCCTGTCGCCGAAGCCCAGCCGGCGGCGATCCCGGTCGATTCGATCGCTGCCACAAGTGAGCCGGAAGCGGCCCCCGCCGAAGAGCCCCCGGCCGAAGCGTCCGCCGGCGAGCCGGTCGATCCGACGGAAGCGCCACAGCCCGAGGTCGCGCCCGTCGAGGTGCTGGGCGGCGACGATGCCGGCGAGCGCGAGACTCGCGAGCGCCGCCGCCGTCACCCGGTCCGCCAGTACAAGATCCAGGAAGTCATAAAGCGCCGGCAAATCCTGCTGGTGCAGGTCGTGAAGGAAGAGCGCGGCAACAAGGGCGCCGCCCTCACCACGTACTTGTCGCTCGCCGGCCGCTATTGCGTGCTGATGCCCAACGCCGGCCGCGGCGGCGGCATCAGCCGCAAGATCTCGAATCCCAACGACCGCAAGCGCATGAAGGAGATGCTGGCGCAGCTCGACGTGCCGCAGGGCATGGGCGTGATCCTGCGCACCGCCGGCCTCGAGCGCTCCAACATCGACATCAAGCGTGACTACGAATATCTGAGCCGACTCTGGGATTCGATCCGCGAGATCACCATGCGCTCGACGGCGCCGGCGCTGATCTACGAGGAAGGCGACCTGATCAAGCGCTCCCTTCGCGACGTCTACGATACCGACATCGCCCAGGTGCTGGTCGAAGGCGAAGCGGGCTTCCAGGGCGCGTCGGAGTTCATGCGCCAGCTCGTGCCGCATCAGGCCGACAAGGTGCAGCTCTACGACGAGCCGATCCCCCTCTTCCATCGCTATCAGGTCGAGAACCAGTTCGACGCCATGCATTCGCCGGTCGTCCAGCTGCGCTCCGGCGGCTACATCGTGATCAACCCGACCGAGGCGCTGGTCGCCATCGACGTGAACTCGGGGCGCGCCACCAAGGAGCGCAACATCGAGGAAACGGCGCTGCGCACCAACATCGAGGCGGCTGAGGAAATCTCCCGCCAGGTGCGCCTGCGCGATTTGGCCGGCCTGATCGTGATCGACTTCATCGACATGGAGGAGAACCGCCACCAGCGGCAGGTCGAGCACAAGGTGAAGGACGCGATGCGCAACGACCGCGCGCGCATCCAGATCGGCCGCATCTCCGCCTTCGGCCTGCTCGAGATGTCGCGCCAGCGGCTGCGGCCCTCCCTGCTCGAGCATTCGACGGAAGTCTGCCCGCATTGCGCCGGCACCGGCCGCATCCGCTCCATCGAATCGGCTGCGCTGCATGCGCTGCGCGCCATAGAGGAGGAAGGTGTGCGCCGGCGCGCCAGCGAGATCGCGGTCTCCGTGCCGCCGAACGTGGCCCTCTACCTGCTGAACTCCAAGCGGCGCACGCTGTCGGACATCGAGCAGCGCTACGGCTTCACGGTGTCGATCGAGGCCGACGAGGAGATGCACGCGGCCGACTGCGAGATCGAGCGCGTGCGCTCGCGCCGCGACGACCATCAGCGACCGGCCCAGGAGCTGGCCCGCGCGAGCTACGACGAGGTCGGTGGCGAAGCGGGCGAAAGCACCGCTCCGGAAGGTGAGGCGCCGGAAGGCGATGCCGAAGGCGCGCCGCGCGAGCGCTTCGCCGACGAACGTGGCGAGGAAGATGGCGAGGGCCGCGGCCGCCGCCGCCGGCGCCGCCGACGTCGCGGCGGCCGTCGCGAAGGCGAGGATCGTCCCAACGGCGAAGCCTATGCCGGCGGCGAGAACGGTGCCGAGCCCGCGCCCCAGGCCAATGGCGAAGCCCCCTCCTTCGACGAAGGCGACGAGCCCGCGGGCGAAGGGGAAGGCGAAGGAGCACAGGCCTCCGAAGGCAATGGGCGTGGCCACGATGGCGAAAATGGTGGCGAGCGCGGCGACCGGCCCCGCCGCCGCGGTCGTCGCGGTGGCCGTCGGCGTCGTCGTGAGGACGGCGACGAGCGCGGTCCACGTGAACATGCTCCGCGTGACGCCTGGGATCACGCGCCGGCCGAGGCCCACGCCGAAGCGTCTGCGCCGGTGGAAGGGATGCCCGTCGACCACATGCCCGTCGAGCG
>DATJWN010000391.1:0-13624 GCA_035501235.1 Reyranella sp.
AGCAATGGACGATCGATCCGCAGGATCGTCGCGGCCGCGGCTTCGCCTTCGTGTGGCGGCGCTTCGAGATCGCCGACCTGCCCCAGCCGCTGCTCGCCTGCGTGATGGTGACGGTGCCGGCGAACGAGCTGATCCGGCGCAACATCAAGCCGCACGAGGACGACCCGCGCATGCCCGCGATCTTCGAGGACGAGGAAGCCTGGGCGACGTGGCTCGGCGAGCGCAGTGCCGAGACCGCCGACGTGAAGGCCGTGCTCAAGACGATGGAAGGCGTCGCCTGGACGACGGCGCCGGAGCCGAAGAAGCCGAGGGCGAGGAAGGCCTGACTTCTCCTGCAGGCGCCGCGGTCAGGAAGAAGGTCTCAAGAGACGCGCGACAACCTCAATGCTGGTGGCGCTATCGCGAGAAGGAGAAGCAAAGCCGCGCGCAGGCGAGGATAGGGCAAGTCGAGAATCGACATTCCTTCCCGGCTCGCGGATATTTCACCGGAAAAGTAGAGAACGCCCAGGACCGTCGAGCCGGCCAGCACCGCGAAGGCGGCCGCGCAGGCGAGTGCGATGGGTAGCACGTAGAATATTGTGATTGCGAGGATCCAGCCCCCGGCCTCGCCCTGAAGGCCGCGCAGATCGCCGAGGACTGCCGTCATCACGACCAGGCCTGCAAGCCCAAGGATGACGGCGAACGGCTTCAGGAATTCGCCGTAGCCGCGCCGGAACAGGGCGATGGGCACGCCGATAACCAAGCAGACGCCGATTGCCGCGGGGAAGGCCCGGGCAAAATTGCTGCCGAAAGGCAGAACGCCGACGAACGCGCCGAACGACAGCGCCGCCGCCCACGGCAGGATGGTTGCGACTGGCCTCACGAAACGACCCCCGGGTTCGAGAGCAAATGTGACAAAGGATGTGGTGCGCCAATCGCCGGGGGCAACAACGAATGGCTGAACGGATACACTCGATACAACTGAGCCGCCGGTATGAAAGAGGCGTCGGCGGCTGTCGCGGCCGCCCCTAAAGCACGCGCGCCGTATCGAGCATCAGCTTCGCTTCCCAGCGGCGGTGGGCCTCCTCGCGCATCTGCCGCAGCTCGTCGGTGGTCGGTTGGTAGTCGCCGTGCGCCGGCGCGGTGATCTCCGGTGCGGCGTGGGCCGGCGGCGGGTTCGCCCCGGCCGCTTCTAGCCGCGGCGCGTTGGGGCAGAATTCCTCGAAGCCGGTCTCGTCGGGGCCGGCCAGCCAGTCGCGGCAGCGGCGCTTCTCGGTGCAGGTCGTGCAGGCCCAGGTGAGGTCGCGCCGTTCCTCGACGGGCAGGCGTGCGGCCTCGATGCCGCGCCGGGCGAGCATGCGCTCCAGCAACTCGTCATTGTCGCCGCAGCCGGCGAGCAGCGGCTCGACCTGCGAGCGCAGCAGGCCCGCATCGGCCAGCGCCTCGTCGAGGCAGCCCAGCTCGGCGAGCAGGGCCAGCTCGCGTCGCAGCCTGCGGCGCGTGCGCTGGCGGTCGACGTAGCGGGAAACCGTGTGCCGGAGAGACTGGGTCGTCGTCATGAGCCTGCCTCGCAATCGTCAGTGTACTGACGAAGGATCGGGAGCGCGGCGGACGGCGGCATTGACCCAGATCAAATCCGCCAACGCCGGCCGCGCGCTTTCGCCCTCGGGGCTCCCTGGATGGAACGACAGGTGGCTGTCACTGAGCCAATGCGGCATGATGCGTATCGCAACGGCTGTGGGGGGCATGATGTTGCGCTGTTCGGCACTCATCTCGCCCAGCGGCGTCGCGCGCAAGATCGTGGGGAACATCATCGCCCGGCTGCAGCGGGGCAGGGGAGCGCGCTGACGACTGCAGATCGTGTGCGGTGACGGTGGCCGCCGCGCTCCCTTCCTCCATTGACGAGGCGGTTGTATCCCGCCATCGTTCCACGACCGACCATGGAAGTCTTCGCAGCGCTCGGCCTCTACCTGATCCTGGCATTCCTGCTGCCGGGCTTCTGCTATCTGCTGTTCCTGCGCCTGTGCTTTCCCGGCGCCTTCCGCGAGGTCTACAAATCCCTGCCGCCGATAGACGATGAGGACAACGCGGGCGGATACTGGCTGGTCTCGGCCGCCGTCGTCGGCGGGTTGCTGCTCTCATCCCTGGCCTTCGCTCTCGAGCTCGTGCTGCGCGATTCCTGGGACTCGTTCGAGAAATGGTATCCGGAAATCAACTTCGGCAAGAAGCTGGAAGGGGTGGACTCCTACGTGAACATCCTGGTGCCGAGCGCGATCATGCACCTCAACATCGGCTCGGGCCTTTTCCTCATGCTCCTGGTCTTCCTCGGCTGGGAGGCGTGGCGCCGGAACCGGCCGTCGGCGGCTCCCGCCGCTGCCGCCCAGCCTCCGACTCTCGCGGCATCGATCTGGCTGTCGGCCATCCTGCTCGTTCTGGCGGGCGCGAACATGTACGTGGCGCACGAGCTGTTCCATCGCATCTGCAAGTTCGGGGCGACCGCCGCGACCTGCCCGACAACGTGAACCCCGCTATCTTTTCCCCTTGAGAACCGACTGGACGAACGCCGTCTTGCCCTGCGTGTAGGCCGCGCGATCCGGAACCTGCGCGTCGACCAGGCGGCGCTTCTGCTCGACATAGAGCGCGACCAGATCGGGCCGGGCGATCAGCCGGTCGCGGAAGGTGCGGAGCCTCCCGATCTCGGCGCTGCTCTCGGGGATGAGATGGACGTGCAGGCGGAACACCGTGCCGTCGAAGGCGATGCTGCCCTCGCGCATCGGCCTCTCCTCGGGATGCTGCTTGCCGCCCGACTGGGGCTGGAAGCCCATGCCGTCGACCACGCTGCGCGCCTCGTCGAGGCGTCCGGCGGGGATCACCAGCATCAGGTCGAGGATGCCCTTGCCGTCGCAGCCCGGCACGGCCGTGCTGCCCACATGCTCGATCTCGATGTCCGGCAGCGCGGCGTTGAGCAGCCGCATGACGCTCCTCGCTGCCTCGGGCGCGCGCGGATCCCACGGCCTGAGGTCGACGACCTTGGGCGCGCCGGGCGCGTCGTAGAGGCCGATGGGCAGGGAAGCTCTCACGGAGGACCGAGCTTTCGCATCGACGGCATTATACCGTCGTTGCACGCATAAGTCGAAATACGAGGCGCGCTACATCCGAAGCAGCCGCGCCACCAGCGCCTCGCAGTCCTTCGTGACGGGGCTCGCGAACCAGCGCTGGGCGTTCAGCTCGGGGTCGCCCGAGTAGAGCCGCTCGTAGAGGCCGGCGCGCGAGCCGAATTCGGTGCCGGTCATGTCCCAGGCGAGCTTCATCAGGGCGAGCCGGTCCTTCGCGGCGATGTTCGGGCCGATCAGCCAGTCGTCCATCAGCGGGCCGACCTCGGGGCGCGCGTAGTCGGCCTCGCCCATCGCCAGCACGCCCGAGCCCGCCGCGAGCCGCAGCACGTCGA
Organism: Reyranella sp.; assembly: GCA_035501235.1. GTDB lineage: Bacteria > Pseudomonadota > Alphaproteobacteria > Reyranellales > Reyranellaceae > Reyranella. The sequence goes on from DATJWN010000391.1 coordinate 3,428, forward strand.
CGGCCTTGGTGTTGGCGTAGGGGAAGAAGAAGTTGATCGCGGCGTTGCTGGTGCTCGCGGTAGCCCTGGGCTCGGCGAGGCCGTCGCCTTCGACCGCGAGCTCGCCTTTGTCGAACGCCTCGATCTTGCGCAGCGTGTCCATGATGGCGCCGGTGCGCAGGCCCTCGGCCAGCGCCACCAATGCCGTCAGCTCGCCGATCGCGGCCTGGAAGCGCTGCGTCTTGTCGCGGCCGTTGGCGCGCGCGATCGCGGTCGCGAGCCCGACCAGGAAGCGCAGCTTCATCGCCGAGCGCGCGCAGGCCTGCAGGCCCGTATAGCCCGGCCGCGTGCCGATGATGCGGTTGTAGGCATCGACGTCGCCCGCGACGACCACGCGCTCGTCGGGCACGAAGACCTTGTCGAACATCAGGATGGCGTCGCCCTCGTCGAAGCGCGCGCTGAGCGGCCGGTCGAAGGCGCGCTCGCCATGATGGAAGCTCTCGCGGCAGAGGATGGAGAGGCCCGGCACGTTCATCGGCACGACGAAGGCCAGCGCGAACTTCTCCTCGCCGGGCTTCCTCGGATGATAGGGGCCGACATAGCACTCGTCCGAAACAGGCGCGAGGGTGGAGAGCATGCGGCAGCCGCTCACCACGATGCCGCCGGCGCGGCGCTCGATCAGCTGCACGGCCTGCGTCGGCGCGTCCATCTTCGAGCGGTCCGACTGCGGATCGATCAGCGCATGCGTCACCTGCAGGTCGTTCTCGCGGCAATGCTCGACCATGCCCTGCGCGCGCTTGGCGGCTTCCGTCTTGCCCATGACGCGCAGGCCCACGGCCTGGTCGACCAGGAAGCCCGACATGAAGTCGGTGAGGCGGCCCATCATGCCGAAGGTGCGTTGCGCGCGCAGGTGATAGCAGCCGGCGAGCGCCTGCAGCTCGGAGAGCGTGCGCGCCTCGAGATAGGTCTTGCTGACGGGATTGCCCGTCGAGGGCGAGCGATAGGTGAGGATGCCGGCGAGCGCCGGATCGAACTGCTCGTCGTGCAGGCGGGCGATGGTGTCGATCACGCCCTTGAGCGGCGCGTAGGCGGTGACGTCGTTCACGAGCTGCCCGTCGATGAAGAGCTTGCGCCCATCGCGCAGCCCCTCGCGATACTGCTGGCCCGTCCGGATTCCCATCGCCTGTCCCTCACGCTTCGTCTGCGGCGACCTTACTATCAGCGAACGGACGTCGAGTCGTCGCTCTCCCGTTGAGGGCGTCGTGACCGTCCCATAGAGTATCCTGGGAGATGAGGCTGGATGGCTGACGATAGGGGCGAGGCGGCGGCGAGCGGGCTACGGCTGCGCGACATCGAGCTGAGACGGCCGCCGGAGATCGAGAAGAACTGGATCGTGATGCCGATCGTGGCGGTGCATCCGTCTTCCCTGGCGCGGCAAGCGGTGAGGGACCTGTCTCTCCTTATCGTCGTCGGCTCCGGCAAGCAGCCCCTCATTGGATGGATCGCCGACAGCGCATCGGTCGCCGAGACGATGGTTGCGAGAAAGCGAATCAGCGATTGGCAAGATATTCTCCACTATCAGATATCGTTGCTCGTTCTAGGGGTTCCCTACTTCGGCATTTTCTACGTTTTTGGAATGAATGCCCTAAAGGCCGTTGTGCTCGGTTTCTGTGCCGGAGTCTTGACTTGGTCTTACCTTTTGATGTCCTGCAACCGCCGTCAGAAGCGTGTCGTCGAGAAGCTTCGACTTCTCGCCCCCGTGGAGATGCCCGCGGATCTTCAGGCCGCCGCGGCGCGCGCGCTCACGAGCCGGAAGCGCACCAGGATATTCGGAGCGCTTGCCGCCAAGGCCGTCGGCACGGCGATCGGATCGGGTTGGGAGGGTGCCCTCGCCGAGGGCATTCTGGGCGCCTTCTCCGAGAGCATCGTCGAAGAGATCTACGAACATACTCTCCGGAGCCACGCAGAAGCGTACGCCTCGTCCTGAGGACAAAGCGCCGCGGAAGTGTCCCTCGGCTTCGCTCGGGATGACGGGTTAGACATCCGTGCTGCCCTTGCTCCAGGCGAGGAGGCGGCGTTCGGCGAGGTCGACGAGCGAGGTCACGGCCATGACCAGCAGCGCCACGATCAGGATCAGGGCCATGACGCCCGCCACGTCGAAGCGGCCGCTGAGACTCTGCAGCATCAGGCCGAGGCCGCTCTTGGCCGCGATCATCTCGCCGATCACGGCGCCGGCGCTGCAGTAGATCAAGGTGAGCTTGAGGCCGGCGAAGATGCCGGGCAGCGCCCAGGGCAGCCGCACATGGCGGAACAGGCCCCAGCCCGAGGCGCCGAACAGGCGCGACATCAGCAAGAGGTCACGGTCGACGTTCTTCAGGCCGCCGAGCGTGCTGAGCAGCATGATGAAGTAGCCGAGCGAGAAGGCGAGCACGACCTTCGAGGCGATGCCGATGCCGAACCACAGGATGAAGAGCGGTCCCAGCGCGATGCGAGGCATCGAGTTGAACGCCGTCAGGAACGGCGACACGACCCGGTTCAGCCAGTCGAGCCGGTCGAGCACGATCGCCGAGGCGATGCCGAACACGATCGACAGGAGGAAAGCGAGGGCGATCTCCAGCATTGTCGTGCCGAGATTGGGGAAGACCTCGCCGTCGCGGGCCAGGCTCCACAGCGACTTCACGACGCTCACGGGCGTCGAGACGAAGGCGGCGTTGGCGAGGCCCGCGTCGACCGCGCCCTGCCACAGCGCCAGGATCAGGGCGAGGAAGAGGAGGCGCGCCACGGCCACCAGTCCCGAGCGATCGCCGCTCGCGGTGGCCGCGCCCAGCCTTGCTTCGGAGCTGGCGGTGTCGGTCATGCCGCGCTCGCCTTCAGCGCGGTCCAGGTGCGGCGGTAGAGATCGTGATAGTGCCCGTCGGCCTGCAGCGCCTCGGCCGATCTGGGCCGCGCGAGATCGACCTTGATCTCGTCCACCACGCCCAACCCGGCGCGCGACATCACCAGCACGCGGTCGGCCAAGGTGATCGCCTCGCCTATGTCGTGGGTCACGAACACCACGGTGGCGCCGCTCTGTTCCCACAGCGCCAGGAGCTGGTCGTGCAGCACCAGCTTGGTCTGCGAATCCAGCGCGCTGAAAGGCTCGTCCATCAGGTAGGTCGCGCGACCGACGGCGAAGGCGCGGGCCAGCGACACGCGCTGGCGCATGCCTTGCGAAAGCTTGGCCGGATGGAGATCGCGGCTGGCGGCCAGGCCCACCTTATCTATATAGGTCGCCGCCCGTTGCGCGCGTTCCTCGCGCCCGACGCCGGAGAGTTCCAGCCCGTATTCGACATTGCCCTGCACGGTGCGCCAGGGCAGCAGCGCATCGCGCGCCAGCACGTAGCAGATGTCGCCGCGTCCTGCGCTCGGCTTGCGCTCGCGCACCGTCACCGTGCCGCGCGCCACGGGCACCAGGCCCGCGATGACGTTCAGCAAGGTCGTCTTGCCGCAGCCGCTGGCGCCGATCAGGGCGACGAACTCGCCCTGCGTCACATCCATGTTGACGCTGGACAGGACCTTGCGACCCCGCCCGAAATCGACATCCAGGCCACGCACATGGATGTCGACGGGAGTCATGGGCAGGTGAAACTCTCGCGCGCCGTCGCCGCCACGACATCGGCGCGCGTCTTCGGGTTGGCGAGCTGCTTGTTGTCGACCAGCATCTTCGACCAGGTGTCGATGGTGCGCCCCGTGATGTCGACGCCGAAGGTCGGCAGCAGGCCCTTCACCATCGCCTTGTAGGCCGCGGGCTCGAGGTCGGGCACCTTGGCGTACTTCTGCATCAGCGCCACGACCTGGTCGAGATTCTCGGGCTTCGAGTACCAGCAGTAGGACTCTTCCAGCGCCTTGGCGAAGCGAGCGACCAGCTCGGGCTTGTCCTTGATCGTCGAGGTCGAGGCCCACCAGCCGTTGTAGCCGAGATCGTGGAAGACCTTCGGCCCCTGGTTCTTCGCGAGATCGACCACGACCGTGCCCTCGTCCTTGGCGGCGAAGATCGAGGGCAGCGGCTCGATGCTGAGATAGGTGTCGACCGTGCCGCGCTGCAGCGCCGGCCGCGCGGTGTTGGGCAGCCCGACGGCGAGGAAGGTCGCGTCGCCCACCTTGAAGCCCGCATCGGTCAGGATCATCTGCGACATGAAGTGGACGGAGACGCCCAGCGCCAGCACGCCCCAGTTCTTGCCGACCAGGTCCTTGATCACCGCGGGATAGCCGTCCTTCAGGTGCGGCAGGTCGATCCCCTTGCGCACGATCAGCGCGAACGGGACCTTCACCGTCGATCCCGCCACGGCGCGCACCGGCAGGCCCTTGTCGACGGCCAGGATCAGATTGTCCCACGAGTTGTTCACGAAGGTGACGCTGCCGCTCGCCACGGCCGAGGTCATGGCGGGACCGCTCGCCACGGGCACCAGCTCGACGTTGAGTCCGTTCTTCTCGAAGAATTTCTGCTCGCTCGCGACCAGCGCCGGCATCGAGATCAGCGCGCCGGGATAGTAGCCGACGGTCGCCGACATCCTGTCCTGCGCCTCGGCCGCCAGCGGCACGAGCGCGAGCGCCATCGTCCCGGCAAGGATTCGTCTCAGCATTTGTCTCCTCCCTCTACCAAACGCCCTCTTTGCGCAGGGCTTGTCGTGCGGCCGCGTCGTAACCGAGCTCGGCCAGGATGCTGTCATTGTCGGCACCCAGGGTCGGCGCGCTCTTGGCGGGCGCGACGCGGTTGCCGTTGAGCTTGAAGCCCGCGGTCGAAAGCCTGGCCGTGCGCCCGTCCTGTCCTTCGACAGGCAGATCGCGCAGGAGATCGCGCGCGATGACCTGGCGGTCCTCGAGCAGCTCCGGCACCGAGCGCACGGCGCCCGCGGGCACCCCGGCCTGGGCGAGCAGGGTCTCCCATTCGAGGGAGGGACGCGTGCGCATGCAGGCGGTGATGATCTCGCGCAGCGCATCCTGGTTGCGCTTGCGCTCCTTGGGATCGCGGAAGCGCGGATCGCTGAGCAGGTCCGGCCGGCCGAGCACGCCGCACAATGCCGCATACTGCGCCTCGGTGTTGGCGACGACGGTGATCGGCGACGATCCCGTCTCGAACAGGCCCGACGAGGGCGCGCCGCTTGCCGCCCAGTTGCCGATGGGCGCGGCCGGAATGCCGCCGTTCACGTGGCTCGAGACGATCGAGCTCATGCCGGCCACGGCGCAGTCGAGCATGCCGACATCGACGTTCTGTGCTTGGCCCGTGCGGTCGCGCTCGCGCAAGGCCGCCAGGATCGCGAAGGCCGCGGACAGGCCGGTGAGATAGTCGACCAGCGGCGGGCCGGTGCGGCTCGGCGCCGTCTCGGGCGTGCCGGTCACCGACATGATGCCCGACACGGCCTGGATGATGTGATCGTAGGCCGGCCGCGGCGATGCAGGCCCATCCTGGCCGAAGCCCGAGATCGAGCAATAGACGATGCGCGGGTTCACCGCCTTGATCGCCTCGAAGCCGACGCCGAGCCGCTGTGCCGTTCCCGGCCGCCAGTTCTCGATCATGATGTCGACCCTCGCCGCGAGCTGGCGCGCGATGGCCGCGCCGCGCGGATCCTTGAGGTTCAGCGCCACCGATCGCTTGTTGGCGTTGCACGACAGGAAGGCGCCGCCCATGCCCGCCGCGACCAGGCCCGCGTCGCCGCCCTGGTTGCGCATCCAGTCGCCGTGGCCCGGCCGCTCGATCTTGATCACCTCGGCGCCCAGCAGCGCCAGCATGTAGGCACCGTAGGGCCCGGCGATCACGCTGGCGCATTCGAGCACGCGTACGCCGGACAGCGGCAAAGTCGGCATCGGCCTTCCAATTGGTAGTGATCACTACCATATGTCTTGAGCGTTCACAGGGTCAAGTGCTAGGGCAGGCGGATGCGGGAGCCGAAATCCGTCACCGATCTCTTGACCTATCGCCTGCTGCGTCTCTCCAACACGCTCGGCCTCTACAGCAACCGCCGCTATCGCGAGCAGCTCCGCATCTCGCTGCCGGAATGGCGGGTGCTGTCGATCGTGGCGCTGCACGGCACCACGACGGCGCGCGACATCAGCCGCGTGCTGGCGACCGACAAGGCCTGGGTCGGCCTCACCGTCGAGAAGCTCCGCCGCCGCGGCTTCCTGCGCGGCGTTGCGGATAAAGAAGACAAGCGCCGCACGCTCGTCAGCCTGACCAAAGCGGGCGAGGAGGTGCACGACCAGATCATGGCCAACGCCCGCCGCCGCCAGAAAAGACTTTTGGGCGCGCTGCCTACGGGCTCCGTCGACACCTTGCTCGCCTGCCTCGACGCGCTGCAGGCCGAAGCCGACAGGATGCTGGAAGAGCTCGACGCCCCCTAGCTCCCTTCCCCATGCACATGGGGAAGTGCCCCGTCATACGGGGCGATGGGGTCAAGAGTCCGAAATGAGATCTCGCTCGTGGCTCATGACCCCTGCGGGCCACCTTCCCATATGAATGGGGAGGCAAACGCTGCTAGCGCATCGGAAACGCCAGCAGCCAGCCGTGCGCATCTTCCAGGCGGTCGAAGATCATCGCCGGGCGCTCCGACGGACCCGCCGCCGCCAGGAAGCTCCGGAGCAGGTCCTGCATCGCGCCTTTGGGCGCCACCATCGCCACGGGGCCGCGCGGATCGTAGGCGGCATAGACCAGCATCTTGGCGCCGACGATGCGGATGTCCTGGTCGCTGAAGCTCGCCTCGCAGCTGCGCGCGTCGAACAGCTTGGGATACGGCATCGCGTTGCCCGCGATCAGCCGGTCGAAATAGTCGAGGATGTCCTGCAGCACGACCAGGCCGGTGGCCGTGATGGTGACGAAACGCTTCTGATGATCGATCTCGACGAGGAGGGGCATGGGGCTGACACACGAACGACGAACGAACTTCGACGCAATCCGCAGGCGCCCCCGCGACCTCCGGTGCGGCGTCTCGAATAGCATACCGTGTGCAATAGGCAAACCCCTAGCGCGCTGCGCGTTTCGTTTGCCACAGCGGCGAGATCAGCCAGAGAAGATGGAGCGGCGGCGCCACGACGCACATCAGCGCGAAGAGCGCGTAGAAGACGACGTGCCGCGGGTTCAGATTGAACGGCTCGTTCAGGAAATCGGCGGCGAAGGCGTAGAGGATGTAGCTCATGCCGCCGGTGCGCAGGATCGCCCAGGCCCAGTGCGGCAACTTGCGGAACAATGCCGGGATCGAGGCGAGCGCGATCAGGTAGAGCACGATCAGCGGCGGCACGAAGAAGACGAAGACCTCGCGGTTGGGCGGCTTGCCGATCCAGACCAGCCAGGCGACCAGGCTGATATGGATGAGATGCGCGGCGGCGAAGGAGAGGCCGAGCTCGCGGCCGTGCGCGGCGATGGGCCGGGCGCCGCTCGACAGCACGGCGAGGCCGCCGCCGGCATAGGCGAGCCAGAACAGCAGGAAAGACCAGCGCGCCGTCACCATCAGCGCGAAGTTGGTGCCGCCCGCGCCCGCGCCCCAGACCGTCAGCACGCCGGCCGCGATCACGGCCGCCACTCCGGCGGCTCCGGCCATCCAGATCCAGACGGGAGCGCGATCCTGTTGCATGCGCGAAATCTAACGCGTCTCTCCCTCCCCCGTCCCGGGGGAGGTGTCAGCGTCTTACGCTGACGGAGGGGGCTCCCTATAATCTCCCCAACCGTCAAACCTGCGTGATCTGACGCGATCTCGCCCCAATCGGCCAATAGATCGGGCAAAGTGCTTGAGGAGATGACCATGCCGAACCGTCGCGCCTTCCTGCTGGCCGGAGTTGCCGCCTCGACGTTGCTGATGGGCCTGCGCGCTCACGCGGAGGGCAAGTTCAAGGTCACGCTGACCGACGCCGAATGGCGGGCCAAGCTGACGCCCGGCCAGTACGCCATCCTGCGCAAGTCGGGCACCGAGCGGCCCTATTCGAGCCCGCTGAACGACGAGCATCGCGCCGGCACCTTCGCCTGCGCGGGCTGCGCGCTGCCGCTCTTCGCCTCGAGCACCAAGTTCGACAGCGGCACCGGCTGGCCGAGCTTCTACGCGCCGCTCAAGGACGCCGTCGGCACCGAGGACGACCACACGCTCGGCATGGAGCGCACCGCCGTGCATTGCGCGCAGTGCGGCGGCCATCTCGGCCATGTCTTCCCCGACGGGCCGCCGCCGACCGGCCAGCGCTACTGCATGAACGGGCTCGCGCTCACCTTCCAGTCGCAATCGTCGTAGGCCGCATGCTGCTGCTGCTGGCACTCGCCTATGCGGGCGGCGTGCTGACGATCATCAGCCCGTGCATCCTGCCGGTGCTGCCCTTCGTCTTCGCCCGCGCCGACAAGCCCTTCGCCACGAGCGGCCTGCCGCTGCTGCTCGGCATGGCCGCGACCTTCGTGGTGGTGGCGACCGTCGCCGCCGTCGCGGGCGGCTGGGTGGCGCATGCCAACGAGGCCGGCCGCTGGATCGCCATCGCCGTGCTGGCGGTGTTCGGCGTCACCCTGCTGTTCCCGTCCGTTGCCGATCGCCTGACACGGCCGCTGGTCGCCGCCGGCGCGCGCCTGTCGGAGAGTGCGGGCGGCGTGGACCAGCGCTCGGCGCTTCCCTCGTTCCTGCTCGGCATCGCGACGGGCCTGCTGTGGGCGCCGTGCGCCGGTCCGATCCTGGGCCTGATCCTGACCGGCGCGGCGCTGAATGGCGCCAGCGTCGAGACCTCGCTGCTGCTGCTCGCCTATGCGCTGGGGGCGGCGACCTCGCTCGCCGTGGCGCTGCTGATCGGCGGCAAGGTGTTCGCGGCGATGAAGCGTTCGCTGGGCGCGGGCGAATGGATCCGCAAGGGGCTGGGCGTCGCGGTTCTCGTGAGTGTCGTGGCGATCCTGTTCGGTGCGGACACCGGTTTCCTGACGCGCCTCTCGCTCGGCAGCACCTCGGAGCTGGAGCAGGGGCTGATCGACAAGCTCGGCCAGCAGCAGGCTGAGGCCGGCGGCGGCGCCATGTCGATGAGCATGAAGGGCGACAATTCGGCGATGAGCATGAAGATGCAGGCCAAGCCTGCGGCGCCCCCAGCCCCCGCGGCCGAGCCGACGGCGCCGCCCATGCCGCCGCTCGACGGAGCGACGGCCTGGCTGAACTCGCCGCCGCTCACGCGCGAGGGCTTGAAGGGCAAGGTCGTGCTGATCGATTTCTGGACCTACTCCTGCATCAACTGCCTGCGCGCCATCCCCTACGTGAAGGCATGGGCGGAGAAGTACAAGGACAAGGGCCTGGTGGTGATCGGCGTCCACACGCCCGAGTTCGCCTTCGAGCGCTCTGTCGACAACGTCAAGAAGGCGGTCGCCGATCTCGGCATCACCTATCCCGTGGCCGTCGACAGCGACTACGCGATCTGGCGCGCCTTCCAGAACGAATACTGGCCGGCGCACTATTTCATCGACGCCGAGGGCCGCGTCCGCCATCACCATTTCGGCGAGGGCGAGTACGAGGAGTCCGAGCGCATCATCCAGAAGCTGCTGGCCGAGGCCGGCCGCAAGGACGTCGACACGGCCGTCGTCGGCGTGTCCGCGCCCCTCGTGACCAGCGGCGCGGAGATGGCGGCCGATGCGCGCGATCTCAAATCGCCCGAGACCTATCTCGGCTACGGCCGCGCCGAGAACTTCGCCTCGCCCGAGCAGGTGGCGCAGGAAATCGACCGCATGTACTCGGTGCCGCAGTCGCTGGCGCTGAACCAGTGGGCGCTCGACGGCACCTGGAACATCCACGACGAGCGCGCGACGCTGGTCCAGCCGGGCGGCCGCATCGTCTATCGCTTCCACGCCCGCGACCTGCATCTCGTGCTGGGCACGAAGGACGGCAAGCCCGTCCGCTACAAGGTCCTGATCGACGGAAAGCCGCCCGGCGACGCCCATGGCAGCGACACCGACGCCGACGGCAATGGCACGGTCGACAGCCACCGCCTCTACCAGCTCGTCCGCCAGAAGGGCGCGGTCCAGGACCGCACCTTCGAGATCCAGTTCCTCGATCCGGGCGTCGAGGCCTTCGCGTTCACGTTCGGATAAAGGCGTCATCCCGAACGAAGTTGGGGGACCTTTACCGTCCGAAGGTCCCTCGCAAATGCCCGGCATTCGGGCCAGGGCCGGCGCTCCATTGATCATAATCGTGTGTCGTGAGCGCCTGCGCGTAGCTTCGCGCGCATGTCGACCGACCCCGA